>JAKJEI010000034.1:0-537 GCA_022705505.1 Patescibacteria group bacterium
GGGGTCAATAGACACAACTCTAGTTTGGTTTTATTTGATCGTTATTCCTTACCAAACTTTAACTCAGTTACTTTTGCTACTTCTGGGGCAGGAAAATCTTATGCTACTAAATTAGAAATAATTAGATCTTTAATGTTTGACACTGAAATAATAGTTATTGACCCTGAAAGAGAGTATGAATATTTAGCTGAAGCTGTCGGTGGCCGTTATTTCAATATCGCTCTTTCGTCTGATCACCACATTAATCCATTTGACCTACCAATTCCTGTTGGAGAGGAAACTCCGGCTGATGTTTTAAGGTCTAATACCATCACATTAGTTGGCCTTTTCCGTATTATGCTTGGAGGTTTAACCCCCGAAGAAGATTCTTTAATAGATCGTGCTATTACCGAAACCTACGCCTTAAAAGACATTACAGCTGAATCAGATTTCTCTAATATTGAGCCACCTCTTCTGTCAGATTTTGAAATTGTCTTGTCTGGGATGGAAGGTAGCGAATCTTTAATTCAAAGGTTATCTAAGTTTACCCACGGAACT
>JAKJEI010000034.1:547-868 GCA_022705505.1 Patescibacteria group bacterium
TTCTTAAACCAACCATCTAACGTTGATATTAATAGGAAATTTGTCGTCTTTTCTGTCCGAGATATGGAAGATGAGCTAAAGCCAGCAGCTATGTATATTGTTACCCACCATATTTGGAACGCCGTCAGAAGAAACATTAAAAAAAGGCTTCTCGTTGTTGACGAGGCTTGGTGGATGATGAAATCTGAAGATACAGCTTCTTTCCTCTTCTCAATTGCAAAGAGGGGAAGAAAATATTGGCTTGGTCTTGCCACTATTACTCAAGATGTCGGGGATTTTATGAAAAGTCCTTATGGGATACCAATTATCACCAACTCTTCA
>JAKJEI010000035.1 GCA_022705505.1 Patescibacteria group bacterium
TAGGTAATGCTCTGCCGGTTTGGGCTTACAATGACAGCACTACTCATCGGGCGATTACCCAAGAAGCAATCAAATTGTTTGAGTTTTACAACCCCAATCAAACTTTCCTTGAATTTGAAGAAAATTTAATTATTCAGGGGAGTGAAGACGAAGACGAAGCGCCTCGTTGGCTGAATCATTTTTATGATCCAGTCCATAATCGCGGTTTCAAGGGTGGGCGATCTTCAAAAGACTGGGCGCAAAATCCAAACGCGCAAGCTTCTCGGCCCGGGAATGGAGTGATTAATGGCTATTTTTCTGATCCAAATGATCATTCTTGGCCGCGGGCCATTTATGAATATACTTGGGGTGACAAAGAGCGAGCCCTGCTTTCACTGGGGCATGTTTTGCACTTGGTGCAAGATGCGACCGTACCGGATCATACCCGTGACGACGCGCATGCCTTTAAAAAAACTTATGAAAAATACGCTGAACGTTTTACGACAAAAAACTTTCGGCTGGCCGACGATTTGGCTGGCAGAGGTCAAGAGCCGATTCGTTTGGACAGCCTTGATGAGTATTTTGATAACTTGGCAATTTTTTCTAACGGCAACTTTTTTAGTGACCACACAATTTTAGATGACTACTACAACAGGCCAATAGTTAGAAATCAAGAATTTTTGGAACTGAGTGATAAAAAAAGTCATACATTTGGAATTGGGGATTTGGAGGGGGTAAAATTAATGGAAATAGACAAAGAGATTGATTTTTTGGAGGGTAAATTTAAGGAAACCTATATTCTAGATGACATCGACAACCTCGTCGTTTCCGACTACTGGCAACACCTTTCCGAAAAAGCCGTTCTTGGTAGCGCTGG
>JAKJEI010000036.1 GCA_022705505.1 Patescibacteria group bacterium
GGCTCGCTCAGCGGGTGTCAAATCTTGTCCATTGATGGCCATCAGGTTAAGTTTAGAATGTTTATTTAATTGTAAATAAATAGCTTTTTGTTTCTGGTTTTTTTGTGTTCGATTTAGTTCATTTTGCCATTCATCTCCATCTTTTTCTCTTTGCAGTAATTTTTCTCTAATCGGTTTATTAATGCTGGTGGCGTCAATGTGGTGTTCTTGATTGTATTGAAGCTGTTTTTGGCGGCGGCGCGCCGTTTCATCAATAGCTTTTCGCATTGATTGAGTTATTTGATCAGCATATAAAATAGCAAGACCATTAAGGTGGCGCGCCGCCCGACCAATGGTTTGAATGAGGGCAATATCATTTCTTAAGAAACCCTCTTTGTCAGCATCCAAAATGCCAATTAAACTAACTTCCGGAAGATCTAAACCTTCTCTTAATAAGTTAATGCCCACCAATACGTCATAAGTCCCAGCACGTAAATCGTCCAAAATATCATTACGATCTAAGGTGTCAATGTCTGAATGTAGGTAAGCCACTTTAGGTAATTTTTTTGGTTTTTGCTTGAGTAATTTATTAATTTTTTGCGGATCATTGAGATAATCAGTCAGGGCCTCAGCCATTTTTTTGGTGAGGGTGGTGACTAAAGTTCTTTCACCTAGTTCTACTCTTTTAATAATTTCGCGAATTAAATCTTCAATTTGATGATGACTTGACCTGACTTCAACTTGGGGATCGACTAAACCAGTTGGTCTAATCAATTGTTCGACGATTTCTCCTTGACTTTGGTTGATTTCCCAAGGTTTTGGGGTGGCCGATAAATAAATAATTTGCTGTTGGCGCTCTAAGAATTCGTTGA
>JAKJEI010000037.1:0-390 GCA_022705505.1 Patescibacteria group bacterium
GTTTGAATAATCACCATCTTCAAAAGTTGGTATCTCCGCCAATAAATAATAACGAACCGCTTCGCTGCCATACTGAGCAACTAAATCAAAGGGACTAACTACATTGCCTAAACTCTTACTCATTTTTTCACCGTTAGCAGTGATAAAACCAAAAACTAAAATTTGTTTAGAACTTGGCAAGCCGGCTGACATAAGCATGGCTTGCCACATGGCTGCTTGCGGACGCAAATTATCTTTACCGCAAACTTGGAGCGCCGGCCAAAAAGACAGAAAATTAGCTTCGTCTTCCGGCCAACCCAACGTGGAAACATAATTTACTAAAGCATCAAACCAAACATACATCACTTGACTATCATCGTCAGGCACAGGCACACCATGAGGCATTTTATC
>JAKJEI010000037.1:409-844 GCA_022705505.1 Patescibacteria group bacterium
ATACTAAAATCTTGCAAACCGTTAGCCACAAAAGTATTTATTTCTTTCAAACGACTAGCCGGCAAAACAAAATCCGGCTGAGATTTATAAAGGTCTAACAACTTTTCTTGATATTTGGAAAAACGAAAAAAATAATTTTCTTCTTTAATTATTTCCAAATCCTGATTGGGATGCAAAGGGCAACGACCACTCACTAATTCTGAATCCGTTTTTTCCATTTCACAACCAACGCAATATTTTACTTCATAGTGTTTTTTATAAATATCTCCCTGCTTTGCGCAACGACGCCAAAATTCTTGGGCAGCGGCGATATGGTGAGCATCAGTGGTACGAATAAATTTATCAAAAGTTAAATTTAGACTTTCTTTCAAAGGCAAAAATTTAGCAGAATATTTATCACAATAATCATTAACAGAGAGTCCTTCCTCCTGAGCT
>JAKJEI010000038.1 GCA_022705505.1 Patescibacteria group bacterium
GGTGTTCATTCCGTAAAATATAGACACAAAGCGCGTGAAAGGTGGAAACAAAAGGTTCGGCGCGATTTTGCCCTTGTCTCAACCCCTCTTTAGCTTTGCTGTCTTTGGCCAGCAAGCTCAAAATACGTTCCTTCATCTCCCTGGCTGCTTTGTTGGTAAAGGTGATGGCCAAAATTTGGTCCGGCGCCACGCCGGACTTGATTAAATGCAAAACGCGGCAAGCGACTGTTCGTGTTTTGCCGGCGCCGGCGCCGGCGATAACCAAGAGTGGTCCGTCTTTGTGCTTGGCCGCCTCGCGCTGGGGATTGTTTAATTCGTCAAGATAAAACATAGACTAGTAGATATTATCATAATATAATTGAAACATATAAACTCTAACCACTAATTAATTTTTTATGGCAGAAAATTTTTTGGGCAACAGCCAAGCGATTGAGGCGGAAATTGCGCAATTGCAAAAAATGATTGAAATTAAGCGCAACCAACTTGAAGCGCAAAGCGGCATCGTGGAAGAAAAAGAACTGGTTCGGAGCGCGATTCAAGAAATGATAACCGAGAGCGCGGAAACAGATTCGGAAGCGACCTCAAGCCGGCCGGTCATAGCGGCAAAGACGAAAGCCGCTCCAATTGGCAACGCCTCTGGCGCCAGCTACCTTGACCGTTTGGACGATGAATCGGCTGTTAAGTTGAATGCTTATATTGCCGAAATTGGTCAGCATGGTATTGTTCGCACTCTAAACAAAGTGGTGGCCGAAGAACCTTTCATTATAGACGCCTTCCACGACGTTTTGGTTGATAAACTGTATGAGGAATTAAAAACCAAGGGGTTGATAAAATAATA
>JAKJEI010000039.1:0-259 GCA_022705505.1 Patescibacteria group bacterium
TTTGCGGTACGGTCGTGTGTAGCTGAAGCTTAGTGGCTTTTCCTGGAAGCAGGGTATCACTCACTTCGTCTGCAAGCAGACTCGTTATCACCCCTCATCTAAGCCCGGCGGATTTGCCTACCAGGCACGACTACAGGCTTGAACCAACATGTCCAACAGTTGGCTGAGCTAACCTTCTCCGTCCCCACATCGCACTACACATCGGTACAGGAATATTGACCTGTTTCCCATCAGCTACGCATCTCTGCCTCACCTTAGG
>JAKJEI010000039.1:290-734 GCA_022705505.1 Patescibacteria group bacterium
CTTCACAGGCCTACAGAACGCTCTCCTACCACTTGCAATAAATTGCAAATCCGCAGCTTCGGTAACTGGCTTAGCCCCGTTACATCTTCCGCGCAGGACGACTCGATCAGTGAGCTATTACGCTTTCTTTAAATGATGGCTGCTTCTAAGCCAACATCCTGACTGTTTTAGCCTTCCCACTTCGTTTCCCACTTAGCCAATTTTAGGGACCTTAGCTGGCGGTCTGGGTTGTTTCCCTCTTGAGTCCGGACGTTAGCACCCGGTGCTCTGTCTCCCAAGCTGTACTCTTCGGTATTCGGAGTTTGCATAGGTTTGGTAAGTCGCCATGACCCCCTAGCCAAAACAGTGCTCTACCCCCGAAGGTAATACTTGAGGCACTACCTAAATAGTTTTCGGAGAGAACCAGCTATTTCCAAGTTTGTTTAGCCTTTCACCCCTATCCAC
>JAKJEI010000003.1 GCA_022705505.1 Patescibacteria group bacterium
GACTTGGTGGAGAGGGTGGAGATTTTTGATGGCCGCAAAATCCGCCGACTCGGAAAATCTGATTGCCGTTTTGGCTACCGCGACAGTGTTTTCAAAAAAAGAAATTGGTTAGTTTTACGGGTTTGCCTTGAATTAAAAAAGGGCGACAAACTGGCCCTACATAAAGTAGCGCGCAATTTAATTATCGTTCGTGACAATAAATATAATGGCCTCTTGTGCGCCGGCAGTTTTTTTAAAAATGTGCCTCTGTCGCGTATTTCCAAAACTAGCCTGAAAAAGATTGACCCAACTAAAATTTTTAATAAAAAAGTTTCAGTCGGGTATTTGATAGAAGCTTCCGGCGGCAAAGGGCTTTCGGCTGGCAAGGTGGCGGTGGCTGATTTTCATGCTAACTTTTTGATTAATCGCGGCGGCGGCGCGACGCGTGACTTAAAAAAATTGGCCGAAAAAATCAAGCGCTTGGTCAAACAAAAATTTGGCATAGCTTTAGAAGAAGAAGTCCGGCTTTTGAGCTAAGGCTTTTTATGAAATCTTTTTTGTTTTATAATAAACAAAGTTGATTTTTATTAATTTAATTGGTGATTTATGAAAAAAATAATCTTTTCAATCCTGGCTGTTTTAGGAGCCTTGGTTCTGGTGGCCGTCGTCGGTTGTTTAGTGGTCATAACCTCACTGTCCGGTGCTAGAGTGGCGGTAACTTCTTTTCAGAATAGTGAGGCTGTCTTATCGCCTGATTCAGCTGATTACTACCAAGAGGCAGACACAAAATCGGCCACGACAGAAGTCTTGCCTCAGAGGAAAGTTTCTCGCAACGGTTCAATGTCGGTAATTGTGGAAAAGGCAGAGGAGGCGGTTGAAACTATAACCAATATCGCGGAACAAGCGGGTGGATTTGTTTCGGTGGCTAGGATCTATGAAATTGCCAGCGACATAAAATCTGGCCATATCACCATCAAGGTCCCATCTGACAAATTTGATGAGACGATTGATAAAATAAAAGATGCAACGGTTAAAGTGGAGAGAGAAGAGGTCAGCACCCAAGACGTAACCGACCAATACGTTGATTTGGAAACAAGGTTAAGGAACTACAATGCTACTGAAGATAAATACCTTGAAGTTTTAAAGAAAGCGCAAACGGTAAATGAAATCCTTAATGTTCAACGAGAGCTTTCGCAAATTCGAAACAATATAGAAAGAATTGAGGGACAAATAAAATACATGGACAGACAGGTTGAGATGTCCACAATCTCCGTTTCATTGACGTCGGAGGCGGACATTGAAGTGTTTGGCGTTCGTTGGCGGCCATTAACGCAAATAAAACAATCTTTGCGCACTTTGGTGAAAGGTTCGGTAAAATATGTCAATCTTATGATTGCGTTTATTGCTTTGTTGCCATTGATTGTTCTATGGTTGATAACGATTGCTATTGTTTTGTTGATAATTTGGAAAGTAGGCAGGTGGGCAAAGAATCGCTTTTTCCCACGAAAAATTGGGCAATAAAAAAGTTGAATAAAAAACCGGCCTGACGTCGTTGGGCCGGTTTTTGCTTGCCTTAGCTTGCCGATTTTGAGTTTTTGCCGTTTTTGCGTATAATTGACTAATCTATGAGTGAAATAAAATATAAACCAACCATTGGCTTGGAGGTTCATGTCGAATTAAACACCAAGACCAAGATGTTTTGTCGGTGCCTTAACAACCCGGATGAGCGACAGCCGAACGTTAATATTTGTCCGGTTTGTACCGCCCAACCGGGTGCTTTGCCGGTCATTAATAAGGACGCGATTTGGCATATTTTGCGAGTCGGCGTGGCCTTGGATGGACGTTTGGCCGACTTTACCGAGTTTGACCGTAAGAACTATTTTTATCCTGATATCCCCAAAGGCTACCAGATTAGCCAGGACAAATATCCATTAGTGTCAGGGGGCAGTTTGAGAGGCGTCGCTATCACGCGAGTTCACTTGGAAGAAGATACTGCCAAATCTTTTCACGATGTCAAAACTGGCGAGAGTTTGGTGGACTTCAATCGTTCCAGCTTGCCTCTAATGGAGTTGGTGACCGAGCCGGTGATTAATGACGGTCCAACTGCCTCGGCTTTTGCCAAAGAACTTCAGCTTTTATTGCGTTATTTGGGCGCTTCGGAGGCCAATATGGAAAAGGGTCAGATGCGGATTGAAGCCAACGTTTCGGTCGCGCCGGAAGGCGATAAGTTGGGGACCAAAGTGGAGATTAAAAATCTCAATTCTTTTCGGACGGTAGAGAAGGCGATAGATGAAGAAATTAAGCGTCAGACTGGCGTGTTGGAAGCTGGAGGACGGGTGGTTCAGGAAACCCGTGGTTGGGACGAAAACAAACAAACCACTTTTTCTCAGCGCTTGAAAGAGTCCTCGCATGACTATCGCTATTTTCCCGACCCGGATTTGCCGAAATTATTTATCAGCGAGATTCCGGAGTTCCGTAATGTTGTTGAATCTTTACCCGAATTGCCTTGGCAACGCCGTCGTCGTTATGCGGAACTTTTTGGTCTGAAAACTGAAGATGTAGAGGTTTTTGTGCAAGACCGCAGTTTGGCCGGCTTTTTTGACGAGCTGACTGAAGGTTTGGATCATGCTTTGGACGAAACCAAAGAATATCTCAAGGTGGCCGCCAACTATATTACCTCCGATATTTTGGGCTTGGCCGCATTGGCCGGCGAATTGCGTTTGCCGCCGGTGGGAGATTACGCCGAACTGCTCAAAATGATTATGGGGGGTGAAGTGTCATCACGAGGCGCCAAAGATATTTTGACGATAATAATTAAAGAAGGTGGCCAGCCTCGCCAAATTGCCAAAGAACGAGGGCTGTTTCAGGTGAGCGATGAAGATGCGATGGGTGCGATTGTGGACAAAGTGATTGTTGATAACAAAAATGTTTTTGAAGAATACAAGGCCGGCAAAGAAAAAGCGTTGCAGTTTCTGGTTGGCCAAGCAATGAAGGAAAGCAAGGGTTCGGCTAACCCGGGCTTACTTAAAAAATTGTTTGAACAAAAGAAAGGATAGATAACATAGAATGAAGGTGAGCGATTGCTGATAAAATTAATCCTAATTAAAATCTGAGAAAAATAAAAGAAAAGATTAACAGCTAAATTCTATCGTTATTATGGATAAAAAATTTTCTTGGCTGGGGTGTCTATGTTTTTGTACTTGCTGTTTTTTGCTTTAAACATTGCCTTTATAACAAGCAAGCCTAGAGCCAAAGAAATAAACAAAAACTCAGCCTCCACCTCGGCTGTTGTTAATCGTTAGAATCAGTAAAATAAACTTTGGCCTGAAGCGTTGGTCGGATATTTTTTCAAGGTGGATGTTTTTCTTGATTTTTTTTGTTAAAATTAAACTATTAACAAAAAATAATTTTTAAAATTATGGTAAAAGTGGCAATCAATGGCTTGGGCCGCATTGGCCGGGCGTTTTTTAAGCTAGCGGTCAAGAATCCGGAAATAAATTTGGTCGCGGTTAACGACTTGGGCGATCCGGCCAATCTGGCCTATCTTTTAAAGTATGATAGCGCTTATGGTCAGTTTGATGGTGAAATCAAGTTTGAAGACGGCAAACTGATGACTGCCGGCAAATCGGCGCGTTTCTTTCAAGAAAAAGAACCAACTAACTTGCCCTGGGCTGAATTAGGGGTGGATGTCGTTTTGGAATCAACCGGCGTGTTTGAGGCCTATGGCAAATCAAAGGCACATTTGGACGCCGGCGCACGCAAGGTGGTGATTTCGGCGCCCGTTAAAGATGAACCGGCACCTGGTATTCCCGGAGGGACTTTTCTGATTGGTATCAACGATGACAAAATTGCCGACCAGGTAATTACCTCTAATGGCTCCTGCACAACTAATTGCGCGGCACCGGTGATTAAAATTCTTGATGAGGCGATTGGGGTAGAAAAAGCCCTGCTTAACACAACCCATGGATATACCGCGACTCAAAAATTGGTAGATGTGGCCGATGCTAAAGACTGGCGGCGTGGTCGGGCGGGCGCGATTAACCTAATCCCGTCTACAACCGGCGCAGCGATTGCGGTTGGCCAAGTAATTCCTGAAATGGCCGGCAAGTTTGATGGGGTGGCAGTGCGAGTGCCAGTTATTACTGGTTCAATGATTGATGTAACATTTGTTGCTAAAAAGAACACAACCGTGGCGGAAGTAAACGCGGCGTTTGAAAAAGCGGCCAACAACCCGCGTTGGCAAAAAACTTTTACGGTGACCAAAGAACCGATTGTGTCCTCTGATATTTTGGGTAGTAAGTATGCTTCCATTGCCGACTTGAGTTGGACGAAGGTGGTTGGTGGAAACTTGGTCAAAGTGATGGCTTGGTATGACAATGAAATGGGATATGCCCATACGCTGGTGGAACATGTGTTGAAAGCCGGAAGATAGAGAATCAGGATAAATGTTAAAAGTCAGAAATTTAAGTAAAAAGTAGATAAGTTGGATAAAAGATAATACATCTACTAAATGGTTTTTGGCGGTGGACTTTTTAACTTTTGACTTTTGACTTTGGTATAGGTTATCATTAATTTATGAAAATATATCTCGCGGCGGATCACGCCGGTTTTGCCTTAAAAGAGCAGATAAAAAATCATCTGAAGGAACGTGGGTTGGTAGTGGAAGACCAGGGTGCTTATGCTTTAGAGCCCGAAGATGATTACACCGATTACGTCAAAATTGTCGCCAAGTTAGTGCAGGGCAAATCGGGTAGCCGAGGAATTATTTTGGGTGGGTCCGGTCAAGGGGAAGCCATTTGCGCCAATCGTTTTGCTGGCGTGCGCGCGGCCGTTTATTATGGGGGCAGCCCGGATATCGTGGAACTGTCTCGCGCTCACAATGATGCCAATATTTTGTCGCTTGGCGCTCGTTTTGTTTCACCCGGCGAGGCAATCCAAGCGGTTGATTTGTGGTTGAGCACAGACTTTTCAGGCGAAGAACGGCACCTCAGACGAATAAATGGAATTGATGATATGGACAATGTCGGTGGGGCGTTAAAATATTAAGCGTGGCTTAAACATGCGAATGTCTATAAATGAAACTAATTTAAAAGAAATTGAGTTATCCTATCAGTATTATTTGCCTGAATTTGCAAATTGGCATCGCCTATGAATATTATTCCCTCAATCATTGCTTCAGATTTTGCCGAGGTCAAAGAAAAATTAGCCAAGTTGGAAGGCTTAGTAGAATGGGTTGAGCTTGACGTGATGGACGGTGTTTTTGTGCCGAATGTTAGCTGGCAAGCTGAAGAAGATTTGCGCGAAATTGACGGGCAAATAAAATTATCAGCACACTTAATGATGGGAAACCCGGAGACGGTGGTGGAAGATTGGCAAACCTTGGTGGACAGAATAATTATCCACGTTGAATCAACCGACCAGCTGGATTCTCTATTGAGCCGTTTTGACAACGGACTTAACCCGTGCGAAATTGGCCTGGCTTTGGAGTTAGAAACATCTTTGGAAAAAGTCAAACCATATCTAAACAAAGTTAAGATTTTTCAGTTGATGAGTATTGCCAATATTGGTTATCAGGGTGAAAAGTTTGACGCTCGGGTTTTGCCTAAAATAAAAGAGCTGCGGGAATTGGCATCTGATGCTAAAATAATTGTTGATGGAGGCATTAAGCCGGAGATGGTGGCAGAATTGTCTGAAGCGGGGGTTGATGCCTTGGTAGTTGGTTCATATATTTGGCGGAGCAAAAACATTGAAGAAGCGCTAAGAACATTAAGTTAAAAGTGAAAAGAGGATAAGCCTAAGAAAAGAAATAACTTATGGGATATGATATAAAAACTTTTGTCTTTTAACCTTTGATTTAAATTTATGTTACTGACTGACCAAAAACTTGAATATTTATCGGACCAGGCGCGAGCGGTTAGGCGCTCGGTGGTTGAGATGTTGGTCACTTCCGGTTCAGGCCACACCGGTGGGCCGCTTGGTTTGGCGGAGATTTTCGCGGCGCTTTATTTTGGTCTTTTGAACCATAAGCCTGACAAACCGGATTGGCCGGAACGCGATCGTTTAATTGTCTCCAACGGTCATGCTTGCCCGGCGCTTTATGCGGCGATGGCGCGCGCCGGTTATTTTCCTTCAGAAGAACTAAAATCCTTGCGTCGCTATGGGTCCCGTCTCCAGGGGCATCCTGAACGGTTAAAGTTACCAGGTTTGGAAACGAGCTCGGGCCCACTTGGTGAAGGTTTGGGGCAGGCGCTGGGGATGGTTTTGGCTGACCGTTTAGATAAGGGGCGAGGGTCGCAGAGATTTTTTTATTGTTTGTTATCTGATGGAGAGTTACAAGAAGGTTCTACGTGGGAGGCGGTTATGCTTGCCGGCAAGGAAGCGCCTCATAATTTGATTGCGATTGTTGACCGTAACCACATCCAAATTGACGGCGTGACTGAAGAAGTGATGCCGCTCGAGCCTTTGGCGGACAAATGGCGCGCGTTCGGTTGGCAAGTTCAGGAGATTGATGGCCACTCTTTCCCGGAAATTTTTAACGCGGTTGGTCAGGCCAAGGCGGTTTTTGGCCGACCGTCGGTTATCATTGCTCATACAATCCCTGGCAAGGGCGTGTCGGGGTGGGAGAGGAAATATGAATGGCACGGCAAAACCCCAAACGCCAAAGAAGCTGAACGAGCGTTAAAAGAAATTGAATAAAGAAGGGGTAACTTTTTCAGCCATCAGTTTAAATATTTTTTAAAACAAATTGTTGGGGAAAATTGCCGACATATCTTGACATATACGAGTTTTTACATTATTATAATGACCGAATTAGTTCCTTGATAACCAAGGAATAGAACAAGCAACAGCATCAGAAAGGAGGTTTGGAATGACTGGTCAGATAGAAGCAATAGTCGGCAAGATTTGCTCTTCTGAAAAAGGATCTTTCGCTGTTTGTCACCAGTGCGGAACAGGCGAAGGTGGTAGCTACCCTCTTCCTTTGGAAGAAAGCATCACTTTCAGCTTGGAAAGTTGGTCGCAACATGATTGTCCGCCCGAGGTTGGGCAGGTCGTGCTTTTGGGTGATGTTCGAAAGTTTGCGCGAGGCTGGCGAGCCAAGTTGGCTCGTCCTGTGGTTCTCTAGCAATAAGCAAAAGAAGGAGCTGAACATGAACCTAATGGAATGTCTGAAGGAATTTGGTGTCCGGGCTTCGGCTAAGGACATTAAACTTCTGGCCGAGTTCGTCGGGGTTTCTTCTTTGACAGTCAATGGCTGGCTCAGGGATGTTTCTCGTGGTCGTCCGATGGGAGAGAAAGCTCTCAAGGTCGTCCACTTTTTGAACCTTCTGGGTTACCATGCTGAAGAATTGGATGGTCTGAAAGGCCCTATCTATGACTTCGGCAAGGCCATAGCCTTTGGGGCGATCTCTTTTGAAGAGGCGGTCCAAAGGTTGAACTACAAGAAACCATCACATCTTCTCGTGGTTTTGCGAGGTGAAAGTGGTATTTTGAGGGGCAGACAGGAAACCATGAGAAAGTTTTGTAAATCCTGTGAGACAGAGCTCGAAAGAAACCTCGCGACTTGGCGCGAAAAACTCCAACTTCCATCGAGAGAGGAGGGCAATTCTTGGTCGTCTGATCAAGAGGGAAAATCATCGACATTGGTTGGAGGTTTGGATAACCAAAAACGTCGCGACGTGATTGAAGGTTTGGCGCGTCTTCTTCAGGCGTGTCTTCCTTTGGCACAACTGGTAGGCTCGGATGTTTTTAGTGCCAATGACCGGGAGAAGTTGCGAGAATTGGCTGGGCGGGAAACTGTCCATCAAACGTCCGTGGCCTTGACCAAACTGGCGGGAGAACGGGCTCGGGAAAGAACACTTGAGCGTGAGCACCGGGTCCTCTAGCAATAGCAAAAGAACAAGAAAGGAAAGTCAGATGAAAAGTGGACAAAAGGGAGTGTCAGTGAACTCGGGCAAGACTTCTTTGTCTGTACACATGGGCGGCACTTTGAAGAATCTTGCTCGTTTCTACCCCGACATGGCGTCGGTGGTTGACGAGATGATTCAGAATGCGTTGGACGCGGGGGCAACCCTGGTTCAGCTCAGAGTGAATCAGAAGACGAGATTCATTGCTATCCGCGACAACGGTCGCGGGATGAGCCAGCAGGCTTTCGAGAAAAGGGTGAGCCAATCCATTGGGCACACTCTTAAATCGGAAGAAGACCTCGGACAGTTTGGTATCGGGGCCATTTCAGCTTGGGGCAAGTGTCAAGAGTTCTCGGTAACTTCTTGTCCGGCTCCAAGAAAAGAGGCCTACGTCACCTGGACCTTTCCGGTTGATTCGGAAGCTTCTGGCGTGTCTGTTGATTGGCGGGAGCGAAAAGATCTTCGTTTCGCGCCGGATCAGGTAAACGTTCGTTCTGGCCAAAATGTGTGGTGGCGCACTGCCATCGAGATAAAGGAATACGTCAAAGATCGCGCCTTATCCGAGATGACCATGAAAGGTATCTTGGAGAGTGCGACGATGAAGTATTCCAGCAAGATGGAAAGGCTCGGCACTCGGCTTCGAGTTGACTTCGTCGACTATGCCGGCAACGAGTCGTCGGCGGAAGTGGCAGCAGCCAAGTTCACCGGCACAAGGTTGCCCGAACGGCGTTATTACCGGGAGTCTTCCGGTGAGGTGATTGTTCGGATGTACCTAGCAAAGCGCCACGATTCACGTGGTCGGGTGAACATTAAGTTTGGGGAAGCCGGGAATGATTTCCGCTTTCCTTTCAGTCACTTTCGGACATCTTCGGCCAAGGAGCTTCTGGACTCGCGGGTTATGGAGGCTCTAGGCAGTGGGATATTTGAAGGAGAAGTGTTGGGAGAGCTGGTGCAATTGACTCCCAGTCGAACTTGTTTTGAGAGAAACGACGCCATGATAGACCTTTGTGTTTCTCTTGAAACATGGTTTAGGGAAGAGGGTGAGCACTACTTGGACGAACAGCGTCGAGTTCGCCAGAGTGAACGGTACCAAGAAATTGGGCACGACGCTCTTTCAAGACTTGACCGTCTGTTTCGCGAGTCTCCCCGTGGCGAAGACTTGAAGGCGGCGCTGTCAAGGTTTCGCTATGGCAGTATCGGTCTTGGCCATTCCGAGAGGGAAACCACTCGGGAACAGGAAGAAAAGTCGAAGGCCATCACCGGAAGCCAAAAGAAAGTTGGTGGTGAGGGATCTAAACGCTCACAAGAAGAGGCAATCCGTGAGCATGACGAACCGCATCTCACCTCTCGTGGTCCAAACGGCTCAAAACGTCGGTTGGTTCAAGGGGGTAGTCATGGGTTGC
The DNA here is from genome assembly GCA_022705505.1 of Patescibacteria group bacterium. Taxonomy (GTDB): domain Bacteria; phylum Patescibacteriota; class Minisyncoccia; order Phycocordibacterales; family XYD1-FULL-46-19; genus JAKJEI01. The sequence continues at coordinate 9,287 of JAKJEI010000003.1, forward strand.
AATTCGCCTATGACGAGATGCCAGACTCGCCCAAGCTCTGGGAACTGGACTTGGATGAGGGCGTCATCGTGTTCAACACCATGCACCCGGACTGGGTGGAGTGTGACAGAAAAGGCGAAAGCAATTGGCGCCTTTGTTCTCTGTTGGTCATCTGCGCCATCCAAGCTCTGTCGCTCCTGGCAATGCCAGATCAAGCCATGTGGCCCCATCAGCGCAAGTACGCCGATACGGTTACTGGGCATCTGGCCAGTTGGCTAGTGATGGGTGGCGGCATGCCTCTGGGTCGCCGGGCGTAGTCTATTCATGGTTCCATGGCCCCAATTGAGAAATTGGGGCTTTTTTAACGCTAAACCATGTTCTAGGTTCTTTGTTTTTTTCTTATCAAACGTTTCGGCTGTTATTTTATTTGTTTTACTTCTAAAATTCACACCTCTCCATTTAATTCTACTCAAGATTCTTTTGTGTTTTCTGGTTCTGTTTTTCAGTAAGTCAATTCGGCACAGCGATTCCGGACTAGTTCTTTGGCAAATAAGCTTACATCTGGGGTAATTACCGATGTCCGTTGCCACGTACTTTTTTTAACCAGGTAGTTTGTCAATGGCCAGCTGATTTAGTCTTCAATGCTGACGATGAGGCTTGTTCTTTATGAAAATTAAAGTTTGGTTAATAAAATATTAGCGCGTACCCCAACTTCGGTTTTGGATGCGGGCGGCGGCGTAAAAGAGAAGGGGGGCCAGGACGGTAACACTAAACGCGCCCCAGGCAAAGAGGTATGGCCAGTAACGGTTTTGTGGTCCGTAAACTTTGTAATAGACGGCAATGAGGGCGGTAATCAAAAAAATGCCGGCAAGATAAAAAATTGGCCAAATGCCATAAACAATCGGCACATAAACTAGAGCGTAAAGAGCGACAAACGGGTTTATCAGAGAAAGAATAACCAGCGGATAAAAATAAAGAATGGCAATGAAGGGTTTTTGGGTAATAATAAATTTACCGGTTTTGATTGCGTTTATAATCCAAGATTTTTTCCAGCGAACTTGCTGAATAATTAGTTGTCGGAAAGTTTCGGGCACGATGGTGTAAGCTTGAGCCTCGGCGGTGTAGATTGTTTTGTAGCCCTCTTTGATGACACGGGTCGTGAGAGAGCGGTCGTCGCCATACATCACCGGCAAACCTAAAAAATTTTCACGTGACCATTCGTCCAAGACAGCTAAGACGGCCGATTGACGATATGCAGAAGCGCAGCCGCTGCAGCAAAAGACAGTATAAAAGGTTGATTCCACCGCCTTTAAAATACGAAAAGACATATAATAATAAGCGGCTTGCATTTTGGTCAGAAAGTTCTTATCAACATTGGCTGGATCGGAGTGGGCGCAGACAGCGCCGACAGAGGGATTCTGAAACGGTTCTATTAAGGGCCGCAAACCTTCTTGGGCAAGGTGGCTGTCACTATCCAATTGAACAATTATTTCGCCACGAGCGCGCTTGAAACCTTCCACCATGGCGTATCTTTTGCCGCGGTTTTGAGCGAATTTTATCACTGTCAGACGATCGTTCTCTTGGTTTAGCTGATCTAAGATTTCTGGTGTTTTATCGGTGCTACCGTCGTCAATCACCAAAACTTCAACCTTATGGGTTGGATAATCAACCTCAAAACACTTGTTTATTGTATGGCGAATTGCTTTTTCTTCGTTCATGCAGGGGATAACGAAACTGACAGACGGTTCATATGGGTCCTGGCCGATCAGAGAGTTGGCGCTATATTTACCGCGGATTCTTTCTAGAGATTCTTCGTAAAACAGGACTGTCAGTAGGCGGCCAAATTGGAAAGCGGTCATTGCGGCGGAATAAAGGAGCAAGAATAATACCGGTGGTGAGTGAAAAATTTGCACCTTAAGAATAAATATGCCATAAGTGATCAGGATGCCGAGCAAAATCAAAGCCGAGCTTTTTCGGAGAGAAAAAGCTCGGCTTTGATTGACCGTGGCTTTCCTCTTAAAAATTTCTCCAGTCAGAATGGAGGTAATAGGCATATTTAAATTTTTGTCATATTTCAGTGAAAAGATTATTAAAATTGGTTGCCTGTTGTTCTTCGTCGTTGGCTTTTGTTATAATTAAAGTGAATGAAAATTTTAGCAGACAAAGTCTTTGATTTGAGTGTCGCGCAAAAAGCGATTCGCGATGGTTTTGGCGAAGGGATAATGGCGGCGGCGGAAAAAGATGAGCAAGTAGTAGCGCTTTCAGCTGATCTTTCTGATTCCACGCGGCTCGACGGTTTTCGGCGAAAGTTTCCAAGCCGATTTTTCCAAGTTGGAGTGGCCGAACAAAATTTAGCGACAGTCGCAGCCGGTTTGGCGGTAATGGGCAAAGTCCCATTTATGACTTCGTTTGCCGTTTTTTCGCCGGGACGCAATTGGGAAATAATCAGGACGGCCATTTGTCTGAACGAGGTGGGTGTCAAAATTGTCGGTTCGCACGCCGGTTTGTCGGTCGGGCCGGATGGCGCCTCGCACCAAGCTCTTGAAGATATCGCTTTGATGCGTGTTTTGCCCAAAATGACGGTGGTAGTACCGGCGGACGCGGAAGAGGCGAAAAAAGCAACCATGGCGACGGCCGAATACCGGGGTCCGGTTTACTTGCGTTTATCGCGCGTTGAAGCTCCAATCATTACCAGCCCTGAAGCGCCATTTGAAATTGGCAAAGCCTTGGTGGTGCGGGAGTCGGAAAACCCAAAAGTGGCAATTGTGGCCTGTGGTCTTTTGGTTTATCGCGCGCTTATTGCCGCTCAAAAATTAGCAAAAGAAGGAATTGAGTGCGAGGTATTAAATAACCATACAATCAAACCTTTGGATAAAGAAACTATTTTAGCGATGGCGAAAAAAGCCGGCGCGGTGGTAGTGGCCGAAGAACATCAAAAAACTGGCGGCTTGGGAGGGGCGGTCGCCGAACTTCTTAGCGAGAATTACCCTCTCCCAATGGAATTTGTCGGTGTTGATGACCGGTTTGGCCAGTCGGGTAGCTCGGCCGAACTTTTGGAACATTATGGCTTGGCGATAGACGATATTATTGAAGCGGTCAGAAGAGTAATCAAAAGAAAGAATGAACAAGGATAATAACAAAGAAATAGAAGTAAAGTTGTTGGTGGCTGATTTTTCCGGTTTGGCCGAAAAAATAAAAGTGGCTGGTGGTGTTTTACTCCAGCCGGAGTTTTTTCAGCGAACAGTGCGTTTTGATACACCCGAACAAAGTTTAGAGGCAAATAAAACATTTTTGCGAGTGCGGACTGGCGACAAAAATGTTGTGACTCTAAAAAGAAGAATTGATGGTAGTGAATTGGAGGCGAGAGGTCTTAAAGAAAGAGAAGAGGTGGAAACAGAAGTTGGTGATACAGAAAAAGTTCGACAAATATTGAACATTCTCGGCTTTACGCGTGAATTTATTATGGAAAAATATCGGACTGATTATCATTTGGACGAGACAGTGATTTCGCTTGATCGGTTACCTTTTGGCAATTTTGTGGAAGTGGAAGGTGAACCAGAAGAGATAGAAACAACAATTCAAAAAATTGGTTTGACGGAGGCTGAGCGCTCAGCTCGCTCATATTGGGGCTTATTTGATGAGTATAAAAAGAAGCATAATCTGAGTGGAGAAAACATTGTATTTTAAGAAATAATGAAAACCACACCGGCAACGCCGGCGGTTTTTATTGTGGAAAGTTTTTTAGAATTTTATTTCTTCAATCTTTTTTACTTCAAAAACGCTGGCCGCCAACCGTTTTTCTATTTCTTGGGCTGACAATAATCCTTCATGCGGGCCGATTTTTTGGACGACGGAGGCCGAATTAACGGCACCCCAGGCCAGTGCTTCCGGTACCGTCAGACCTTTATTGAAGGCGGCCAAAAAGGCTGAGGCAAAAGCATCGCCAGCGCCGGTGCGCTCCAGAAGCTTATTTTCAGTCGGGAAAATCGGGCTATGCCAAAAACCGGAATCGGTCAACGCGAAAGCGCCTTGGTTGCCGTCAGTAATGACTACGATTTTGGGACCTAAATTCCTTATTTCTTTGGCCAGTTGGCTTGCCTCCTCTTCCTTGGTGTTTAAAATTTCCATTACCTCTTGTTTGTTGGCAAAAAAGATTTCTGTTCTTTGGTAAATTTCAGCTAGCGTTTCGCGTCCGGCGCGAATTTGCATTGTGCCCGGACTAAAGGCCAATTTGGTTTCCGGATTATCGTCCAAATGATCAATCAACTCACGGTGCAGAGTTAGTGATTTTTCGCCTAATGAAGTTAGATAGACCCAGTCGCTTTGGGGGAGGGTAGGTAATTCGTAAGGGTAATTTTCGTGACGAACAAGGATGGTTCGGTCATCAGCATACCACAGAACAAAGTTATAGTTGGTGGCTAAGTTGGCGTGAATTTTAATAAAACTTGTATCAACATTGGCGTTTTTCAATTTGGCTAAAATTTTTTGGCCATTGTCATCATCGCCGATGTTGGTGAAATAGGCGGTGGTCAAATCCAATTTGGCGCCGCTAATCGCAACATTGGCGCTGTTGCCGCCGGCGGGAATTTCGGAGATTGATTCATAAGGAACCTTGGAGGCAAATTTCAGACAAATTTTGCACTCCTCGCGATTAATATCGCAGTATAATTCAGCTTCGTTCAATCTGACAAAAGCATCAATCGCCGTGTCGCCAATGGTTAGAAGATTAAACTTGTCCATATTTTAATTTATTCATTTGATTGGTATAATTATAGCATGAAAACTCTTAGGCAAATAATCAGCGAGGCCAATGAAACAAAAACAGCTCTTGGCCACTTCAACATCTCTAATTTGGAAGGATTCTGGGGGGTAGTTCGGGCGGCGCAAAATTTAGACTTGCCAGTTATTATTGGTTTATCAGAAGGAGAAAGGGATTTTATTGGTTTGCGTCAGGCGCGGGCCTTGGTGGATAGCGCGCGCACTGAATTTAATCAGTCGATTTTTTTGTCAGCCGACCACACTTCTTCGTTGAAGCGCGCGCAAGAGGCGATTGGCGCCGGCCTTGACTTGATTGTTTTTGACCGGAGCGAACTCTCACCAGAAGACAACATTGCCGAAACTAAAAAATGCGTTGAGTTGGCACGGTCGGTCAATCCTGAAATATTGGTGGAGGGAGAGCTTGGCTATATTGGTAAGTCGTCAAAAATGCTGGATGAGTTGCCAGTCGGCGTCGCGCTTGACGAATCGTCTATCACAAAAGTTGAAGAGGCTGAGAGGTTTGTCAAAGAAACCGGCGTTGATCTTTTTTCTCCAGCTGTCGGCAACATTCATGGCATGTTGAAACATGCCGCTAACCCAAGACTGTTTATTCAGCGAACCAAAGAAATACGCGACGTGACGGGAGTGCCCTTGGTTCTTCATGGGGGGTCTGGTTTGACCGATGAAGACTTTGTGGCGGCGATTGAGGCGGGGGTGGCGATTGTTCATATCAATACCGAATTGCGAGTTGCCTACAAGCAGGCCCTAATTGAATCGTTACAAGAAAGCCCGGAGGAAATTGCCCCCTATAAATATCTCAAAGGGCCAATCATCGCCGTCAAACAAGTTGTGGAAAAAAGATTGAATCTTTTTAGCCGACGCTAAAACCTTCTTCATCAAATCATTAAATTCGAGCAATAAAATGACGCTGGAGTGGAACTTTGGAGACAGGGATGATTTTTCACTTAGGGGGAGGGGAGATCGATGAAGGTTTGCCTTGATTGTTTGGATCGCCGCAGTTTGGAGATTATTTGTTGCGCGATAGTCAGGTTTGAGATTTCCACAAAAACAAGAATAGAACTGGTTCTCGACCCTGACACGGCGAATGTTTTTATTGTCAGCACCAGTTCCAAGTTTTTGCAGCCAGGGAATGGCAAATCTGGGTGTCTGGTGGTGTTTCCGGCTGGTGACAGGTATTTGGTGACAAACAAGGCGGGAGAATATATTTTCAGTCTGGATCACGAGGAGGGAGACCCTAACCATCTTGTCCGATTTTTTGAATGGTCCGAATTTTCGGTCGCTGTCTTGGACCATACCTTGGAACGGATAAAACAAATGATGAAAACCACAAATGTCTAACCGTTTAGTGAGGCGGATGGAAACGTCGGCCTCTTTTTTGAATTTGGGCTCGTTTCGCTTTTGGGCCTTTACTTTCTTCTGTTTTTAGATATAATGCCTCAAGTATGACAATTAAGTTAAAAGCCCAGAAACGTGATGTTTTTGGCAAACAATTAAAGAAAGTCAGAGAAGCAGGGCAGGTGCCGGTGGTTGTTTATGGCGCCAAACAAGAAGCCACCCCGTTGGTGGTTGATACCAAAGAGTTTGTTAAAGTTTTAAAAGAAGCCGGCGAATCTTCCATTGTGAGCTTGGACATGGAGGGCAAGGGCCATGATGTGTTGATTCACGAGGTCCAGTATCACCCAATTAAGGGCCAACCGATTCACGTTGATTTTTATGTTGTCCAAAAAGATAAAAAAATTGAGGTTGATGTGCCACTAGTCTTCGAGGGCGTAGCCCCGGCCGTCAAAGAACTTGGTGGTAACCTGGTGAAAGTTATGCATGAATTACCGATTGAGGTTTTGCCAAAAGACTTGCCGCACGACATTAAGGTTGATGTTTCCGGTTTGGCGACATTTGAAAGCCAGATTTTGGTTAAAGACATTAAGTTGCCTTCTGGGGTAACAGTCTTGGCCGAGCTGGAAGAGGTCGTTGTTTCCATCAGCAAGGCGGGTGAAGAAGTAGTGGTTGAAGAAGCGCCGATTGATCTGTCTCAAATTGAAGTGGAGAAGAAGGGCAAACAAGAAGAAGAGGGCAGTGAGAAAACCTCCGCTGAAGAAAAATCTGAATAAAATCTCAGAATAAAACTTAAATGAAACGCTCAGTTTTTAAACTGAGCGTTTTCTGTTATAATTTTCATATGTCATCAAATGAAAATCTAGGACGATGTCCGAGGGCGGTTTCTTTAATTTTTATTTGTCTTTTGGCGCTTGTTGCTTCGCAGAGTGCGTTTTATCCAACTCAGGCCGAGACTGAAGCGGAGATCGCCGCCAAAGAGGCCAAACTGAAAGCTGAATTGGCCAAGGTTGAGAAAGAGATTAGCGAGCAAAAAGGCTTGTTAAGCACTAAGCAAAAAGAAACGGCCTCTATTCAGCGAGATATTGATATTTTGAATTATAAAATCAATACCGCGCAACTGAATATCAAAAAGAAAAAGCTGGAAATTGAACGTTTAGGCGGTGACATCAGCGATAAAGTAGAATATATTGGAGAATTAGACGAAAAAGTCGGAAAAAACAAAGTGTCGTTGGCGGAACTTTTGCGAGCAACCCGCGAGATTGACGAGAACTCCTTTATTGAATTAGTGATGGATAAAAATAATGTTTCTGATTTGTTTGTGGAAGCTGACCGTTATTACTTTATTCAGCAATCAATGCACAAAACTCTTTCTAGCACGAGGTCAACCAAAAATTTGACCGAGCAAGAAAAAAAACAACTAGAAGTGAGGCGAGCAGCTGAAACCAACGCTAAGAAAGCAATTGAGGTTGAAAAGGCCAACATTGAAAGGCTTAATGCCGAAAAGCAGGTTTATCTCAATATGAGCAAAACCCAAGAGGGCGCTTATAGGACAATTATTGCTGAAAAAGAAAAACAGCGAGCGGCGATTAGGAGCGCGCTTTTCCGTTTGCGTAACGTCCAAGCGATTACCTTTGGTGAGGCTTTGGAGTTGGCCAAACAAGTTTCGGCGGCGACTGGCGTTCGACCGGCTTTCATTTTAGCAATTATCACTCAGGAGTCTAACTTAGGTCAAAATGTTGGTACGTGTAATCGACCGGGTGATCCGCCAGAAAAAAGTTGGCGAGTGGTGATGAAGCCGGAACGAGACCATGCGCCGTTTTTGCGGATTACCAAGAGTCTTGGTTTGGATACTGACACACAACCGATTTCTTGTCCTTATATGGGCGGTTGGGGTGGCGCGATGGGGCCGGCGCAGTTTATTCCTTCCACTTGGGCTGCTTATGAAACGCGGATTGCTAAGGCGACGGGCAACAATCCGCCAAATCCTTGGAACCCCAAAGACGCGTTTGCGGCCTCGGCCACTTATTTGAGCGATTTGGGGGCGAGCGCTGGCACTTTTACGGCTGAACGGACAGCGGCGCTCAAATATTACGCCGGTGGCAATTGGGCTAACCCGAAAAACGCTTTTTACGGTGACCAGGTGATGAAATTGGTGGCCACTTACGAGCAACAAATTAAAATCTTGCAGGATGACTAAAAATGGTGTATAGTGTGTGAAATATAGAATATTGTATATAGGCTGTAGAATCTGGAATGGGAAGACAACCCCAAGATCTGGAGAAAACCATAGTTTATGCAATACGCTATAATACAAAATACCAGATACTATGAAAAAAGATATTCACCCAAAATATTTTGCTAAGGCGGAAGTAACCTGCGCCTGCGGGAACACTTTTACGATCGGTTCTACCGTAGATAAGTTGCGAGTGGAAATTTGTAGCGCTTGTCACCCTTTTTACACGGGCAACGAAAAAGTCATGGACACGGCCGGAATGGTGGAAAAATTCAAGGGCCGAATAGCTAAATCTAAAGCAGCCAAAGCTAAAAAAATTGCCAAAGCGGACAAGGAGGCCTAGACTTTTTGTCGTCTATTTTGGCCGACTTCTTTTACCATGGATGATGAAATCCAAATTTACCGCAATAATTCCAAAACCACTTATTTGGCGAGTCTTTGTGATGAGCTGACAAAACAAATTGAAGAAAACAAAACCTTAGCCACTGATTCAGAGGTGGCTGTTTTAGCACGCGAAGAAATAAAAAAATTGGAAAAACAGCGGCAAGAATTGATTGACAAGATGGCTGAGATTTTATCGCCCAAAGGTGAAATGGGGCCGGGACCAAAAAGCTTGATTATGGAAATTCGCGCCGGGGCTGGCGGTGATGAAGCGGCCTTATTCGCGTTGGATCTAGCCGAAATGTATGGGAGCTATGTCAAAAGCCGAAATTGGTCTTTTTCCAAAATAGACGATTCGTTGTCGGAGTCTGGCGGTTACAAAGAAGCAGTCTTTGAAATCGCCGGCGCCGGTGCCTATGATGAACTAAAAAGCGAGATGGGGGTCCACCGTGTTCAGCGGGTTCCGGCAACCGAGAAGCAGGGTCGGGTTCACACCTCAACCGTGTCGGTGGCGATAATGCCGGTGCGTGAAAAGATTGACATTAAAATTGATCCGAATGAACTGGAAATTGAGTTTACTCGTTCCGGCGGAGCAGGGGGTCAAAATGTTAACAAGGTGGAAACGGCGGTACGGATGACTCACAAACCGACCGGCATCGTTGTCCGCTGCCAAAATGAGCGAACTCAACTGCGCAATAAAGAGAAAGCTTTAGAAATTTTGTCAGCCAAATTGCAATCGCTCCACGAAGAAGAAGAAGCCAAAAAGTTGTCAGTTGAACGCAAAAATCAGATTGGGACCGCTGATCGGTCGGAAAAAATCAGGACCTACAATTATCTTCAAGACCGAATTACCGACCACCGAATCAAAAAGTCCTGGCATGGAATAGACAAGATTTTGGCAGGCGACTTAGAAGGTTTGCTATCCGACCTGAAAGTTTCTTTGGGTGAAAGATTAACAAGAGAGGGAGACGAGCCTGAAAAATAAACAGATATTGCCATTACCAAAATTTTCTGCTAAGCTAAAGTCCTATGCAAACAGAAGTAAAAGATGCCCAAAAAGAAGGATTGATCCAGGAGCTCTTCAAAATCGGGGCTCATTTTGGCTACTCCAGATCCAGCCGCCATGCTTCAACCAAGCCTTTTATTTTTGGTTTTAAAAACAAAACGGCAATCATTGACTTGGAAAAAACGATTGAAATGCTTGAGGCGGCGAAAGAGTTTGCTCGTGAGGTTGGCCGAACCAAGAAAATTTTGCTTTTGGTTGGTTCCAAAAATGAGGCGAAGAAGATTATCAAAAGCATCGCTGAGTCAGCCGGTTTGCCATACGTGACCGAACGTTGGATTGGTGGTACCCTGACTAACTTTAAAGAAATCAGAAAGCGCGTAGAGCGGATGGAAGATTTGCGCGCGAAAAGCGAAAAAGGTGAGTTGTCCGTTTACACCAAAAAAGAACGAGGCATGATTGCCAAAGAATTGCGTGACCTGGAGCATTATTTTGATGGTATCGTTGGCTTGAACAGGTTGCCAGGCGCTGTTTTTGTGATAGACGCCGATCGTGAAGAAATTTCCGTGGCCGAAGCCAAAAAAGTCAAAACGCCGGTAATTTCACTTTGCAATTCAGATTGCAATGTTTCTCAGATTGAGTATCCAATAGTTGCCAACGACTCGGCGATTACCAGCATTTCCTTTTTCACCAAGCAAATCGTGGAAGCCTACAAAGAAGGTTTGGCGGCCGCTCCGGAAGAGCCCAAAAAAGAAGAAGATAAAATTGCCGACAAAAAAGAAGCATAGATAGTGGTTTCCTTGTTGGAGAGCGACTTATATTTTTAGTCTTGTTTATTATTTTTTGTTATAATCATAGCTATGATTTCCACTGAACAAATCAAAGAGTTGCGAGAACGAACTGGTATCTCTATCTCTCAATGCAAGAAAGCGTTAGAAGAGGCTGGTGGCGATATGACCAAGGCCCTAGAATTATTGCGCGCTAAAGGGACTGAAGTGGCCGATAAAAAAGCCGCGCGCGCTCTGCGAGCCGGCGTGGTTGCTTGCTACTCGCATAACACAGGGACCATAGGCGCCATGGTCCAATTAAACGCGGAAACCGATTTTGTGTCCAATAACAGCGAGTTTAAAGTTCTGGCTGATGATTTGGCGATGCATATTGCCGCGATGAATCCGGCTAGCGTGTCTGAACTCTTGGAGCAAGCCTTTGTCAAAGAACCATCTTTGATAGTGGATGCCTTGGTCAAACAGTACATTCAGAAATTTGGCGAGCGTATTGACGTGGCGCGTTTTTCGCGTTTTGACTCAGCTGAAGCGGTAGCGGAAAGCGGAAGTGATAGCTAGTCCATAATTTATGGATAACATAATACTAATAACGATTTGTCTCTTGTCTTTGACGGGTCTAGTTATCCTCTTAGCTTGGCGTGTCTCTTGCAATCGCCGCAATCATCTAGATTTTAATCAGGTGGCTGATTATTCCATTGCTCATCTGGTGGTGGATTATCTGGCTTTTCGTTTGGTTTATTTTTGCAAACAAACAATCAGCAAGGGTTATCTTTTCTTGCTTTATTTTTTGCGAAATAGTATCTCGGTCATTCGTTACCTAATTATCAGACTGGAAAAAAGATTTTATCGCTTTACAGAATCAATCAAAGAAAAAGAAAAAGTTATCCATCAGGGTAAGGTCTCATCTTTTTTAAAAGAAATCAGAGAACACAAAGAAAACGTCATGGCAGGAAATCGAGAAGGATTTTTGGCTGAAGGCGAAGAGGTCAAATAAGTGAGCCAGCAGGAGGACTCGAACCCCCGACCCACCGCTTACAAAGCGGTAGCTCTACCAACTGAGCTATGCTGGCTTGTGAACATAATTTAACACGATTTTGAGAACTTTGCCACTTAGGTGGGTTTGTCGCGTGCCTGCGTTTTTGATGAGGGACAAGGTATAAACGGAGGAAGAGGGAACATTTGAATTTAGGAGATTTCCGGGCTATAATCGTTAAATGGTAAGCCCAAGTAAAAAGGGACTGATTCAGTATTCCAAATTAAACACTCAGGGGCATATTCACCCTTTGACTCAAATAATCAATGAGGTGGTGGGGATTTTCCGCGAGCTTGGTTTTACTGTTGCGGATGGGCCGGAAATAGAAGATGAATATCATAATTTTGACGCCTTAAACGTCCCGGCTGGTCATCCGGCGCGGGATATGCAAGATACTTTCTGGTTGCCGGATGGCAAACATCTTTTGCGAACTCAGACTAGCGCTGTTCAAGTCAGGTATTTGGCAGAAATGCTGAAACAGGGTGGTGAACCGCCACTGCGAATCTTGGCGCCGGGTAAGGTTTTCCGCCAAGAGGCGACTGACGCACGCCATGAATCGCAATTCCATCAAATTGAAGGGCTGTTGGTTGATGAGAACGTGAGTGTTGCTCATCTCAAGGGTTATTTGGAGAAATTTTTTAGCGGTCTCTACAGTCAAAAAACACCGGTGCGTTTGCGGCCGTCGTTTTTTCCTTTTGTGGAGCCGGGTTTTGAATTTGATTTAGTTTGTATTAAATGTCGCGACGAAAAAGATGAACCGATTCGCGGTAATGCGTGCTCGCTTTGTTCAGGGACTGGCTGGATTGAAATGGGCGGCGCCGGTTTAGTCCATCCGCACGTTTTTCGTTCAGTTGGTCTGGCTGACAAAAAATGGTCGGGCTTTGCTTTTGGTATTGGGGTGGAACGTTTAGCGATGCTCAAATGGGGGGTGGAAGATATCAGGATTTTTTTTAATGGCGATATTAGATTTTTGCAACAATTCTAGAATATGCTGTTTTCTTATAATTGGTTAAAAAAACATGTGCCGGATTTGCCCGAGCCGGAAAAATTGGAAGATGGCATAATCTTCCACGCCTTTGAGGTGGAGGGTTTGGCTAAAGCAGAAGGCGACTGGACGCTTGACATAAAAGTCTTGCCTGATCGGGCCCACGACTGCTTGTGTCACTTGGGGATAGCGCGTGAAGCGGCGGCGATTTTTGATTTGCCGTTGACCAAACCGATTTGGGAAGAGGTGAAGCCGGGGGATTTAGAACCCTTGTTAATCAGAATTGAGGACGAAAAAGCTTGTCGTCGGTACGTTGGCAGGAGAGTGAACAATGTTGCCGTTTTTGAATCGCCTGATTGGTTGAAGAAATCTCTGGCGGTAATCGGCCAACGGTCAATCAATAGCGTGGTGGACATCGCCAATTATGTTATGTTTGATTTGGGACAACCATTGCATGCTTTTGATGCCGATAAAGTGGAAGGCGGCATAAAGGCGCGCTTTGCCAAACCTGGTGAAAAAATAATCACTTTAGATGGTGATGAAGTGGCCCTTGATGAATCAATTTTCATTATTGCTGACGATGTGGGTCCTCTCGCGATTGCCGGTATCAAGGGCGGTCAAAAGGCCGGCGTGACAAAAGAGACCAAAAAACTGATTTTGGAAGCGGCTAACTTTGACCCGGTTTTGATTCGTAAAATCGCTTCCAAAATAAAACTTAAGACCGATGCCTCCAAGCGCTTTGAAAATGAATTGGCGCGCGAAACGGCCTCGGAAGCAATGAAGATGTTTTCTGCGATGTTAAAAGAACTGGTTGGCGGTGAATATGGTGAAGTGGTTGATGTTTATCCCGCCGAACGCCAGTTAAGTCCGATAAAAATCAAACCTGAGTTTATCAGTCAGCGCTTGGGAATCACGATTCCTGAAGGAGAAATAAAAAAAATTTTTTCACGCTTGGGTTTGGACGTCAAAGAGGAAGATGATGGTTGGTTGGTTGCGCCGCCTTTCTGGCGTCTGGATTTAACGGAAGAAGTCAATTTGGTAGAGGAGATTGGGCGGATTTTCGGTTATGAGGGGATTAAACCTGAAATCTTGCCGCCTCTGTCAGCAAAAGCTTATCGGGCCGAGCATTTTGAACAACAATTTCTGGTAGCCAATTTGGTCCGCCGGGCGTTGTTTAAATCCGGTTTTACAGAAGTTTACGGCTATGCTTTTACTGACCATGGAGAGGTTAAGGTGGAAAATCCCCTCGCGGCCGACAAAGCTTTTTTGCGCGCGAACTTAATAGATTGGCTAGGAACCAAGCTTAAAGAAAATTTGATCCATGTGATTTTTGACGATGAACCTGTCAAAATTTTTGAGATTGGAACAGTCTTTCCCCAGGATGGTTGGGAAGAGATGAGGTTGGCAATTGGCCTTGGTTATCGCAAGAAAATAAAAGGAACTGAGCCGCCAAAAGAATTAGAAATGGCGGTGGCAAGCGTGGCGGAGGCGATTGGTTGGTCTGGTAATCTGCCGCGGGTGACTGAGTCTGCCTCGGCTGATGGATTACACCAGTTAGTAGAATTTAACTTTGAGAAAATGGTGGACATGGCTGGTCCAGTTTCCGCCTTGCCTGAAAAAGAAATGTTGAATCAAGATGCCTCTTATCGCCCAGTTTCGCCTTATCCGCGAATTATTCGTGATGTGGCCGTTTGGGTGCCGGCGGACATGGGAGCGGAGCAGGTGGGTGAAATAATTATTGAGGCGGCAGGGGAGCTTCTGTTGGATAAGCCGATTTTGTTTGATGAGTTTAAAAAGGAAGGACGCAAATCGTTGGCCTTTCGTTTGGTTTTACAATCTTACGAAAAAACTCTTTCCGATGGAGAGGCGAATAAAGTGGCAGAAGGGGTGATTGGAGCTCTGGAAAAGGCCGATTTTGAGGTTAGAAAGTAATGACCAAAAACAAGGATTGGGCTTAATTATAAACAGTTTTGGAGCGTCGTTTGGGCTGTTATTTGCCGTGGGGGTGTGCTATAATGGATACAAGGCGGGGACCCTAAGCGGGCTGCTTTAATTTTTAATTATGGTCAAAAAAGAGCTAAAAAATCGTAAATACGACGCTGAAGAGATCGTCGTTTTGGAGGGGCTGGAGCCGGTGCGCAAGCGACCGGGTATGTATATTGGTTCAACTGGTGTTGATGGGCTTCACCATTTGTTGGTTGAAATTTTTGACAATTCTCGTGATGAAGCGATGAATGGCTCGTGCGACGAGATTGAAGTTGCGCTTTTACCCGGCGACGTGGTGCGAATCGTTGACAACGGCGCGGGGATTCCGGTTGATATTCACAAGAAGACCAAGGTCTCGGCTCTGGAAACAGTTTTGACTATTTTGCATGCTGGTGGAAAATTCGGCGATGGTGGTTACAAGTTTTCTGGTGGCTTGCATGGCGTCGGTGCTTCAGTTGTCAACGCTTTATCAGAATGGCTCAGGGCGGAAATTCACCGCAACGACGGTAAATACGTCCAAGAATATGAGCGCGGCAAAAAGAAGTATAATGTTAAAAGAGTCTCTGCCTCCAAGTTACATGGTACGATTATCACGTTCAAGCCGGATGAACAAATTTTTTCCGAAACTAAGTACTCTTGGGACCGGTTGGTCAACCATCTGCGTGGTCAGGCTTATTTGGTCAAAAGTTTGCGAATTCGTTTGATTGACGCGCGTGGGTATGAGGGCAAAATTGATTTGGACAAAATTTTCTGGTTACGCGACTTAGGTTTGCCGGTGCCGTCAAAAACTTTTTTCTTTGAAGGCGGGCTTTTGTCATTAATCAAATTTTATAATCAAAAAGAAAAACCTTTGCATCGGGAGATTTTTTATGCCGACAAAGAACAAAATGGTGTTTTTGTGGAAATTGCCTTGCAATATGTTGATGATATAGATGTCAAAGAAATTAGTTACACCAACAATACCGTTACCCCTGAGGGAGGAATGCACGTGACCGGTTTTCGTACCGCTTTAACGCGTCTTTTGAATGATTACGCCAAGAAGAATAATGTCCTTAAGGATAGCGATGGCGGTTTGACCGGTGACGACGTGCGAGAAGGCTTGGTGGCTGTGATTTCGGTTAAATTACTCAACCCGCAATTTGAAGGTCAAACTAAAACAAAATTGGGCAGCGTAGAAGCCAGGAGCGCGGTGGATGCCGTTTTTAGCGAAATGTTTTCAGCTTTCTTGGAGGAACATCCTGACGATGCCAAGGCGATTATCAATAAGGGTATTTTGGCGCTTAAGGCGCGCAAGGCGGCCAAGGCTGCCAAGGATTCAATAATCCGTAAAGGCGCTTTGGAGGGAATGACTTTGCCTGGCAAGCTCGCTGATTGTCAGTCTCGTGACCCGGAAGAATCGGAAATTTTCATTGTAGAGGGAGACTCGGCCGGCGGTTCCGGCAAACAGGGTCGCGATCGGCGAATTCAGGCGGTACTGCCGCTTAAGGGTAAAATTTTGAACGTGGAGAAGGCGCGTTTGGACAGAATGATGGCTTTTGCCGAAATCCGTTCTTTGATTATCGCGATGGGCGTGGGCATTGGCGACATGATGGATTTAACCAAATTGCGTTACCATAAAATTATTATCGCGACCGATGCCGACGTTGATGGCGCGCACATCGCGACTTTGCTGTTGACTTTCTTTTTCCGTTATTACCGCGAGCTGATTGAACAAGGTAAAATTTTTATCGCGCAACCGCCGCTGTATAAGATTAAAAAAGGCAGAGAATTTTTCTATGCCTACAATGACGAAGAAAAAAACAAAATAATCAAAGAACTGGGGGGCTTAACAGGGGAAGTTGAGGAAGGGGAAGCGGAAGAGGTAGAGCCCGAGATGGCAGTAGAGGGCGAGGAGGATAAAGAAGAATCAAGCGCTAAAACCCGAACTGCCAAGATTTCCATTCAACGTTATAAGGGTTTGGGCGAAATGAATCCGGAAGAGCTTTGGGAAACAACTCTGAATCCGGAGACCCGCGTTCTGAAACAAGTCGCAATTCATGATTTTGATGATGCTGATAAGACTTTTGATACTTTGATGGGCAACGAAGTCGGGCCTCGCAAGCTCTTTATCCAAACTCACGCTAAGACCGCTAACCTAGATATCTAAAGGAAGAACAAATTCCAAAACAAAACCGGCCATTCTGGCCGGTTTTGTTTTGGAATTTGTTCTTAACGGAAGATGTTTTTTAGTCTGTAGAGGAAATTACGTTGGACTGGCGTGGTGGCGGGAGTGCCGCTGGCGATTTGCAGTTTCTTTTGAATGCCTGGCGCGGTTTTCAAGCCCGTCGGAATATTGCCTGACTTGCCGGCCCCAGCTTGCAAGAGGCGAGCCGGAACGTTCCAACCCTGACTTTCCATGTAGCGCCTGACGGCGGCCTTGGTGAAGTCCCCAACTTTGCCGGTGATCACTCCTTCTGGATAGATGGAGAAATCGGAGGCGAGTAAAACTTGTAACAACTGAACTTGTTTTTCATTCAGATTGTTGGCGTTAAATTCGGCAATCAAGGCTTTGAGTAATTTAGCGCGCAGGACTTGGAACTCATTGATTAACTCATCCAAGTCGGTTGTTTCAACCGTCTGTTCGGTTGAGGAAGCGGTGTCCTCGGTGGAGGTGGCTTCTTCGGCCAAAACAGAACCAGCTGACCAGGCAGCGGTCAAGATTAAAGCCAAGGCCAAAATCTTCTTGTAGGGTAACATATTTTTAATAAAAAATTCTTAATTTTAAAGCTTATTTTCGACTTTTAAGCCCTTCTTCTATTTTAGCACAAAACACGGCTAAACTGACAGACTCGCCCTTATTGGCGCCGCGGGCCTCCACTGTCACAGTTTTACTCTCCATTTCCTTGTCGCCCACCACCAATAAGTAGGGAATTTTTTCCATTTTGGCATTACGAATTTTTTTGCCTAAGGTTTCATTATTTTCATCTAGTTCAACGCGGATATTTCTGGCTTTTAATTCTGCCAAGATTTCTTTGGCGTAGACCATTTGTTTTTCTGAGATTGGTAAAATTTTGGCTTGGACCGGTGAGAGCCAAAGTGGGAAGGCGCCGGCGTAATGTTCAATCAAGAGAACCAAGAATCTTTCATAAGAACCTAGGATAGCGCGATGGACCATTACCGGGGGGACTTTTTCGCCTTGCTCGTTAGTGAATTCCAAGTTAAAGCGTTTAGGTGTAGCAAAGTCGATTTGGACAGTGGGAATCTGAATTTCGCGACCAGTCGCGTCTTTGAACATAAAGTCTAGTTTAGGTCCATAAAGAGCGGCTTCACCTTCGCAACGTTTGGCCTCCAGTCCCATTTCATTGGATACTTCTTGGAGGATTTGTTCACAAGTATCCCAATCTTTTGGTTCGCCAATATATTTTTCTGGGTGTTCATAATCTCTAACCGACAAAGAAACCCAGTGCTCATCCCATAAACCAAGACGACTGTAAAAATCTCGAATAATGGAAACCATATTTTTGATTTCCTCTTTGACTTGATCAACACGACAGAAAGAATGTCCATCTTCAACGGTGATAGCATAAACGCGGGACAGACCACTTACTTCGCCAGTCTTTTCGGCACGGTATTGCTTGTCTGATTCCATGTAGCGAATCGGCAAGTCCTTATAAGATCGACTCTTGGAGGCATATATTTGGGTATGGTGAGGGCATTGAACCGGTTTTAAGACAAGATCATGTTTTTTCTCGGAAGTAACGTGAAATAATTCTTCGCCAAACTTTTTAGCATGGCCGGAAATTTCAAATAATTCTTGCTTGGCTAATGAGGGAGCGGAAACTTTTTCAAAGCCGTAGTGTCGACAAATTGACTCAACTTCTTTTTGTAACACTTCTTTAATGATGGTGCCTTTAGGAGTAAAGAGAGGTAGGCCTGGACCGACTAAATCAGAGAAGCAAAACAAATCAAGTTCCTTGCCCAACTTGCGGTGGTCTCTTTTTTCAGCCTCGGCTCGTTTGTCTAGAAAATCATTTAGTTCCGGTTTGCTGGTAAAGGCTAGACCATAAACGCGGGTGAGCATTTTATTGTTTTCGTTGCCTCGCCAGTAAGCGCCAGCTAAGCGGTCCAGGCGGAAAGAATCGCGGGGAATGTCAGACGAGTTGGCGACATGAGGCCCGGCGCACAGATCAACAAAATCTCCCGAGCGGTAGATAGAAATTGACTCACTGTTTTTCTCTAGTTCGTCAATCAATTCCAGTTTGTATGGTTCAGCGGCAAAAATTTCGCACGCCTTGTCGGCAGTGATTGTTTCAGTCGCAAAATCTAAGTTTTGACTGATTAAAGAACGCATCTTTTTTTCAAGTTCGTCCAAATCAGTATCAGTTAAACTTTTTTCACCGAGGTCAAAATCGTAATAAAAACCATTTTCAATGGCCGGCCCTAAACCCAATTTGGCTTCTGGGTATTTTTCTTTGACGACCATGGCCAAGAGGTGAGCCAAGGAATGTCTGATTTGTTCAATGTTTTCCATTTTTTATTAATTAGTTGTTAATGTTTAACCAAAACCGCCCCGACGAAAACGCTTTGGCGTTTTTGTCGGGGCGGGAATTTTTTATTTAAACTCACGCGGTTCCACCCGATTTTTATCCGGAGGACAATCCTTCTTAGTTTCAGCGAAGAAGGATTACCAAGGGACAATCTCATTTTGTCGAATTTTTTATTGAATTAGTCCTTCGGCTTCGCTCAGGATTGTAATCCTTCGGCTTCGCTCAGGATTGTAATCCTTTGACAAGCTCAGGAACCCGCCCAAGGCGGGTCGGTGGTTGGTAGTCACCGCAACCTTCAATGATCCGAGTATAGCACCAAGATAGTTTGCAGTCTACCTCAAGAAGGTGGGCAAAATATTTGCGGTTCATCTGCATTAAATCTGCGTCTCATAGTTCTTTGATGGCCTCTACCAGTACGCTCGGTTCGCCGTTGCGATAATTTAGTTTGCCTTTTAGCGCTATGCACTTATCTTCAACTAGCAAAGCTTTATATTTTTCGTAAACATCAGAAAAGGCGACGCACTCAACCATATCGTTGAAATCTGACAGTTTGAAGAAAGCCATCTGCTTGTTATTTTTAGTAAAAATAGCGCGCACTTCACCGATAATACCGCCAGTCACGATCGGAAAACCTTCGCTTTTATTTTTTTGGTGGCCAATCGTATTTTCCAGTTTGTTAAATTTTTCACGGTGCGCGTCAAGCGGGTGGCCTGATACGTAAAGTCCCAGCAATTCTTTTTCCCAGGCTAATTTTAGACGTGGTTCAATCGGGTCGGCATCTCGTAGTTTTAATGTTGGTTTCGGCGCATCGTCAGACATCAGACCAAAGAGTGAAGTTTGGTTGGCATTGTTTCTGGTTTCTTCGCGATTGAAGGCGAGGATTTCTTCCAAGTTAGCAAGAAACTTCACGCGGCTTTCGCCCAGGCTGTCTAGGGCGCCGGCTTTGGCTAGGGCTTCAAGGGATTTTTTATTTAAATTTTTGTGTTTAACGCGCGTTAAGAAGTCGCCCAAGTCTCGATAGGGGCCATTTTTTTTACGTTCGTCAACAATGAATTGCGCGATTTCCGCGCCCAAATTTTTAATTGTAAAAAGACCGAACCGGATTTTATCAACCGGGTCAGGGTTTTTGTCGGCTAATTTTTTGGCTTTTTCGCTTAAGTTTGGGTCTTGGGCGTTTTTGATAACAGTGAAGTCGCCAAAGCTTTCGTTGATATCCGGCGGTAAGACGGAAATGTTCATCCGTTTGCACTCGCCAATGATGACAGCGACTTTTTCTACGTCGCCCGATTCGGCTGATAGAACCGCCGTCATATATTCGGATGGATAATTTGCTTTGAGATAAGCAGTTTGATAAGCGACTCGGCCATAACTGGCGGAGTGCGCTTTATTAAAGCCGTAAGCGGCAAACGGTTCCAACCAAGCCCAAACTTCTTCCGCTTTTTCTTTTTTCCAACCGGAATGTTCAATGCAACCCTTGATAAACTTTTCGCGTTGTTTGGCCATTAGCTCGGGAATTTTTTTGCCAACTGCTTTGCGGAATTTGTCTACTTCGCCCCAAGAATAACCGGCTAGTTTATTTGCCATAATAAGGAGGTCGTCTTGGTAAACCAAAACACCATAAGACTGTTCCAGGATACTTTCCAGGGAAGGGTCCAAATATTTAATCAGCCGTGGGTTATGTTTGCGGGCGATATAGTCAGGAATGAATTGCATCGGACCGGGACGATAAAGGGCAACCATGGCGTTGATATCGTGGATGGTAGTTGGGCGCAGTTCCTTTAACCACTTGGTCATACCACTACCATTTAGCTGAAAAAGACCTTCTGTCTCGCCACGCGCCAGCATCTCAAAAGTTTTCTTGTCATCCATCGGGATACCATCCATATCCACTCGTCGGTTGTAAACGGTTTCAATAATTTCCACCGCGCTGGAAAGAATCGCCAGGTTCCGCAAACCCAGAAAATCAAATTTGGTCAACCCAACACCGTCCTCGCCGACTGAGTACATATCATATTGGGTGATGACGCTTACGCCCTTGGGGTCATATTGGAGCGGGACATATTGGTCCAAAGGAGCCGGCGCTATTACTACACCGGCAGCGTGAACGGAGATGTGACGAGCGCAACCCTCAATTTTTTTGGCCATATCAATTATCTCTTTGGTGTCGGCGCGTTCGTTATACATTTCCTTTAACTCCGGTACCATCTCAAGCGCCCGGTCAATAGTCATTGGGAAGCCCTGTGAACCCATGGGAATCAATTTGGCGATTTGGTCACCGGCTTGGTAGGGGAAACCAAGCGCGCGCGCCACGTCGCGAACGGAACCACGCGCCATCATCGTGCCAAAGGTACCAATTTGGGCGACTTTTTCTCCGCCGTATTTTTGTTTGGCGTAGTCAATAATTTTGTCGCGCTTATTGTCGGCAAAGTCCATATCAATATCAGGCGCCGAAGGCCGTTCCGGATTCAAGAAACGTTCAAAAGGAATGTGATAGGCGAGCGGGTTAACTTTGGTGATATCCAAAGAATAAGTGGTAAGAGAACCGGCGACCGACCCCCTGATGTTGTAATAGATATTATTTTCGCGCGCGAAACGAATCAGGTCTTCTACCACCAAAAAGTATGAAGCGTAACCTTTTATCTTGATAACTTCCAGCTCGTGGTTGAGGCGAGCGATGGCCGCTTCGTCTTTATCCAAGCCGCGTTTGGCTAAGCCGGAAAAAGCCAGTTGTCGCAAAACCTCATCAGCTGTTTTGTCGTCGTCTAATTCAAAGTTGGGAAAAACAAATTTGCCCAAAACGAGTTCCAGATTGCAGGCCTCAGAAATTTTTAAAGTGTTCTCCAGGGCGTCCGGCGTATCGGGAAAGAAGC
This sequence comes from Patescibacteria group bacterium, assembly GCA_022705505.1. Classification (GTDB taxonomy): domain Bacteria; phylum Patescibacteriota; class Minisyncoccia; order Phycocordibacterales; family XYD1-FULL-46-19; genus JAKJEI01. Next base: position 31,182 of record JAKJEI010000003.1, read on the forward strand.
TAGCCATTTCTTCCGCTGAAACAAAGGAAAAATCTTCTTCCATATTGGTTACCCCTTTGACATCATCAACATCGTTGCCGGTTTGAATGGCCAGCAGAGTGTGGTGGGCGCGCGAGTCGTCTTTGTTCAAGTAATGGGTGTCGTGGGTGGCCACTAACGGTAGGTTTAGTTTGCGCGCTAGAGCAATCAAGTTTTTGGCCAATTCAATTTGCCCCTCAATTTTGGGGTGGTGCATTATTTCAATGTAATAATTATCTGGACCGAATGCTTCGGCATAATCCCTGGCCAGTTTCTCGGCGCCGGCGTGGTCTTTGTTTAACAACAGTCGAGACAATTGACCGCCCATACAACCTGACAGGCAAATGACGCCTTTGGTGTGATCTTGCAGTAGTTCCCAGTCCACTCGCGGTTTATAGTAGAAACCTTCCAGGTTAGCCTTAGTGACCAGCTTGATTAAATTGCGATAGCCGGTTTCGTTTTTGGCCAAAAGAGTCAGATGATAACGGCGAGAGTCTATTCGGGGTTCTTTGTCAAAACGACTTCTGGCGGCGACATAAACCTCCACCCCGATAATCGGTTTGATGTCTTGTTTTTGGCACTCTTGATAAAATTCAACAGCGCCATACATATTACCGTGGTCGGTGATGGCTAAAGCCGGCATATTGTATTCTTTAGCTTTTTTGACCAAGTCGGGAATTTTGATTAACCCATCTAAAAGGCTGTAATGAGTGTGGTTGTGGAGATGAACAAACATTGAGTTAATTTTAACAAGCCTAGTCGGTTCTTGCCACTTGCGGAAAAAGGAAGGATGTCGTGCGATTTTTTGGATAAAACATAAGTTGTTTTTAAATATTTTTAATAGTCTTGAGATTGAGTTAGAATGGGAGAATGGAAATTCCGAAAGGGGTAAAATACCTGGTTGGCATTGATGAGGCTGGTCGCGGAGCGTTGGCTGGACCGGTCGCTGTGGGGATGTTTGTTTGGCCGCTTGAGGTTGGGGACTTGCTGTCCGCTACGCCGGATTACCCGGTCGGACGCGACTCCAAAAAGCTAACACCGAGGATGCGCGAAAAATGGTTTGCTTTTTTGACTAACCTAACTAAACAAACCGGCGCCCTCTGCCAAGTTTCTCTAGTCGCGGAAACTTATATTGACCGGGCGGGGATTGTTCCGGCGGTCGCGAGAGGGCTGGAGGCTTGTTTGGAAAAACTGCCGGGCGAGCCGATAGAATACTTTTTAAAATTGGATGGAAGCTTGAAGGCGCCCGAAAAATTCGTTTACCAAGAGACAATTATCAAGGGCGATGAAACGGAGCCGATTATTTCTTTTGCTTCTATCTTAGCCAAAGTCTCGCGCGATAAAAAAATGACAAAAATGGCCACCAAATTTGCCGGGTATGGTTTAGAAAAACACAAAGGCTATGGTACCAAAGAGCATTTTGCCAAAGTGGCGGAGCTGGGCTTGTCTGCCTGCCATCGTCGCTCTTACTTTGCTTAGTTTTAAGAATTGTGGTATAAATGAAGATGGAACTGGCTGTGTAAAACTGTGTAAAACAAAAGGGGAAAAGAATGAAGTTGCAAAAGGGGAGACTGGAAGGGACAACAAAGAGCCAAGAAATCAATTTGGCTCTTGCCAAGAGGGTCGTGCGGCTTTTCCAACAAGGGGAGATCGCCCGCCCAACCTTTGACATCTTGGTTGAGAGGGTCGGCCTGAAGTCGGCCATCGTCCTCTTGGCTCAAGAGGCCAAGGGGAAGACCGAAGGTGTCGTTGAACTCTTGCTGAGCGATATGGAGTTGTGGGTGATGGTCCTTATGTCACCCAAGCTCTCTTACGTGGGGTTCTCGGTGTTGAGCCGCAAGAACCTCTCGCCTGAATCCGCTCGCCGTCTGCTCGGGCAGATCCAGTACGTGGACCTGAAGTATCGGGACGCGGTCAGACGAAACTGTGTCCGGGCTATCCGGACGCAGGTCGCATAACTTTCGCCAATAGGGGAACACAGCCAGAGGGGCCGACGCAATCGCGAAGCGTTCGGCCCTTTTAATGTTTAATATTGGAAATTAAAACGAAGCATTCGTTTATTGGTGTCGCATATTGCTTTTTTAATTCATTTAAGCTATAGTTTAATTCATGGTAGTTAGAATGCGACATACCCGGGCTCATACCGGAAATAGACGTTCTCATCACGCGCTCAAAGCGCCGCGTCTTTCAAAGTGCGCCAATTGCGGCGAAGCCAAGGCTAGCCATCGTGTTTGCCCTAATTGCGGCTCTTATCGGGGGCGCGAAGTGGTCAACGTGTTGGCTAAGACAGAGAAAAAGGAGGCCAAAAAGAAAAAGGCGGCCGCCAAATAAATTTACGAACTGCCCAAGTGGGTAGGCTTAGTTTGAATATTTGAAAATCATCTATGGCTAATCGTCATCTTTCAAGAAGTTTGGCAATGCAAGCGCTTTTTGAGTGGGACTTTGGTGACGGCAAAATAAAAGACTTGGACGAAACAATAGACAGAATTGTGGCTGAATTCGCGCCCGGTCTGGAAGAAAAAAATTTTATAAAAGAAATTGCCAGCGGAGTAATCAAACACCGCGCGCAAATAGATAAAATCATTGAAAAAGCGGCGCCGGATTGGCCCCTTGAACAAATCGCGACAGTTGACCGCAACGTTTTGCGTCTCGGTCTTTACGAGTTGATTTTTGGCGACCGTGATGATGTGCCGGCCAAGGTGGCCATCAATGAAGCCATTGAATTAGCCAAAACTTTTGGCGGTGAAAATAGTGGCCGCTTTGTAAATGGCGTTCTAGGGACGGTCTACAAGGAGATGGGCGAACCGGGGAAAGATGACACGCCAGCCAAAAAGAAAAAAATCAAAGACATTCCTTATGAGGAAATGCCGATAGAAAAACTTGGTGGCGCGGTGGTTTTTTGCGAGGATAAAGGCGAGATTAAACTGGCTTTTGTTCATGATGTTTTTGGTTTTTGGACTTTGACCAAGGGGCATATTGAAGAAGGTGAAAGTGTCAAAGAGGGCATAAAAAGAGAGGCCAAAGAAGAACTTGGGTTGGATGTCGTCATTGGTCAAGAACTTGGCTCCAATGAATACATCGCCTCTGACCCCGAGAAGGGGAAAACTAGACGTCAAGTTAAATATTATTTAGCCAAATGTGAACCGGGGGAAATAAAGTTGGCGGTCAAAGGCGGTTTAGATGGCGCCAGTTGGTTTACTTTCGCCAAAGTGCCGGAATTAAAGATATATGATGATATTGTGCCGATTATCACCAAAGCGATTAAAATTTTAGCTGAAAAAGTAAAAAATGAACAAGAGTTTGTCTGAATTTGAAAAAAATATCGGTTTGGATTTTGCTGACAAAAAACTATTGAAACAGGCTTTTGTTCACCGTTCTTACTTGAATGAACATCGGGGCTTTGTTTTTGATCATAATGAGCGTTTGGAGTTTTTGGGTGACGCGGTTTTGGAACTGGCAACAACTGATTTTCTTTTTAAAAAATATCCCAACAAGCCGGAAGGAGAACTTACTTCTTACCGGGCGGCCTTGGTTAACGCCAACACCTGTTCGGCATTAGCGCTTGAACTTGGGGTGAACGAGCTTTTGTTTTTGTCAAAGGGCGAGGCCAAAGATACCGGTCGGGCGCGTCAGATTATTTTGGCCAATACCTTTGAGGCGATTATCGGCGCGATTTATTTGGACCGAGGCTACGAGGCGGCTTTTAATTTTATTCAAAAGTATCTCTTAGACCGGGCTGAAGAAATTATCAAGAAGACGATTGTTGAAGACTATAAAAGTTATTTTCAAAAAAAGGCGCAGGAAGTGTATGGGATTACGCCGTCCTATCAGTTGCTGAAAGAAATTGGCCCTGACCACAACAAAGTTTTTACAATCGCGCTTTTTATCGGTGAAGAGCAAGTGGCAGTTGGCGAAGGTCTCTCCAAACAAGAGGCCGAACAAGAAGCCGCCAAATCAGGCTTGGCGAAAAAGGGCTGGTGAACGAATATGACCATCGGTGTTGAGTTTTAGATTTTGTTTTTTAATTTATTTTTGACTTTTAATTTTAGGTGATGACTTTAAAACGTCTGGAGATCAATGGTTTCAAATCTTTTGGCCGTAAAGCGGTCTTGCTCTTTGACGCGCCGATTACGGCGGTGGTTGGGCCGAACGGTTCCGGCAAATCCAATGTCGCGGAGGCTTTTCGTTGGGTTTTGGGTGAACAGTCGCTCAAGTCTTTGCGGGGTAAAAAAGGCGAGGACCTTATTTTTAATGGCTCATCATCGCTGGGCCGTCTGAGTCGAGCTAGTGTCTCGGTCACTTTTGATAACTCAAAGCGGGCTTTTGCTGGCATTGATTTTGACGAGGTCAATATCACGCGTGAAGTTTTTCGTGATGGCACGAACGAATACTCCATTAACAACAGCAAAGTCAGATTAAAAGATATCTTGGCCCTTTTAGCGGGGATTTCATTGGGGTCTTCCGGTCATCACATCATTAGCCAGGGCGAGGCTGATCGTATCTTAAATGCCAATCTGGTTGAAAGGCGGGCAATGATAGAAGACGCTCTTGGTTTGAAAATTTACCAATGGAAATTGGAAGAAAGCGAAAAGAAATTGACCAAGACGCGGGAGAATATCAAAGAGGCGGAGATTCTTCGTCGGGAAATTGCGCCCCATTTGAAATTTTTGAAGAAACAAATGGAAAAAGTGGAAAAAGCTAAAGAACTGCGCGCCGAACTCGCTACATTCTATTCGGAATACTTGAAGCGAGAAGGATTTTATCTTGCCTATACTCGTGACAAATTGAAAAAAGAATTGGCAATTCCCAAGGAAATTTTGTTAGCCACGGAAGAAAAATTATCAGCCTTGGCCGCGAAGGAGGTTTCTGCTCCTGACGAGGCGGTGGAGGAGAAAAATAAATTGCGAGAAATAGAAGCGACCTTGCGAGAAGGGCAAGCCAAAAAAGACGATTTGTCTCGCCGTTTGGGCCGCTTGGAAGGGATGATTGAACTGAAACAACGAGAAAGCCGTTCGGCCACGCCAACAGTAGACAAATTAACGGTTTCGCGTGATGACTTAAAAAGGTTGGAAGCTGAGTTGGAAGGAGAATGGCAAAAAGCTAAGACGGAAAATAATCCGGCAGTTTTGAAAAGGATTCTACAAAATATCCGGCAAATTTTGGGTGAATTTTGGGGTGGGTTTAAACTTCATCAATTGGCGCCGACTGATAATTTGGAAATGATCAAAGAATTGTTGGTTGAAAAACAGGAGAAGGAAAAGGCTTTGGCTGAGCTGGAAAGGTTGGAACAAAGCCGTCAAGAAGAATACCAATTGGCCAAACAGCGGTTGGAACAAAGAGAAAATCAAGAACGGGAAGAAGAGCGCGAATCTTATGAATTGCGGGCTAGACGGGGGGAATTAGCGGCTGTTGTTAGAACGCTGGAAGGCAAGCTAGAGACTTTGGCCGTGGAAGAAGAAAATTTCAAACGCGAATTGGGTGAGGCAGGTGTCTTGATTGGTCGCGAAGCCCTCAATTATGAGGACTATCCTTTGGATGAACAAGAGGCGTTGTCGGAAAAACGAGCAACCCAAGAAGAGCGTCATCGCCGGTTGGAACGCTTGAAGATTCGCTTAGAGGACATTGGCGGCGAGGGCGTCGATGTGGAAAAGGAATATGACGAGGTGCTGGCGCGTGATGGTTACCTGGAAAAGGAATTGTTGGATTTGGCCACAAGCGCCGACTCGTTGGAACAAGTGATGTCCGAATTACGCCAGAGGATAAGTGACGAATTCAAGGCCGGTGTTAAAAAAATTAACAGCGAATTTCAAAAGTTTTTTGAAATTTTATTTGGCGGCGGTTCCGCTTCGCTTTCCTTGGTTATCCCGGAAAAAAGACGTTCGCGCCTTGATTTGGCAAGCAGTGACGACTTGGCTCCGCTGGGAGAAGCAATGGAGGATTCAGATGAACCGACCGAGGAGGGAATTGAAATCATTGTCAGTTTGCCCCGCAAAAAAATCAAAGGCTTGGCGATGTTATCTGGCGGCGAACGGGCCTTAACCTCTATCGCGCTTCTGTTTGCGATGTCGCAGGTTAACCCGCCACCCTTTATGATTTTAGATGAAACGGATGCCGCGCTTGACGAAGCTAACTCGCGCAAGTATGGCGATATGATTGAAAACTTGTCACAATTCTCGCAACTAATTTTGATTACGCATAACCGCGAGACGATGTCCCGCGCGGGAGTGCTTTATGGCGTGACGATGGGTTCTGATTCAGTCTCGCGTCTGATTTCGCTCAAACTGACGGAAGCGGAACAATATGCAAAATGACAGAAGTGTAAAATGTAAAGATTAAAATTCAAAATTTTAAGAAGCCGGCATTTTGGTTAAAACCAAAATGCCGGCTTCTTTTTTGTCTTGCTTTAATAATTATTTAATTTAAAAATCGGCGTTTTATTTGTGTCAATCTGTGTCTAGGGTGAAATCAATCGTTTTGGTCACGCGGTCGGTCTTGGCTACTTTGATTTTGACTAAGCCGCCCAAACGATAAATTTGGTTTGTCTTTTCGCCGCGAACCTGGAATTTTTTCTCTTCAAAGATGAATCGATCACCGGCCATCTCGCGATAGCGAATCAAACCTTCGGCGCCAGTCGAGAGTTCTTCCACATACATGCCCCACTTGGTTAGGCTGGAGATAACGCCATCAAAGACCTCGCCGAGATGATTTTCCAAATATTCCGCTTGTTTGTATTTGACGGACTCGCGTTCGGCGTCGGTGGCCAGTTTTTCCATACTTGAAGAGTGGTCGCACAATTTGTCGTAACGCAAAAGCAAATCTTTGGCTGGCGACTGTCCCTTGAGATAGGTATCAAGCAAACGATGAACCATGACATCAGGATAGCGTCTGATTGGCGAAGTAAAATGAGTGTAATGCGCGAAGGCCAGGCCAAAGTGCCCGATATTTTTGGTAGAGTAAACAGCGCGGCTCATAGAGCGGATAATCTCGCGCGTAATTACACTTTCTTCAGGCTGGCCGGCAATTTTTTTCAAGAAATTGTTTATCTCTTGCGGGCCGGGACGACTGCCTTTGTGGGTCAATTTGTGGCCAAAAAGGTTGATAAAGCGTCTGACTCCATCCAATTTGTCCGGGTCTGGCGCGTCGTGAACACGATAAACAAAAACGCCGTTTTGATTTTTGGCTAGCCGAGAAACATACTCGGCCACTTTTTTGTTGGCCAAGAGCATAAAATCTTCAACTAACTTGTGCGTGCCTAAGCGTTCTCGTTTAAAAACATTGAGCGGCTTACCGAGAGCATCTATCTCAAAACTGACTTCGTCTTCTTCAAAGGCCAACGCGCCGGCGCTAATTTTTTGACGGTCCAGTTCTTTGGCTAGGCTATCTAGTTTGCGCAACTCGGCTGCGTATTCCCCTTGGTTGGTCTCAATGATTTTGTGAGCTTCCTCGTAGGTGAAACGACGGTCAGACTTGATAACAGTGCGACCAAACCACTCGCTTTTGATGTTGGCTTTGTCGTCCATTTCAAAAACTGCTGAAAAAGTTAAACGATTTTCATGGGGGACAAGACTGCAAAGGTCGTCTGATAAAATTTTGGGCAACATCGGAATTGTGCGGTCCACCAAATAAATTGAGGTGGCGCGTTTTTGCGCTTCCAAATCAAGCAAAGAACCAGGCGTTAGGTAATGCGACACATCGGCAATGTGAATTCCGACTTCCCATAAGCCGTCTGCTGTTTGGCGGATGGACAGAGCATCATCAAAATCTTTGGCCGCCAAGGGGTCAATGGTAAAAGTTGTAACCTCGCGGAAATCTTTTCGTTTTTTTATTTCCGCGTCCAAATTGTGTTCTTGGGCGATTTTTTGCGCCTCTGTTTCCAGCTCAACGGAAAAACCTTCAATTAAACCGCGGTCTTGGATGATCGCTTGCATCTCGGTTTCATGTTCGCCGCTTTGACCCAAATTTTTGATAAAATCGCCACCAGGGCGGAGGGTGCTCTTGGGCCAAAGTTTGAGCCTAGCCACAATTTTGGCGCCGATGGAAAGCGCGGCAGTTTCGGCTGTTTCTTCTATGACCAGGTCGGTATAAAATTTGGGGTTGTCAGGTTTAACAATTAAAAAACCGTTTTCTCGGCCGGTGACTTGGCTGACGAATTCTGTTCGGGCGCGTTTAAGGACCCTTAATACTTCGCCGTTGTCGCCGCGGGTCATAACGTATTCTACCTCGTCGCCGTCAAGGGCGGTGTTTAAAGCTCCCGGTGGGATAAAAACCGTCTCGTTTTTTTTGGGCCCAGATTTGCGTTGGGTTTTGCTAAAACCTTTGGCAGATTTGGCAGAGGAGGGTTTTGTCGGTGTTGGCCGGCGCCCTTGGTCGATGAAGCCAAAAGCACCCGCTGTCACGCGGATGACACCAGTCAGAGGTTTTTTGGGTTTTTGAGAATGTTTTTTAACTGTTTTTGGGGAACGAGAAGACATTTTAGAAGTATAACAGATTATTTTATAAGTTTATTTATAAGTCTTGATGTAGAGAGATAAATATTTTAATGCAAGGACTAAAAACCCCACGTCTCGTAGGGGGGGGTCTGGGGTCCGTTTACGGTACTTTAGTATCCTATCTATATATTATAGCAAAAAACAGCCAAAAAGTCAAGCAAAAGGGGCGAGGCCCAAATCCTTTGTTGACGTTTGGGTGGATTTTTGTTAAGCTATTTTCGTTATGTTAATGATTAGATTACAGCGTGTTGGCCGCAAAAACAGCCCGTCATTCCGGGCCGTTGTTGTTGACTCTCACGCGGCCGCCAAGACTGGAAAGGTGATTGAAGTGGTTGGGAACTATGATGCTCGTCATGGCGAACCGTCTTTGAAGGCTGACCGAATTTTAGATTGGCTTGGTAAAGGCGCGCAAGTTTCTGATACGATGCATAATTTATTGGTTAAAAAAGGCGTGGTGAAAGGAACCAAAAAAAATGTTGCTTCCGGAAAGTTAGGCAAAAAAGCCAGAGCCGCCAAAGAGTCTAAAGAAAAAGCCGAAGCGGCCCAGAAAGCGGCCAAGGCGGCTGAAGCCGAGAAGCCGATTGAGCCGATCGCCGAAGAAGGAAATACGGAAACTCCAACCGAAGAAACCAAAACCGAAGAGTTGCCCGAGGCCTCAACCGAAGAAACCCCGGTTGAAGAAGAGCAAGCGGCTGAATAAATTTTTGAATAAAAAACACCTCACTGGTCATGCCAGTGAGGTGTTTCAGTTTTTTAGGTGAAGCCGGTTTTTGACAAAAGGCTGTTTTGGGTTTATTATTAGAGTTAAATTAAGAGGTCGAAAAGACATTAGATACTAACAGATAATACTATGGCTGAAATGCATAAGGATCAGGAATTCCTCGAGTACGTTGTCAAATCATTGGTTGATAGTCCCGAGGATGTGAAGGTTGACAGAAAAGTTGACGAAATGGGCGTCTTGATGACGCTTGAAGTCAACCCTGTTGACATGGGCAAAATCATCGGCCGCCAAGGCAACACCGCCAAAGCGATCCGCACTTTGCTCCGCGTGGTCGGCATGAAGTTTAACGCTCGCGTTAATTTAAAAATTAACGAACCGGTGGGCGCCGCGAACAACATGGCCACCAGCAGCGCTTCCAGGTCGGTTGACCAAGCGATGGAAGACCTCAAGCAGATCTAGTTAGTGAACAAAAAACCGCCTTCGGGCGGTTTTTTGTTTGGGCTTTTCTTTTTCTCTTTTCAGTGATTTAATGCATTTGTCTTTTTATATTTTTTTTAAGGTTTTAGAACTTTTGACCTAACTATATGGTTTTTCACATTATTACAATTTTCCCCGAAAGCTTTGAATCGTACCTGAACAGCTCAATGCTTTGGCGTGCCCAAAAAGAAAAAAAGGTTAAATTCAAATTTTATAATCCGCGTAATTATACCAAAGACAAACATCGCAAGGTGGATGGCCGGCCTTATGGCGGTGGTCCGGGGATGGTCTTGCAAGTAGAGCCGATTTTGCTGGCCGTCAAAGCGGCACAAAAAAATATCGCCCGTTCGGTCAAACCTGCCCGGTTTGTTAAGACTCCTAATTTGAAATCCAAATCTTTTAACTTGACCTCTAAAATAATCGTTACCGGCCCGGCCGGTAAGCAATTTGACAACGGAGTAGCTGACCAGTGGTCGCGGAAACTTGGGCATCTGATTATCATTTGCGGTCACTATGAGGGGATTGACGCGCGAGTCAAAAAAATTTTACGCGCGGAAGAAATTTCCATCGGTCCTTACGTTTTGACTGGCGGCGAACTGCCAGCCTTGGTGATGATGGACGCGGTGGCTAGACGAATTCCGGGCGTGTTGGGCAATGAGGTGTCACTTGAAGAAAAAAGAATTGCCGCCTCTGAGGTCTATACCAGGCCGGAAGTTTACAAGCACGGAGACAAAAATTACCGCGCGCCAAAAGTGCTTTTGTCCGGGCACCACAAGAAGATGGAGGAATGGAGGAAGACACGGGCCAAACGCTAACCTAATATAATTGGAGATAGGCAGTTTTCCCCAGTTTTATAACCTTGACAGAAATTGAGTTTGACATTTTAAGTCCGTTAGTGTACTCTATTGTGTACGCAAGCAAGATTGAGTTTTTGGTGAACTTCTTGCTACAACTATCTATTTTTCATATCAATTACCCGACTCAAGAAGGGGGAGGGAATGGTTTTGCGTTTTTATTTATTAGGGGATTTTAATTTTTGGCGAAATTAATGAAGCAAAAATATTTTTCGCGTTATAAGAAACCGATGGCGGAGATGCCTGACCTGGTGGAGGTCCAAAAGAAGTCTTTCCGTTGGTTGATCGAAGAAGGTCTCAAGGAGTTATTTAAAGAATTTACTCCAATTAAAGATTACTCGGAAAAAAAGTTTGAGTTGGAGTTTACCGGTTTCCAACTTGATGAGCCGAAGTTTGATGAATACTATGCCAGAGACAACAATTTGTCTTATGACGCGCCGCTTCGGGTAAAAGTCAATTTAAGGAATAAGACAATTAGCCAAGACAAAGAACAGGAAATCTTTTTGGTGGATTTTCCGCTCATGACGTCTCATGGCACTTTTATTATCAATGGTATTGAACGGGTCATCGTGCCGCAATTGGCGCGAAGTTTTGGAGTTTTCTTTACCGCCAACGAAATAAAGGGTCATAAGTTTTTTGGCGCCAAAATCATTCCGGCGCGCGGTGCCTGGGTAGAACTAGAAACTGAAATTGACGATGTTATTTATGTTCGAATTGACCGCAAACGTAAATTCCCGGTCACTTCTTTGCTTCGGATTTTTGCCGACAAAGAAGGTCGCGAGATTTCCGACGAAGAACTAATCAAGGTTTTTGCCGACCAAAAGATTGATACAACTTTTATTGAAAAGACGTTGGCCAAAGATCACGCGAAAACGGCCTCTGAATCTTATATTGAAGTTTACCGCCGATTGCGAGATAGCGACTTGGCGACGGCCGCCAACTCCAGAGAATTTATTGGTGGGATGTTTGACCGCGAGAAATATGACTTGTCGGTGGTTGGTCGCGTTCGTTTTAATGAACGGTTTGGAAAGAAGGAGGTGGACAAAGATACCGAGGAGCGTGTTTTGACTTTTGATGATATTGTCAAAATTGTTTCTCACATCATTACCCTGAACACCACAAAAGGCGCCGAGGAAGACGACATCGACCACTTGGGTTTTCGTCGAGTTCGTTGTATTGGTGAAATGCTCCAAGCCAAACTGAAAATTGGGATGATGCAGATGAAGCGAAATATCCAGGACCGAATGTCAACCGTTGATACTTCTACCCTTTTGCCGATCCAAATTATCAGTCCTCGTCCGTTACAGGCCAGGTTGAAGGAATTTTTCTCCACTAACCAGTTGTCGCAATTCATGAACCAAGAAAATGTCCTGGCTGAACTGGAACACTTGCGCACTCTCTCGGCGCTTGGGCCGGGTGGTTTGACTCGTGAACGAGCCGGTTTGGAGGTGCGCGACGTGCACTCTTCCCACTACGGCAAGGTTTGCCCGATCCACACGCCGGAAGGCCCAAACATCGGTTTGATTTTGCACTTGTCCGCTTACGCTCGAGTGAACGATTTTGGCATTATTGAGGCGCCTTATCGCAAGGTGGAAAAAGGCAAGATTACGGGTGAGATCGTTTATCTGAACGCTTTGGAAGAAGAAAAATACGTGGTGGTTCACGCCGGCGCCAATTATGCCGAGGACGGTTCTCTTTTGAGTGAATATGTGGAAGCCAGACAGAAAGGAATGCCGGGTCTCTACAAAAAAACTGACGTGCATTTTATTGATGTCGCGCCTAACCAAGCTTATTCTATTGCCACGTCAATGATCCCATTTTTGGAACATGATGACGCGAACCGCGCGCTGATGGGGTCAAACATGCAGAAACAGGCCGTGCCTTGTATTATCCCGGAAGTGCCCTTGGTGGCAACCGGAGCTGAGGCGCGTGCCGCGTTTGACTCCGGCCGGTTAATTTTGGCTCAATCAAGCGGAACAGTTTCTCGGGCTGATGGTCGCCATATAGTTGTCAAACGTGAAGATGGCAAGGAAGATGTCTACAACTTAGTCAACTTTAAAATGACCAACGATTATACTTGCTTTCACCAACGACCAACTGTCGCGGTCGGTCAAAAGGTTAAAAAAGGTGATTTGTTAGCAGACGCTTCTTCCACTGACAACGGCCAAACAGCTGTTGGCCAAAATGTTTTTGTCGCCTTTATGTCTTGGGGCGGCACCAACTATGAAGACGCGATTATTTTGTCTGAACGTTTGGTCAAAAACAGCAAATTTACCTCAGTCTACATTGAAGAGTTTGAAGTCAACGTCCGTGACACCAAACTTGGCCCGGAAGTAACAACCCATGACATTCCCAATGTCGGCGAGGTTAAACTTCGCAATTTGGATGAAGACGGAATTGTTCGCATTGGCGCCGAGGTAGAACAAAATGACATTCTTGTTGGTAAAATTACGCCGAAGGGCGAAACTGAATTGACGCCGGAGGAAAGACTTTTGCGCGCCATTTTTGGTGAAAAGGCGAGGGATGTCAAAGACTCATCTTTGCGGATGCCGCACGGTCGCAAGGGGAGAGTGATTGGCGTAAAAGTTTTTTCACGAGAACGGGGCGACAAACTGGAATCCGGTATTATCAAAAAAATAAAAATTCAAATAGCGCAAATTCGTAACGTTTCGGTGGGCGACAAGTTGGCCGGCCGTCATGGCAACAAAGGAGTCATCTCGCGTATTTTACCGGAGGAAGATATGCCATTTATGGCTGACGGAACGCCGGTTGATATCATTTTGACCCCGCTCGGCGTGCCTAGTCGTATGAACCTTGGTCAGATTTTTGAAATGCACCTTGGTTTGGCGGCAAACTCTCTGGGTTATCAAGCGATTACCCCGGTTTTTATGGGCGCGACCGAAAACGAAATCAAAGATGAATTGCAAAAGGCCGGTTATTCTCGTGAGGGCAAAGTAACACTCTTTGACGGTCAAACCGGCGAGAAGATTGAAAAAGACATCGCTATTGGCTATATGTATATGCTCAAATTGGCGCACATGGTAGAAGATAAGATTCACATGCGCTCCATCGGTCCTTACTCGCTCATTACCCAACAGCCTTTGGGCGGACGCTCGCAAGGGGGTGGCCAGCGCTTTGGTGAAATGGAAGTCTGGGCTTTGGAGGGGTATGGCGCGGCTCACACTCTGCGTGAAATGTTGACCATCAAGTCTGACGATATTACCGGCCGCTCTTCTACTTTTGACTCAATTGTAAAAGGCGAGAGTATCAAACAGCCAAACTTGCCGGCCTCGTTTAACGTGATGTTGAACGAACTGCGGGGATTGGCGTTGGACATTGAACTTAAAAAAAATAACAAAGACGACCATGAATAATAAAATAATGACCAACGCCGCGCTGGAAACCGGCATCAAGTCAGACAAAGCCACTGACTTCGATATGATTACCCTGAGGTTGGCTTCTCCGGAGAGGATTTTGGAATGGTCGCATGGCGAGGTGACCAAACCGGAAACCATCAATTATCGCAGTGGACGCTCCGAGCGAAGCGGTTTGTTTGATGAACGGATTTTTGGTCCGGAAAAAGACTACGAATGTTATTGTGGCAAGTATAAAAGAATTCGTTACAAAGATATCATTTGCGAAAAATGTGGAGTAGAAGTGACTAGATCAATTGTTCGCCGTGAACGCATGGGTCATATAGAGTTGGCCTGTCCGGTGGCCCATATTTGGTTTGTGCGCGGGGTGCCGTCGCGACTTGGTTTGGCGCTTGACTTGACGATTGCCGATCTGGAGAAAGTTATTTACTTTGCCGGCTACATCATCATCAAAGTTAACGATGACGAGAAGTCCAAAATGCTCAAAGAGCTTGATAATGAATATCGCCAAAAATCAAAGGGTTTAACTAATGAAGAAGACAAAGAAAATCTGAAGAATGCTTTTATGGAAGCCAAGCGTCAATTGGAGAATATTACGCCTTGGCGGGTGATTGACGAAGTCCTTTATCACCGTCTGTCGCTCAAGTATGGCACGGTTTTTGAGGCTGGGATTGGCGCGGAAGCGATTTATGAAATTTTGCGAACCCTAGATTTGGAAGAAATGGAAAACAACCTAACTGGGAACTTGACCAAGGCCAGTTCGGTTGAAAGGGTTAAATTGCAGAAAAGACTGAATCTCTATCGGGCAATGCGTCGCTCTGGCGTTCGTCCGGAGTGGATGTTCCTAAAGTTGGTGCCGGTTATCCCGCCGGCTTTACGACCGATGGTGGCGCTTGATGGCGGACGTCATGCCACTTCTGATGTGAACGATCTTTACCGTCGGGTCATTAATCGCAACAATCGCTTGAAGAAATTGGTTGAACTAAACGCGCCGGAAGTTATTTTACGTAACGAAAAACGCATTTTGCAAGAAGCGGTAGACTCGCTTTTGGACAACTCAATGCGTCAAGGTTCTGGTGGTGGAGCGATGAGTCAGGCTCAACGCCGACCACTCAAATCTTTGGCCGACAACCTAAAGGGCAAGCAGGGTCGTTTCCGTCAAAATCTTTTGGGTAAGCGTGTGGATTATTCAGGCCGCTCGGTAATTGTTGTTGGCCCGGATCTTCAACTTGACCAGTGCGGTTTGCCCAAGCATATGGCCTTGGAACTTTTCCGTCCGTTTATCATTTCTAAAATTTTGGAACGCGAATTGGCCTACAATATTCGCGGCGCCGGACGCTTGATTGATGAAGGTTCGCCGGAGGTTTGGGCAATCTTGGAAGAGGTTATTAAAAACAAATATGTTCTTCTAAACCGCGCGCCATCTTTGCACCGTCTTTCTATCCAGGCTTTTCGTCCGGTTTTGATTGAGGGCAACGCGATTCAACTTCACCCTTTGGCTTGTTCCGCTTTCAACGCGGACTTTGATGGCGACCAAATGGCTGTCCACTTGCCACTGTCTGATATTGCGCAAAAAGAAGCGCAAGACATCATTGCTTCTAATCGGAATATCCTAAAACCGGGCAGCGGTGATCCGGTCGTCAACATGAGACTTGATATTGTTCTCGGTTGTTATTGGGTGACTAAAATTATAAAAGGTGAAAAAGGTGAGGGTAATTATTTTGCCAATCCGCATGAGGCGATTTTGGCCTATGATTTTGGCGAGGTTAGTTTGCGTGCCAAAATCTTTGTTAAGGCAACCGAGAAAGAACGTTATGCGGAGTTTAATGGTCAAGTTTTTGAAACTTCCATTGGACGTCTTCTGTTTAACAACAACTTGCCTGCCGATTACGCTTTCATCAACAAAGACATTAATGGAAAACTGATAAATAAATTGGTGGAGGATATGATTGCTCGCTATGGAGTGGAAGAAACCGCCAAAATCATAGATAGAATAAAAAAATTCGGTTTTCGTTATTCCACTAAATCGGGCATCACTTGGGGAATTGATGATGTCCAGGTGCCCGAAGAAAAGGCTAAAATTATTGAAGATGCCAAAAAAGAGGTGGCGATTATCGAAGACAACTATCAGGATGGTCTTCTGTCTTCCAATGAACATTATCGAATGATAATTGAGGTTTGGAATAATGCCAAAGGAAAGGTGGAAAAAGCGGTTCCCAACAGTTTGCCCGAAGGAGGTTCCGTGTCTTATATGATTGATTCTAATGCGCGAGGTTCTATTAGTCAGGTCGTCCAGATGGCCGGCATGAAAGGTTTAATTATTAGTCCGGCGGGTCGTTTAATTCCTTTCCCAATCATTCCTTGTTATAAGGAAGGTTTGTCACCGTTGGAATATTTTATTACGACTCACGGTTCGCGCAAAACTTTGGCTGACACGGCGTTAAACACTGCCAAGGCCGGCTACCTGACACGAAAGCTGGTTGATGTTTCCCAAGACGTTATTGTTACTGAAGAAGATTGCGGCGACAAAGATGGTAAAAAAATTACCAAAGAAAACGCGTCTTCGTTTGACACTGGTATCGGCAACTTGATTACCGGGCGAATTTTGGCCAAAGATTTGATTAGCGCGGACGGCAAGACTCTCTTTAAGCGAGGTCATCTGATGACCAAGGTGGAGGCAGCCTTGGCGGAAGAAGCTGGCGCGTCTGAGGCCTATGTTCGTTCGCCGTTGGCCTGTAAGTCTCTTAAGGGGCTCTGCCGTCATTGCTATGGTTTAGATATGGGTCGTGGCGAAATGGTGAAAATTGGCGAGTCGGTTGGAATTGTGGCCGCTCAAGCGATTGGTGAACCTGGCACTCAGTTAACAATGAGGACCAAACACTCTGGCGGTATTGGTACCGGCGGTGTGGACATTGTTGGTGGTTTGCCGCGAGTGGAAGAAATTTTTGAAAGACGCAATCCTAAGAATCCGGCTCTTATCTCAACCGTTGATGGTGAAGTCTCTGAAATCAAAAACACCGGTAAAGAGTATATCGTTTCCATTTTGGTTGACCCGTCTAGTCGCAAGAAACCCAGTGATAGCACCACTGAATTAACTGTGCCATTTGTCAGAACATTGTTGGTCAAAAAAGGTGACAAGGTCAAAAAAGGACAAATCATTTCCGACGGCCCAGCCGAATTGCCGTTATTGTTTAAATTGGCCGGCAAAGACAGAACGGAGGATTATATTATGAAAGAAATCAATGCCATTTATGAGTTGCAAGGCGTGAATATCGCCAGAAAGCATATTGAGTTGATTGTCAGACAAATGTTCTCTCGCCTAAAGATTAAAAATCCTGGAGACACCAAATTTGCAGTGAATGAAGTCGTTGAATTGATTGAATTGGTTGAAGAAAATGAAAAGGCAAAAGCTGAAGGCGGCGAAGAGGCGATAGCCGAAAATGTTTTGCTCGGCATTTCCGAAGTGGCTCTAACCACCGCCAGTTTCTTGTCGGCTGTTTCTTTCCAACACACAACCAAGGTTTTGATTGATACGGCCATTAAAGGCGGAAAAGACAAACTGCGAGGCCTAAAAGAAAATGTGATTATTGGTCGTTTGATTCCGGCCGGTACCGGTCTGATCAAAGATTGCGGCAAAGAACTCGAAGAAGACGAAGACGATTTTTCGGCAGTTAGCGCGGAGGAGGCGGAGTAGTCTTATTGAACACCAACAGGGTAATAAGTGGAGCTGTCAGACGGTAGGCGTTTGGCCGTCTGTCGCTCCTGTTTTGCCTAACCATAAAAATGTCATCCTCAGTAGAACAAATTAAAGCTAAGCTGGATATTGTGGAGGTGGTCAGCGCTTATGTTAAACTGGAAAAGGCCGGGGTCAATTGGCGCGGGCGTTGTCCTTTTCACAATGAGAAAACCCCATCTTTCTTTGTCTCGCCGCCGCGCGGTTCCTATCATTGCTTTGGTTGTAACAAGGGTGGCGATATGATTAGTTTTGTCCAGGATATTGAAGGTTTGGATTTTGTCGGTGCTCTCAAACTTTTGGCCGACAAGGCAGGCATAGAGTTGGAACCGTTTGAAAGGAAAAATCGCGATGAAAATGATAAATTGCGGCGCGTTTTGGAAACAGCGGAAATTTTTTATCGCAACAATCTGGCGGCCGAAAAAGAAGTTGTTAAATATCTGCTTGACCGGGGACTGACCTTGGAAACAATCAAAAAGTTTGGTCTTGGTTTTGCGCGTGATAAATGGCGCGAGTTGGGGGATTTTCTAAATGACAAAGGATTTGATTCTGAGGTTTTGGAAAAGGCCGGTCTTTCGGTCAGGTCAAGCTCCGCCCATGCCAGTCGACCTTACGACCGTTTCCGTAACCGGGTGATGTTTCCTATCAGGGATCAGGCCGGGCGGGTTGTCGGTTTTTCTGGTCGTATATTCGCCGCCGGTGACGACGTTGCTAAATATATAAATAGCCCGCAAACAGCGGTTTTTGATAAGTCAAAAATTCTCTATGGTTTTGACTTAGCCAAGCAGGAAATCAGAAAAAGAGACTTTGTGGTATTGGTGGAGGGGCAGGTTGATTTGGTGATGTCCCACCAGGCCGGCGCCATAAACACGGTTGCTACTTCTGGCACAGCTCTGACCGAAGAACACTTGAAGCTTATAAAACGTCTAACAGACAATTTAATTTTGGCTTTCGATTTTGATTTGGCTGGCCTCAAAGCCTCTTGGCGAGCAATAAATATGGCGCGCATGCTTGAGTTAAATGTCAAAATTGCCAAGTTGCCCAAAAACACGGACCCCGCCGACTTAATCAAACAAAATCCGGTCGCTTGGACAAAAGCGGTTGCCGAAGCTGCTCACTATATTGACTTTATGATTGAGGCGTTAAAACAAGAAGGGAAGACTGGTTTGGACTTGACCCTGGCGGTCAACGAATATGTCTTGCCTTACCTCAAGGTTTTGGGCAAAAAAATGGAACAAGCCCATTTTGTGACCAAATTGTCAACTTGGCTTGGTTTGCCTGAGCAGGCGATTTGGCAAGATTTGGATAAAGTGCAAGTTCTGAGTGAGATGCCAGCGGTCGCGAAAACACAGACGCCCCCCAAGATTAGAAATCGCCAAGAAGTGATAGAGGAAAGAATTTTTGGGCTTTGGTGGGGGAATGAAGGTAAAGAATTTTGGTTGAAGGGGTTGGAATTACTCAAGGACTTGTTTGGTGATGAGCTATTGGCTAAAAAGGAGAAAGAATTAATTGAACAAAAAGACCGGTTGATTTTGGAAGCGGAACTCTTATATGGCGACAAGGATTTAAACAAGGTTTTTGCGGAGTTACTGTCTGGCCTAAAAGAGGAGATGAAAAAAGCGGAGCTGGCTTTTTTTATGTCGCAAGTTAAGCAGGCCGAAAAAGCGGGAGATGAAAAATTGTTGGAGTTAAGTCTAAAAAAGTGTCAAGAATTATCTGCCGCCATTAATGAAAATCGCAAAGAATTTAACAAGTTATAAATATTTGAATAATTTAAAATGACAACAATTTTATGATGAAAACAGAAAAGAAAAAAGTCGCAGCTAAAAAGAAGACGGTTAAAAAAGTCACCAAAAAAATCGTGAAAAAAACTTCCGTCAAAAAAGCGAAGTTGGCCAAAAAGAAACCAATATCCAAAAAAACTCCGCGAAAGTCGGTCAGGAGACCGTCTCGCGCCAAAGGGCCGGCGGTAATTATCCACAAGAAAGAACTCGCTGATAAAACTAAAACGACGGCCGAAAAGATAGACCAAAAAGTCGCGCGCCTGGTAAGCAAGGGACGCCAACGCCACTTTGTGACCTATACGGAACTCTTAAAGGAGTTTCCGAATATTGAAAATGATATTATTTTTCTTGACGAACTTTACGCTAAACTGGAAGAGCTAAGCATTGACGTCTTGGAGGAGGGGGGTCTCTTGGATGATGAATCCCTTTTGAACGTGAAAGACAAGGTCAAAGACAGTCGGGATTCTTCTTTGGATTCAGTTCAGATGTATCTGCGTGAGATTGGCCGGCACAAGCTTTTGACCGGTGCCGAAGAAAAAGAATTGGCGCGTAAAATTTTGGCTGGGGATGAGGATGCTAAGAAGAGTTTGGCCAAAGCTAACTTACGTTTAGTTGTTTCAATCGCCAAAAAATATGTTGGTCGCAGTTCGGACTTATCCTTGCTTGACCTTATCCAAGAAGGCAACATCGGCCTTTTCAAGGCAGCAGAGAAATTTGATTGGCGCAAGGGTTACAAATTTTCCACTTATGCCACTTGGTGGATTAGACAAGCGGTTACTCGCGCCTTGGCTGACCAGTCCAGAACAATTAGAATTCCGGTTCACATGGTGGAGACAATCGCTAAGTATAAGCAGGTTTTTCGCCGTTTGTCCCAAGATTTGGGACGCGATCCCTTGCCGCAAGAAATAGCCACGGAGATGGATATGGAGGTGGAAAAAATTCACAATATTGAAAAAATTGACCAAAGCACGGCTTCGCTTGACAAACCAACCGATGATGATGATGAAAAATCGTCCTTGGGTGAGTTTATCGCTGACGACAAAATCGCCGCGCCGGACCAGGACGTTTCGCGCCGAATTTTACGAGACCAGATTGAAGAGATTATGGACGACCTTACGCCTAAAGAACGAAAAATCCTGGAGATGAGACATGGACTGATGGATGGGGTAATGAGAACGTTGGAAGAAGTTGGCAAAGAATTTGGCGTGACACGTGAACGCATTCGCCAGATTGAAGCTAAGGCGCACGAAAAAATTCGCCAGCATGAAAAAGCCAAGAAATTACTCGGCTATTAATAAATCAAAAACACAAAAATTGCCTCCATCATGGAGGCGATTTTTGTCGGTAAAATTGTTTATTCTGTGGCCGATGAGGTGGCGGCGGCTTCTTCTATTTCTGTCTCAATCTCTGTTTCGACAATGGGCTCTGCTTCATCAGCTAAAATCATGTCAATCGCTTGTTTGAGGTCTTTGGCTTCTCGTCCGCCGAAGATGGGCATTACCAAGTCATCCGGTCCGACTACCGCAATAAAAGGAGTGCCTTGCGCGCCTAAGCCGGTCGCTTCTTGATATTCAGACTCAACCGCGTCACTGATTTCTTTTTCGGCTTGGCAACTGGTCATTGTCTCAATGTCCAAACCGATGGCTTCAGTTGCATCGGCAACCAAACTCTCGGCGGATTTGTCCGGGGCGGCAAAAACAAAATCAATAAATTGCCAGAATTTTTCACTCCCCCCCAATTTGCCGGCGCATTCTGCCGCGACCGCTAACTTTCGGGCGCTGGGATGGATGGAGTCAAGCGGGAAGTGACGAAAAGCAACCGCTACTTTTCCTTCCTTTATATAATCGCTCATTTGGCCTAATTGGTCGTGGAACCAGGCGCAAGCCGGGCACTCCAAGTCCGAATATATCACTAGTTTTATGGGTGCGGCTGCCTCTCCCCGCAATAAGTCATCTCCACTCACCGCGCGCAAAGAATCCATGTTTACATCTTCTGCCGGTTGGAGCAGGGGCGCCAAGCTTTGGATGATTGACGCTGTTTGACCGTTGTCAATTGACGGACCTTGATAGAAGAAAAAAGCGCCGGCAAGAATGATGATTGCAATAGTGACTATCACCGGCACAGCATATGATTTGTTTTCCATAGAATAAGGCTATTTATAAGGTTTTTAATAATATGTCGTCATTATACACTTTTTTAGCAATTTGGGAACTGGTCAAAATCCAGCAGAAGTGGTACTGGTAATTGGCTCCGGATTGGAGCTGGTTGCTTGGTTTGTTGTGTTTGTGGAAGCAAGCGTAGAGGATGATGTGCTAGACGCGGATAGTATTTTTTCAAAATGTGATAAGTCTTCAATAAAAATTTCTCCTGTTTCATTTTGGCATTGTCTGGGCAAAGTTTCCCAAACGGGGAAGCCGCCAGCCACACAACTGCTAAAATCGGTTGGCTGATTGTTTCGTGGGTAAAACGACCAGGCAATAAAAACAAAAAGCAGAAAAGAAACGGCCGTAAATATGCTGGTTTTGGTTCGCGAAGTCATTTAGGTAATTAATGTTCCGGGCGCGACGTTGTCGCTTTCCGGTGTCAAAATTGTTGAACGACCTTCCTCGTTGCTGGTCGCCAAGATCATTCCTTGGCTCTCTAGTCCCAGCAAAGAACGGGGTTCCAAATTGGCGACGATAATCACTTTTTTTCCGACCAAACCCTCTGGTTCATAATTTTTGCCAATCCCGGCAATAATCTGTCTTTCGTCTTCACCTAGGGAAGCTTTTAGTTTTAACAGCTTATCCGAGCCTTCTACTCGGCCGGCGGCCAAAATCTCGGCCACCCTAAGTTCTACTTTTTTAAACTCTTCAAACGAGATCATAATTAAGTTTTTGCTTAAGCTTTTTAATTGGCAAGGCGCCCTTTCTTAACACTTTTATTTTACCATTTTCTAACGAAATAAGAGTGGAGGGTTTATTTTTTAGGCGGCGGCCGGCGGATAAATAAAGGTCAATTTGGTTACCAAAAATGACGCGCGCTTCGGTGATTGTCTCGGCCGGAGGGTTATCAGCTTTGTTTGCGCTGGTAGAGACAAGAGGCCCGGTCTTTTTGAGCAAGGTGGTCAAAAACTTATGCTTGGGCCAACGCACCGCCAGCCCGCGATTGTGGTGGAGATGCTCAAAACGGGAATTTTTATCAGGCAGAACAACACTGACTTTGCCGGGCCAAACATTCTTCAAGAACCTTTTTTCTCGCTCGGTGATTTTGATTCCTAGTTCGTCCAGTTGCGCCCAGCTAGCCACTAAAACAATAAACGGCTTATCAAAGTGGCGGCCTTTCAGCTTGGCTATTTTTTTGACTGTTTGACTGTTGCGAGCCAAACCAAAAAGACCATAAATAGTGTCGGCCGGCATTATCACAACCTCACCTTTTTTGAGGGTATTTACCAACTCTTTTATTCTTGGCATATCAGTGTTAAAATTAGCATAAATAAGCGGTGAAAGCCAACGAAGAGAAGCTCGGGTTTCAGGCGTCAGCTTTTGACAATAATGGGCATTTTTAATAGCTTAGCTGGTAACCAATTTTTATGTTAAGCGACTATTACCAAATTGAATTAAAAGATTTTGACCAGGATTTTTTTGATTTGCTAGAAACAGTTGGACAAATAAAACAGCCCGACTTTAAGGTTTTGCCTTATTTTCATACAGTCTACGCCAATGGTGAAAAGGCGGGGATTGTCGGTTACCAACCGGCTAGTTTGCCGGACACCGGCAATGTGGAAATTATCTTAGCGCCGGAATATCGCGGCAAAGGTTTGATTGCCAAAATTTATGACACATTGGCGCAAGAACATCATCTAAAAACTTTATACGCGACAATTAATCTGCGTAATATGACATCTCTCTCGGCCCACGAAAAAATTGGTTTTCAAAGGTTGCCGGCGGAAAAACAGGCTCAGCTTAAAGAAAAGGGAATAATCGGCGAAGGGGAAATGAGGTTAGAAAAAAGTGTTTAAAGCGAGGCTAATTTCTCTGCAAGTAAACTTTGGTGGACCTAGCGAGAATCGAACTCGCGCCTCGGCAATGCGAATGCCGCGTCGTACCACTAGACTATAGGCCCAAATGTCCCTCTCGGAAAATTACCGCCTGGTTGTTTGGCGCTATTATGACAAACGATTTAGACTTTTGACAACGGAATTTTAACTGAAGGGCAAAGTTATTTAACCATAAAATAAGTAATTTCTCAACTTTCTGACACGGGCCAAGCGCGAGAAAAGTAGCGGTATAAATGGATTTGGTTCTTAGCCTTTTTCCTATTTTTTATTTTATTTTGTGGTCTTTCGTTTCGTTATACAATTCCTCGGCTTCATTCAAAAGTCTTTCAATTTCAGCAAGACCGGCTTGCCAAACATCTGGCTTGGTGATATCCAAACCTAGTTTGGCAAAAATTTGGTCCGGTGAGGCCGAAGAACCGGTTGCCAAAAACTCTTTGACCAGACTTATTTTGTCGGGCTTGTCACGCACGATTTGTTGTAAGGCTTTAGAAATTAGTAAGCCGCTGGCATAAGAATAAACATAAAAGTAGTAACGAAAATGACTCCAGTAAACCCACCAATTTTCGGTGCCAGTCGGAAATTCCATCGCCGCCCCGGTGTAGCCCTTCATGTGTTTCAGGAAAAGGTCGCCGATTTCTTGTTTGGATAGATATCCTTTGGCGCGGAAAGTTTGGTGCAACTCGTGCTCAAACCGATAAGCGGCGACTTGACGAAAAATAGTGGCGACATCGTCGTCCAATTTTGCCATTACCAATCTTAACTTATCTTGAGGGTTGCTTCCTCGCCCCAGTTCTTCCAAAGCAAAATCTTCCACAAAAGTGCTTGCCACTTCGCCGGTGGAAACCGGCGTCTCGTAATAAATTTCGCGCTGTTTCTGTTTGATTAACTCGTTATTTAAACCGTGACCGGTTTCGTGGGCCAAAGTCATCACATCTTTGAGTTGGTTGGTATGGTTGAGCAAAATATAAGTCGGGTCAATCTTGCGCATATTGGAACAAAAAGCGCCGTTGGCGCGGCTGGTGTGAGGGAAGACGTCAATTTGTCCGTTGTTGACAAAACCGCGAAAAATCTCTGCCAGTTCCTTATCTAGCTTAACGAGAACTTTGTCCACTAAGTTGACTGATTCATCATAGTCAAAGTTTCTCGCCAGCTCTCCATAAGGGACACTTTTTTCGTAATACTTAAGATTGGGCAGACCAAGGAGACGAGCCTTAAGTTCGTAATAGCGGCGAGGCAAATCAAAGCGCTCGGCGACGGTTTGGCTCATGACGTCTACCACTTCGCTTGAGATGTCGTCGGAGAGGTGTCTGAGTTCGTCCGGCCGTTTGGCTCCGCGCAATTCATCATTGGTTTTTTTGAAAGCGAGCAAAGAATTCATTTCAGCTTCGGCGACGTCGGCGTGTTTGGCCAAGATGTCATTGATGGCGCGGAAAGCCCAAGCGCGTGTTTCTTGGTCGCGGCTGTTTACGGTGGCGAGCAACTCGGCAAAGCTATGGCCCTCAAAAGTTTCGCTGCTGATTAAGGATTCTATCATTTTGACCCAATTGCTATAGGAAGTTTCATGGAAAAGGTTAATAACTTTTTCTTCAGCTTCGCTCAAAGTATATTTTCCTTCAGCAAAAATTTTTTCCAAAAAATGTTTGAAGTCGGCCAATGTCGGACTGGCCAAAAGTTCACGTTGAGTCTTGGGTGGAATTTTGGCTAGCCGAAGCGTGAAAAATTGGATGTCATTTTGGATGCTGACGGCCAGCTCCTTGGCTTTGTTGAAGCGCGCGCGCAACTCAGGGTCATTTTGGTTTAGTTCCGTGCGGAGGTGAAAATAGTAACAAACACGGCTGTTTGGGCCATGGTCGGCGAGCCACTGGTCATAATCTTTCAGCGCTTCTCTCAGCGCGGCCGGTTGAGATAGGTAGTCTTTTCGCTTGTGCCACTTGGTGATAAATTTATCGGCGGCTTGTCTGGCGATAAGCTGTTCCTCTTCAATTCGCGGGTCTTTGTCGCTTATAAAAAGGGGAGATAAATCCCAATCGGTTTTGAGGTTTGCTTTCGGCTTGGATTTTTTAACGATTTTCTTGTTGGACATAAATATAATTTAAATTTGTTTTACGTGTCTTACCATCTTACCTCAAATTATGAAAATATAAAAAAATTTCTAGTGGAGACGGTCCTAATCATCGTCAGAAACAAAAACGCCCTAATTGGGGCGTTTTTGTTTTAACTTGTTATTTCTGTTTTATTTTTTGCCAAAATCGGATATCAGGTTATTTAGATGACAATTTGAGTACAATGAGAACATCGTTTGGCGTCAATTGGAATTTCGCTCAAACACTCTTTGCATTTTTTGGTCGTGGGGTCGAGGGGCTCTTCTTTTCTGGTTTTGGCAATAAGAAAGTTCATGGGTTTAATTATCAAGAAAAAGATTGACGCGGCAACTAACAGAAAAGAGATTAGGGCATTTAGGAAGTGCCCATACATAAAACGGCTACTGTTTAGAGTGAAAGACAAATCTGAGAAATCCGGCACTTTGACGATTGCCGCGATAAAGGGAGTAATCAAATCCGACACTAGAGCGGTTACGACAGAACCAAAGGCGGCGCCGACCACGACACCTACGGCTAGGTCAACTACGTTGCCTCTAAGTAGGAATTGTTTGAATTCTTTTAACATAAGAAATAAAAGAAATTATTAATTGATAAATAATGTTAAACATTATACCAGAAATTTTTGGGATTGTCTTGGTGTCTTGGATAGAGGGGGTATAGGCGAGAATTTTTTTGGGGGCCAACCTGACCGCCCTTCGGTTGACGGCCTTAATCCGCGGTCATTTTTATGCCAAATTTGTTGTTTTTTGTCTTGGCTTGTTTTATTTAGGCGTCTTCATTAACGTTATCTGGAGCCAATTTGGGGCCTCTCCCTACCTTGCCTGGGAGTTTACAATGTGTGTTTGCCTTTTTTGGGATTTTTGGTATTATTATGTTTGTCTTGAAGGTTCAAGATATGTTCTTTCTCAATCTCTCTAAAAAATTTCTATTAAACGAAACTATTAGAGTAATAATCCTTGGCCGAAAATGGTCTTGGATATTCCGTGGCCTAGCCACGGATGATCCGCGGTAGCTCAGTTGGTAGAGCGGTCGGCTGTGTCACTTTGGATTTAGTGTCCAACACAAACGCAGCTCCCTAAAGGAATTTAGGGATGAAAAATGAGGTGAATTGCTGGAAGCCCTAAGGGGTAATCAGCAGCCAATCCTTCGCTAAAGCTTCGGATTGCGAAGCAGGTTGAAGGCAGGTTCAGAGACTATCTCGATTGCACCCTCCATCGTTTTAGACGAATGAGGGGAGAGAGTACCCTTAAATAAGTTAAGGATTCATCCCGAACTTATTGAGGGGAAGCGCCTCACGCCCAGAACGGGTGATGATATAGTCCACTCCTTTTGGAAACAAGAGGGTTAAGTGTAACCGATTGGTCGCAGGTTCGAGTCCTGCCCGCGGAGCACTTCGGCAAGCTCAGTGCAAGCCCTTCGGGGAAGCAGGGGCAAGCCAAGTCTAAGATGATATAATTTAAACATGTGGTATGTCTATATGCTTTTTTGTGATGAGAAAATTTTTTATGTTGGGATAACTAATGAACCCAGCAAAAGAATAAAACAACACAAAAATAAAGAGTCTTTCTTTACTAAAAAATTTTCTCAAATCAGGCCAGTTTATTGTGAAAAATATCCAACAAAATATCAGGCGGCAGAAAGAGAAAAACAATTGAAGGGCTGGAGCAAAACAAAAAAGCAAATGTTAATTGACGGTAAATTAGGAACAAATGTTTGCACTGAATTGTCGAAGTTGTTTGGTGAGTAGGAGGAGAAGTTTACCCCGAGCATTTCGGCGAGTTCAAGGCGAGCTGAAAGCCGAGAGGAGTCCTGCCCGCGGAGCCGAAAAACATTAGACTGGCGTAAGCCGGTCTTTTGTTTTTCCGGCTC
>JAKJEI010000040.1:0-319 GCA_022705505.1 Patescibacteria group bacterium
AACTTTTATATTGTAAAAGAAAACCTGCCAGAACCAAAACAAAAATAAACTTATCTCAACCATAGCGAAGCCGGAAGCCGCAAGCCCGTAAACATTCTGATGTTTTTTCGGGAGCTATGGGCGGATAAAACACCACCATATTATTGCAAAAAATAAACAAAAAGCCAAGAAAATATCTATCAATTCAAGCTATATAAACACCAGGTGCGATCGCACCTGGTGTTTATATAGCTTGAATCCAAAAAAACTCAAAAATTATTGAAAGGTTATTAGAAAATCTTTAAATTAAAGAAAACTTAAATAAAATTTAAAAAACTCT
>JAKJEI010000040.1:376-717 GCA_022705505.1 Patescibacteria group bacterium
AGACAGGGGGTGTTCCCCTTTTGACAACGTGGTTAATTGGGGAAATCCCAAGGAGGTTGTTATGTTTCTTATTCAGGTATTTCTTGGTTTCTTCTTGATGTTGATTTTGGCAGCCATTACGAGCCCTTTGTGGCTCTTCTGGTTGGCAAACTCGCCTCGTCTCGCTCATATCTCGCCGTTCACGACCATCCGCGACGGCGAAGCCAAAGTGGTGATGAGGGGTGATTCCTTCCGGCGTGTAATAGGCCGCAAGGAAGGGTGTGACATTGTTACACCCGAAAACAAAGAACACTACCCGGGCACAAAAGTCTGGAGTGTTGTTCAAAGGAATCCAGATGCAC
>JAKJEI010000041.1 GCA_022705505.1 Patescibacteria group bacterium
GTTTACTTTGACCCAGACCGACCAGCAGAAGCGCCAGTTGGTGAAGCGGGAAACTTGGCCTCAGCGCAAGATGTTCTGGTGATCTCTAAAACTTTGACACCCCAAAACAACCCTAACTATGTAATTGCGGATGTTGATAATGATGGGGTGCCTGATATTCTAGATAATTGTGTCTCTGTCAACAACCAAGACCAACAAGATGTCAATAACAATGGCCGAGGCGACGCGTGCGATGATTTTGACCAAGACGGCAGAATGAATTCAACGGATAACTGCCCCGACAATCCCAACTGGGACCAAGAAGATACTGATGGTGATGGGATCGGCGATGTTTGCGATAAAGAAGAAAGCCGAATTACCGAGAAATATCCTTGGATTCCATGGGTTGGAATTGGGTTTGCGGCTATTGTTTTGATTGTACTTCTGGTTTTAACCGCGCGAGCAACTTACCAGGAAAAACAAGGCGAGAACCAACTATAAGCTTTTTGCAGTTTCCATAACTGACTAGCGTTAGCGAACAAAGACAAGGCAAAGTTGCCCGGCCCCTTTCAATATGGGTTTAGATTTGGTTTAATAAACGCAGATAAAATCCCAGATACCGTAGTGATGAAAGCCAGCAACCACAAGCTCCCTTAGTTTAACGGATAGAACACGGGCCTCCGAAGCTCGTAATGCAGGTTCAATTCCTGCAGG
>JAKJEI010000042.1:0-247 GCA_022705505.1 Patescibacteria group bacterium
CAACCCCTGCTTTCAGTTACCATCATTAAGTTGGGGACTCTGGAAGGACCGCTGCGGTAACAACGCAGAGGAAGATGGGGACGAGGTCAAGTCATCATGGTCCTTATGACCGGGGCTACACACGTGCTACAATGGTAGTTACAGAGGGGAGCGAAGCAGTGATGTGGAGCGAATCTCAGAAAAGCTACCCAAGTTCGGATTGAGGTCTGCAACTCGACCTCATGAAGCCGGAATCGCTAGTAATCGC
>JAKJEI010000042.1:365-686 GCA_022705505.1 Patescibacteria group bacterium
CTGGATCACCTCCTTTATAAGGTGTTATAAAAGACAAGATTAACTTTCTCCTTGCCACTCTTTATTTAATTAACAGGGGAATTAGCTCAGATGGTAGAGCGCCGCTTTTGCAAGGCGGAGGCCGTCGGTTCGAATCCGTCATTCTCCACCAGCTGAATATAAATTTTATCATAAATGTAGAAGATAATTCAGTTCTTTCATAAGTTATATAGTGTGTATCCGTGAGTGAGAGAGTAATAAGACACAGAGGATAAATTATATGGTGAAAGCAAAAAGGGCACAAGGTGGATGCCTAAGCACCAAATGGCGAAGAAGGACGTG
>JAKJEI010000043.1:0-248 GCA_022705505.1 Patescibacteria group bacterium
ATGTTCGATGCATCAACCGAACCTTCCGCAGCACCAGCGCCAACCAGCACATGCAATTCATCAATAAACAAAATAACATCACCCTCGGATTGTTCAACCTCCTCAATAACAGCCTTTAAACGTTCTTCAAACTCGCCACGGTATTTAGCACCGGCAATCAATGCGCCCATATCAAGCGCAACAATGCGTTTATTCTTCAAGCTTTCGGGAACATCACCAGCAATGATACGCTGTGCCAAACCTTCAAC
>JAKJEI010000043.1:289-641 GCA_022705505.1 Patescibacteria group bacterium
TGTTCTGCGTGACAGTACCTGCATAACACGACGGATCTCTTCATCTCTGCCAACAACAGGATCAAGTTTGTTCTGCCGTGCCAATTTGGTTAAATCCCTGCCAAACCGTTCCAGCGCATTATATTTATCCTCAGCAGCCTCATCGGTAACACGTTTATTGCCTCTGATATCGGCAAGCACACGCAGGATATTCTCCTTTGTAAAACCATGTGCATTCAATATGTCACGTGCTTTGGTTTTTCCTGTTGTGGCAATCCCCAGTATAAGATGCTCAGTGCTTAAATATTCATCCTTTAATGTAATTGCTTCATTCCATGCAGTATTCAGAACATCACGTAAAACCGATGACATA
>JAKJEI010000044.1:0-354 GCA_022705505.1 Patescibacteria group bacterium
AAATTCGGGGGATGTATCGGGGCGATTATGAGCGCAAAAAAACCTTGGTGGATTTTGGTTTTCGTCTCCCCGCGGCTTTTGACAACCGGCCTCTTCGTTTTGAAGAGTTTTTAAGGCGCACCCCGCAAACAATCTATGTGAGCGCCACTCCAGCCGATTGGGAATTATCAAGGGCAAAAGACGGTGGCCAGGTGGTGGAACAATTGATTCGCCCCACCGGCCTTTTGGACCCGGAGGTAATTATTCGCCCCACCGCCAATCAAGTTCAGGATTTAATTGGCGAGATTAAAAAAAGAGTGGCAAAAAACCAGCGGGTTTTGGTTTTAACTCTCACCAAAAGGCTGGCCGAGGATT
>JAKJEI010000044.1:364-623 GCA_022705505.1 Patescibacteria group bacterium
AAAAAAGGAAAACTTGCGCGTGGCCTATCTTCATTCGGAAATTGAAACCCTAAAGAGAAGCGATGTTTTGGACAATTTACGTTTGGGAGAAGTGGATGTTTTGGTGGGGATTAATCTTTTACGGGAAGGTCTTGACTTGCCGGAGGTTTCCTTGGTGGCGATTTTGGACGCCGATAAAGAAGGATTTCTGCGCAGTAAAACCTCCTTAATCCAAATTATGGGTCGGGCGGCGCGTCATGAAGAAGGCCGGGTAATTCTT
>JAKJEI010000045.1:0-350 GCA_022705505.1 Patescibacteria group bacterium
TTCCTGATTACTATATAATTCCTTTATTGTCTCAAAAATTGTTTTGTGAGCATCTTTATAAAAATCCTGTGGCATGATTGTATCAACCACTTTAATAATTGCATCTTTATCTATCAAAAGAGAGCCTAAAAGAGATTCTTCAGCTTCTATACTGTGAGGTGGTATTTTTTCAATTAATTGATCATTAGCCATATTTTATAGATGTTCCATGTTTAAATCATTTTAGCCTATAAGTAGTTATTTTTCAAGAAAGCATTATTAACTGTTTATTAACTACTTATTAACATTTTATCATTAAATTACGAAAAACTCTGGTATTTTTTAAGAAACCAGAGTTTTTATTGAGAGCC
>JAKJEI010000045.1:360-610 GCA_022705505.1 Patescibacteria group bacterium
GTTTACAAGACAGCTGCTCTACCAACTGAGCTAAGTCGGCGCTTGTTTGTAAAAACCGCTAGCGGGCGGTTTTGATTAGTACGCCTAGTAGGACTTGAACCTACGACCATCTCCTTAAAAGGGAGCTGCTCTACCAACTGAGCTATAGGCGCTCAATTAAATTTAATAAATACAAACTTGATAATATCAAAAGATTTCTTTTTTGACAAGGGGGTTTAAAAAGGACAGCATATCCACGCTGTCCTTTTGC
>JAKJEI010000046.1 GCA_022705505.1 Patescibacteria group bacterium
CTCTATTCTTAAATAAAACATGCTCGGGTAGCTCAGTTGGTAGAGCGCTCGCCTGAAGAGCGATAGGTCGCCGGTTCGAGCCCGGCCCCGAGCACACGAAGACGCGGAACTACACAGAATGAACGCAGGCCTAAAAGTTTGTAAGTTTATTAGTTACGCTTGCAGACTCCTTTCTTAGTTTATAAGGAATAAACCCCCTTATTTGTGCGAAGTCGGACTTTGTGCAAATAAAGGGGATTAGTAATTATTATACCACATTTTGCCCAAAAGGGGAGGCACGGCCTCTCCTTTCCTTTCAAACTCGCCGAACGAGTGAAGTCGGGGAGTTGGCCAAGCGTCGGTTTTGGTAGGAGAGAAAATCCCCTTTTTGCGCGAAATTAGACTTCGCGCAAAAAGGGGATTTAGTTTTTAGTTGCTGAAAACTTGTATCTGACGCCTGAAAGCTGCTTCCTACAACGACCGTACTTTAATCTTTTGAGTCTTTTCCTTGTCTATCTTAGGCATGCGGATAGTCAAAAGACCATTTTTTTCGAAAGCTTCACATTCGGTCGGCTCCACTTCGGCTGGCAATAAAACTTTGCGCGAAAAGGAACCCCAATAAAGTTCGCG
>JAKJEI010000047.1 GCA_022705505.1 Patescibacteria group bacterium
TTTTTCACGAGACCAATCACAGGAGGCGCCTAGCTGGCGCATGCCATCCTCGGTCGCTTTTTTGTTGGCTTGAACAAAGTCCATAATCTCGGCATAAAGTTCTTCACGACTCAGGTTGAAACGAGAACGGCCTTCTTTTTCCAACTTTTTCTCATAGACGACTTGTGTTTCAAACCCAGCATGGTCGGTCCCGGGCAGCCAGAGCGTTTTAAAGCCCCTCATTCGTTTGTAGCGAATCATTATATCTTCCAACGTGAGAAACAACGCGTGGCCGGCGTGAATTTGACCGTTGGCGTTTGGCGGCGGCATAATAATCGTGAATGGGCCCTCGGTCACATTTGGCAAATTATCGGGATTGAAGTGGCCGCTTTGTTCCCATAATTTATAGATTGCCGACTCATTTTCGGTCGGGTTGTATGGTTTGGTAAATTTGGAGTTCATCAGTAGTATAATAACAAAAAAACCTTTTACTTCAAAGGCATTTGACCTTGAGCGCGGAGCCTCGGCGCCACTCTCAGTTTTTTCTTGCTCAAACTTTGCAAGTAACCGGCGGCGGCAATCATTGTGGCGTTGTCGGTAGTGTAACCTAACTCG
>JAKJEI010000048.1 GCA_022705505.1 Patescibacteria group bacterium
GAAAGCCGAGAGGAGTCCTGCCCGCGGAGCCGAAAAACATTAGACTGGCGTAAGCCGGTCTTTTGTTTTTCCGGCTCCGCGGGAGCAAAGCGACTGCTCGCTTTGCGTCAGGACTCGAACGCCAGAGCGCTATTTTTTCAGCACCTGCCTGCCGGCAGGCAGGGAAAAATCCAGCGAGGCGGTGCCCAGCCCGACGAAGCGCGACCGGCGCAAGGAGAGGCGAGGGAGAGTCCTGCCTGGGTTTTACTTTTTTTGAATGTAGTTGAGCGAGTGCTAAAATAAAATCACACCACATTTACCCTCTTGGGGGAGGTGGGGACCTCCCTTGGCTTGATCCGTAGTAATCCTCCTATTAGGATATCGGAGGAGAGAGGACTTGCACCCCTAGTTCTCTGTGTTAGAATATTGATGTGGATTAATAATTAAAAAATATTAAAAAATTATGCCCAAATCACAAGAACAACAACCAAGACCAGTAGAGCAAAAAAGTGAAGAACCATCAACTAATAAGGTTAATAAATTAGAAAAAGAAGCTGAAATAGATCTTCTTGATTATATGACTTATATATCATGTGAAGATCATAT
>JAKJEI010000049.1:0-248 GCA_022705505.1 Patescibacteria group bacterium
TATTCGCGGTCGTGAAGCAACCTGCGGCGTAGTAGATGATTTTCGCGGTCATCAGACCTATCCACTTTTGCCGATTGAAATTGTGCCGGCACCGGGCAAGAAACTTTTTGATTATGAGGCCAAGTATTCCGGTCAGTCGCGTGAAATTTGTCCGGGGCAATTTTCAGTTGAAGAAAAGAGGGAACTAGGCGAACTAGCATCCGCTGTTCATAAAATGCTGGGCCTGAAGCATTATTCCCGCACCGATT
>JAKJEI010000049.1:258-584 GCA_022705505.1 Patescibacteria group bacterium
CCAAAATCACTGGCTGCCTTGGGTGTGCCCTTACCCCACTTTTTGGATCATGTTGTGTCGTTGGCTTTAAATAGAAAGTAGCTTCCGGGGGAGATAGAAGAGGTAATGGAGAATACAGGGTATATAATACACAAGTCCCACCTCTTGACGTTCTTCATCTTTTCTCTTAAACTAGTTAGTAAGTCTAATAATTAACCTTCCTAATTAATTTAATGACAACAGAAACCCAAAACAAATCTGCTGATATTATTAGCCTCTTTTTTGGTGTCGGCCGTTTGATCCGGGGCGAGTGCACCAAGAGTGATCCTTATATTTTTATTAAACTG
>JAKJEI010000004.1 GCA_022705505.1 Patescibacteria group bacterium
CCAGCGCTACCAAGAACGGCTTTTTCGGAAAGGTGTTGCCAGTAGTCGGAAACGACGAGGTTGTCGATGTCATCTAGCTGGTAGGTTTTTTCAATTTGACCAGAAAACAAATTTCTTTTGCTATCGATCCTCGTTAAAGCCTGTGCCAGCACGCCAAAGCCAAAATTATAGTTTATCCCATTTCGTAACCTAAAATATTTTTCTTCTTTTACTATTGGTTTGTTAAAGTACTCATCCAAAATCGTATCGTCGCTAAAAAAGTTTCCATTAGAAAAAACCGCCAAACTGTCAAAGTACTCATTCAAGGTATCAAACCTAATCGGTTTTTGGCCTGCAATGGTCAGATCGTCCGCCAAACGAAAACTGCTAGTTGTAAAACGTTCAGCATATTTTTCATAAGTTTTTTTGAAAGCGTGAGCATCATCACGCGTATGGTCAGGCACGGTCGCGTCTTGGACCAAGTGCAAGACATGCCCCAGCGATAGCAGGGCTCTTTCTTTGTCGCCCCAGGCATATTCATAAACCGCCCGTGGCCAAGAAAAATCATTCGGGTCAGAAAAATAGCTTCTCACCAAACCATTGCCCGGACGGGAGGCTTGAGCATCGGGACTCTCGGCCCAAACTTTTGACGACCGCCCGCCCTTAAAGCCACGGTTATGGACCGGATCATAAAAGTGATTAAGCCAGCGCGGTGCAGCATCCTCATCTTCACTGCCTTGGATAATCAAGTCCTTTTCAAAATCAACAAATTTTTGACTCGGATTATAGAATTCAAACAATTTTATCGCTTCTTGGGTAACAGCCCGATGGGTGGTGCTATCGTCATAAGCAAAAACCAACACGGCCCTGAATAGTCCAAGGTTAACCAGAAATAAACTTAAAATTACAAGCTTTCTATTAACCATTTTTGCGAATTCGGATTTTTAATTAAAGAATACGAAAATAAAACCTGATTATTATCCAAAACAACGAACTCAAATCTATCATCCCCAACCAAGGTTCCGGTTTCAACCCTTTTCAAATCACCCAGAAGCAAATCAACTCCTCCACTCTTAAATCCCGCTTTAAACTGCTTCTCCATCTCCCCCCTCTTCTCCGGCACAAAATAACTGGCCGCCAAGCCGGCATCACCGGCTTCCAGCGCCGACACAAACAAGTCCAGGGTTTCCTCCGGTGTCTCCCCTCCGTTGGTATCAGTTCTATACATCTCCTCGGCCGCCTCAAACTCCGCCAAGTGTTTGCGATTCAAATATTCATACCAATAAAAAGAAAAGGTTTGCGGCCCCCAGACCACACCCCAAACTATTGCCAACAACAAAATCACCAAACCCACCAAAAGCCAAATTTTCTTTTTCATGTTTTTAACTTATGAAATTATGAATTAAAATTATTAATAATGTTACCACCTAAAAATCTTCATGAAACCCCTCCCCTTTCTAAACCCGTGGATAACTTAAAGGAGGACGGTCCTCCTTCTGACTCCTTCTGACTCTAAGATTTCAAACTCTTCTTTATAATTTAGCCAATTGTTCATAAAATTTCTGAATTCTTTACATGAGTCAAAGTATTCAGGGAACTCTTTTTTGTTAATTATTCTTTCCTCCGGCCTGGGCTTGTTATTGGCATACTCGTTGTAGCTTGAAAAACGATAGTCTCTTAAAAAAGCTTCTGCTGCGGATGGATCATCAATTCCTTCATCTTTCCAGCTGGGATTTTGAATTTTAACCGGATTTAAGTGAATATATGCAAACAAATACCTTAAATATTCGTCATTAGAGATTAACTTAGATTTAAACCTGCCCTCAAACAAAGGTCCTGTTCTTTTATACTTTTTGTTATAGAACATAGAGTGCCCCGTAAGAACCTTTTTAAAAAATATGGATATGCCATTATCTACTTTTTGCTTTATTAAAAAATGAAAATGGTTCGGCATTAAACAATATGCCCCTATATCAACCAGTTGATTACCCCGGTCTACAAAAAATACATTTCTATAAGTATTTCCCCTTGATACTGCACCTATTTCTAGAGATTTATCGCTGTTAAATAAAAAGATTGATTTTATAAAACGATAATAGTCATTTTGATCATTAAAGATTAGATTTTTGTTTACTCCTCGATTGTAAATATGATAATATTCGCCAACAATTAACGAATCTCTTCTTTGCATGTTGTCTTAATTTTAAACTTAGTAAGAAAAACTGACAAGGAGGACGGTCCTCCCTGTGGATAACCTAAGGGAGGACCGTCCTCCTTTAGACTGCTAGAGGGTTGGAGGATGTGGTTAATTTGTTTAATAGTTTGTTTAGTAGTCTAGTTGATCAACTAGTTTGCCGGTGGGGTCGTAAAGATAGATTGTTTCGTCTTTGTTAGGCCAAAGCTCCCAAACTTGGTTCAAGAACAAGCGCCATTCCCCCGTTAAGAAATCGCTGTCTTTAGAATGAATATTAAAACAAGATTCATAACTGTAATTTTTCTTAACAAAAGCCAGACAGGAGCTATCTAAATTACAGTAACGATCAACACAAGTGCCATAATTTAAGTTGTCGTTAAATTCCGGCTTGTGACAACTCGGGCGTCAAGAAGATAGTAAATATCTTCATTGCTAATATTCAATTCGATCAACCAAAAGACCTTGGTTGTCATAGAGGGCTAGATAACCATTGCTTTTTCTAAAGATGTTGCTTGAATAACCCAAATAAACGCGCCAGGTGTCCCCCAAGAAGTTTTCCTGATTTTTTCGTTTATTAAAACAATTTTCATAGCCAAAGATATCCTCCACCAAGCGCCGGCAAGAAGATGGTACTTCACAATAGCTATTAACACAGTCATTAACTACTTTGGGTTCGGTGCAACGGGGCAAGCGGCGAACCAAAGAATAACACTCATCCCTGATCTTATCACGATCAATAAAATCCAATTCTGACGGACAACGAACTCTTAAACTGGGTAAAAAATCCAAACCAGAAAGGTTTTCTAGATAACCCATGCAAACATTTTCTTTGAAACTAGACTCCAACTTCAACTTTCGTCCGGAGGGATTCTCCCCTACAGAAACAACAAGTGTGTCACCTGGGTAAAGAACCAGCGGAGATTTTTTATTACCAGTTAAGTTATAAGGATTATAGTATTCTATTCCACTCACCGGTAAAACAATCTTTTTTTTATTTTTTGACGAAGACAAACTGCCATTTTCCATGGTCCAGCCACCAACATAGACTGGCTCAGTAGCTCGCCAACCACGATTGGTAATATAAATGTATTGGTCTTCGGGGTAACTAACAGAACGAATGTTGCCCAGATTTAACTTAATGTTACTATAGGAATCTTCCCCTTCTTCCACATCATCTCTATTTTCATAATTATCCGAGTCATTGCCACTAATTGAAAGTAAACCCCTTTCTCCAACTAGTGCTTTCGGAATTGAACCCACCTCTTCCCTAACAATTCCGCCAGACAACCACAAAGCAAACATTATGATAATAAACATTAAAAACCACATTCCGTCTGATTTAGGCATAATAACTAAATTATAAAATATCAAAGCCGACTCGGCAATAAAAATAACCCTCTTCGCGTTTAACCCTAAAAACTTCCACAAGAACCACCAGAAGAGAAAGCAAGTTCACCGACAAAAATGAGATACCGACAGCAAAAAACTCAAAACAAAAACCACCCTAAAGGGTGGTTTTTGTTTTGAGCTAACTGACTCTAATCAAAACTAAGGAATGATGTAGAGAGAGCTAGTTTCAAAGTCGCCAACCGGGATAGCCAACTGCATGGTGTCAGCCGCAGCTGCAGAACCAGCCTTGTAGTTTACGCCATAAAGCTGAGCAGTGTAGTAACCGGTAGCTGTCGGGGTAAAGGTGATATCAAGGGTAAAGGTTTTGGTCTCACCCTGATTAATCACATAGTGATTACCACTCTTGGTCGCGGTTGAGGAGTAAACAGCTGAAGTGGAAGCCAAACCGGCACCATTCAACATCATTGCTACACCAGTTGAATCCTCAATAGTGTAGACAACACCACTAGTCGCAGTTACTGAAGAAGTGGCGTTTGTAGCGCCTGTCGGAACGTAAATGTCATTCTCGAAAGCCGTTACATCAAAGGTCATCTTGTAGAGACCAAGTTCACCGCCAGCAGAGTCACCGTTGGTGTCTTTAATGGTCGGAGTCGGAAGAGACTTAGCCTCAATCACGATACCGGTTGAGTAGAAAGCGTGGTATTCGGATGAAGCAGCGCCAGTCATATTATCAGAAGAAACGACGTCGCCCTCTTCATCTTCAACATCCCAAGCAACACTGTAATTAGTAACAGCATCGGGGTTGACACTAGCCTTCAAAGTGGCACCTTCCACGAAACCGCCAGAAACCTTGTTGAAGTCAACCTCAACGATTACCTCAACCGTGTCACCAGCATCAATTGTCAAATCAATGTTGTCAAAGACAGCAGTCCCCGTCGCGGTAGTTGAAGAAGCAAAGCTTTCCGAACCAACGGTGTCGCCATCAACAATCAATTTG
Organism: Patescibacteria group bacterium; assembly: GCA_022705505.1. Taxonomy (GTDB): domain Bacteria; phylum Patescibacteriota; class Minisyncoccia; order Phycocordibacterales; family XYD1-FULL-46-19; genus JAKJEI01. Next base: position 4,521 of record JAKJEI010000004.1, read on the forward strand.
GCAGTGTTGATGATTTCGCCAACACCAGCGCCCACTGAGTCAAAGTTAACAGACAGGTCATTGATATGGAGGTCGGAGTCGCCGCGAGCTTCAATCTTGAAAGCCAAGATTTCCTCGTTATCAGTGTCTTTGGTGGTGCTAACCATAATGATGCGAGAATCATTGATGGAGGAACTACCCTTGCTTACGCGGAGTTCCAAACCTGTCGCGGCAGCAAAGCCTTCAAAGGAGAAGGTTCGGCCCGTGCCATCATTGATGTCGCCAGTCTCCGTGTCAGTAATGACCGCGTTTAGACCATCACGGAAACGAATGGACTCAAATTCAAGAGTCCAGGTTTTGGTCGCGTCAGTGCTATCAAGGTTGGAAACACCGGAAAGGGCAACAACCAAGTCGCCTTTTTCGCCAGCGCGAATGATAGCGCCACGATCCAAGGAGATGGTCTTGTCATAGTTTTGGCGACGGGTAAATTCATCGGCATCCAAACGAGCAACTTCTTCGCCGTCAAACCAAATGGAAACCTCGTCAGCATAGCGGTCAAGGTCCCTGGTCGCGGTCCCCTTGGAGAAGTTTAGGTTAACGGCAACCAATTCAATGTCAGAGCCTTCGTCAGCCTCAATAGTGAGACCGGCAACTTCAACATCTGATTCACCTTCGCCAACTTCTTCATTGCTCAATTTGGCAATGTAATCGGCGTCAGAGATGGCACCAGCGCCACCTTCCAAGTCGCCATCATCGGCATCATCGTCATCGTCATCACCCGGGGTAACCGGAGTGATAGGATTCAAGGTCGCATACATAGCGCGGCTCTTGGCACCGAAGTAACCATAGGCCGGAGCAACACCGTTGTCAGCTTGCCACTTAGCAACAGCGGCCTTGGTCAAGTTACCGAAGTAACCGTAAGCAACGCCAACTGGCATAACGAGGTAACCCTCGTCTTCCAAATATTTCTGCAGGATTTCAACTTGATCACCGCGAGAACCGATGGTTAGGTCCTTGGTAATCTCTCCGGCTGCAGTTGTTGAACCACCAGTCAAAGCAGCAATCTGCGCTTGCAACTGGGCGATCAAAGCTGTCAACTCTTCAACTGTCGCGGCTTTGGCGGTAGAAACACCAACCAAGGCGAAGATGAAAGCAGCAGCTACAACCAGAGTAAGAATTCTTTTACTCATAATATAAATTTGTAACTTATAAACTTACTTATAATACTAATAATTGATAATTTTTTATGTTGGTTGTTCGTACACCTCGACACCAACAGGGAAACTAGTTTAAAAGTTAGAAGTTAAAAGTCAAAAGTTGGTAAGAATAAAATCCAAAACCAAAACTAATAAACTTATCAACTAACAAACTACTCTCCCTGTTGGAGTCCAAGCAAACGAAGGCAACCACGAGGAGATTGTTCGACCAAATCCCCTCAACGCTTAACCTATTTTTGTGAATGGAAAACAGAAAATTCAGACAATGTTCAGATTATTAAATTTTCAAAGGACGATACCCAAATTATAGCAACTCTACCGTTGTTTTCGCAAAAGCTCTAATGTGGATAACTAAGCAAGCGGTTCAACTAGAAAACGCTTGTTTTGCTCCATTAGAACGTTTTTTTAATCCGGTTGTGACAAACAACTCAGGTAATGCTCATTATACTAAAAATGAAGCGAGAGTCAATAAACGTTGAGGTTAGTGGTTAATAGTCAAAAATTAGGCCGTAAACCAAAGAAAACAAAGATATATTAAGGGAGCGGGCAGCCAGAAGTGGGGCTGAAAAAGCCAAGAATTAGATTGGAATGGATATAGCCAACGTTGGCCTTAATTTGGGCCATTAGGCCAAAAGATAACGGCTCCAACGGCGGTCCCCTTTTTTCTTAAGGACCCCTTTTTGGACCAAGTCGGCCAGCTCTCGCTGAATCGTTTTTGTGCTGCAATCAGAAATAGCGTCAGAGATGTCCTTAATGGAAGTCCAGCTCTTGCCTTTCAAAAAACTAATTATTTCAAGACGCCGAGCATCTTTGTTAACTAAGCGCCGATTTTTTTTACCCCCCTCTTTTTGGTATAGGTCTTTTTCTTTGCCGGCTTCTGTCCCTTTCAGTCTTTCAGACAACATTTCGCTCAATCGGACATTGGCATTATAGTTTGTCTCTGAAATATTATGTCCCATAGTTGTCGCGACTCCGCCAACCGGATACTTCTCTCTCGCTTCCAGCAGCAGTTGTGAAGCTTCTTCCGGTCCGACAATTTCCTTTAGACCTCTTCCCAGTTTGGAAGAGATGTTTTTGCCTAAGCCCCGGAACTCATTTTTTAAAATCGCCAAATTCATCTCCGAGGCAAAGCCGGCAGCTGAAGCAATGTCCAACAAATTCGCCACTTGGTCCAGACGATTAAGGACAGCTTCCAAGACTGAGATTTTGAACAAGGGAGAAATTTGTCCCTCTCCCGAACCATCGGACAAACTGGAGGTCGGTACCAAAAGACTGGTGTCCGACATCAGTTCAAGGACAGATTCCCGAATTCGCCACTTTAGAGGTTCGCTATCAGAAATAAACGAAGTAACCAAATACGTGGCCTGAACCAACTTTTTTGATTTAAGGAAGGCAAACTTCAAAAAGCGCGAGTCTATTCCTTGGCCCATATTATTGTCCCTTATATTGTTGTCTTTTTCTATATCGGCCATTGTAAATTAATGTCTTTTTGGCATTAGTCCTTTAGTTTTTAAGGCCATTTTGATTCTACTCCAAAAAGAAAGAAATGTCCAATAGTCAATTGTTTGGCCTCGCTTGTCGACCGAGGGAAGAACGGCGGGGACTCGCCGACCCTAATTGCCGTTTGCGCGCAAAAAAGAGACCACCCCGATCTTAACAATCGGATTCTCAAGTTATCCACAAGTTAAATAATCCCTGAATCACTCCTGAAATTTTTGCTCGCCTCTGCTATAATTGGGATATGGGAAGACACAAAAAAAACCGTAATGGCAAAGAAAAAAAATCACGGCGTGATGACGAAGGTCTGCCAAGCCTTCACTTAAAAAATGAAACAAAAAAGGCAGTCCTGGCGATTATCTTATTCGCCCTGTCATTGTTCTTTGTTTTATCCTGTTTTAACATTGCCGGCCTGGCCGGTGTGGTTACCTATAATCTCTTTTATAAGTTGTTCGGCCATGGCGCTTTTCTTTTGCCTGTTCTCTTGGTCCTCTTGGGAATTTACCTGCTCCGGTCGTTAGAGTTCAAGCTTTCGCCCAGTCGCGTTATTGGTGGTCTAATTTTTTTCCTGTCCAGCTTAAGCATTATCCAGGTCATTGCCGGCGATACCAGTGGCGGCGTGGTTGGCGGGTTTTTGGCCTCTCCTCTTTTACGCTACTTTGACTTTTATGCCAGCTTAATCTTTTTATCCGCGCTTGTTCTCATCTCTCTTATTATCACTTTTGATTCTCATCAAGTCCTTGGCTTTAGTCTCTGGCAAAAATTGTTTAAGAAAAAGGAAGAAGAAGAGGAACAAGAAGAAAAATTTGAGACAATAAAATTAAGCGACGCTTCAAAAGAGGCCTTGCGCGAAGAATACCCGACAGCAGAAACAGATAAAGCAGACAAAGAGCCGAACAAAGAAAAAGAGCTCAAAGTAAACGACGGCGGATTCCTTAGCGGGGCCCCTCTCTTTGGCAAAAAAGCCAAGACAACGGGCGCCTTTATTCCCCCGCCAATCTCACTCTTAGAACAAGACAGCGGCAAACCAAACGCCGGCGACATCAAGGCCAATGCCAACATCATAAAACGAACTTTGTCCAACTTTGGCATTAGTGTGGAAATGGACGAAGTTTCTATCGGTCCAACCGTTACCCGTTACGCCTTAAAGCCGGCCGAGGGAATGAAACTCTCCCGCATTGTCGCCCTTCAGAACGACCTCGCGCTATCCCTGGCCGCCCATCCTCTCCGGATAGAAGCTCCCATCCCGGGCAAGTCCCTGGTGGGAATTGAAATCCCCAACAAAGCTAAGGCGACCATTCGCTTGGCCTCACTTCTCTCGTCAAACGATTTCGCGGAATCACATCACCCGCTCTATGTGGCTTTGGGTCGCGATATTTCCGGCCAACCCCGCTTTGCCAATATTGCCAAAGCGCCCCATCTCTTGATTGCCGGTGCCACCGGCTCAGGCAAATCAGTTACCATTCACGCCGTCATCTCCTCTCTGCTTTATCGCAATTCGCCAGAAAAAATGCGTTTTGTGATGATTGACCCAAAGCGCGTTGAACTTACGCTTTACAACAAAATTCCTCACCTCCTGACCCCGGTCATCACCGACTCCAAAAAAGCGATTGCCGCTCTCCGTTGGTTAGCCAAAGAAATGGACCGCCGTTACGATATTTTGGAAGCCGAAGCCGTCCGCGACATCCAGTCTTACCACAAGAACGTTCTGGAACCGACCTTGGCCAAGGCGGCTACCAAAAAAACAACCGCCGAAGAGGGTGAGGCAGATGAGGCGGACGAGGTTGAACAAATGCCCTACATTGTCGTTATTATTGATGAACTAGCCGATATTATGACCGCCTACCCACGCGAGTTGGAAGCGGCAATTGTTCGCTTGGCCCAAATGTCTCGCGCGGTCGGTATTCACTTGGTTCTTTCCACGCAACGACCATCAGTGGAGGTCATCACTGGTTTGATTAAAGCCAACATTCCTTCGCGAATTGCTCTACAAGTTGCTTCCCAGATTGACTCCCGTACCATTTTGGATATGGCCGGCGCCGAAAAACTGCTGGGCGCGGGCGACATGTTGTATCTGTCTGGCGAAATGTCTAAACCGGTTCGCCTTCAGTCGGCCTTTATTTCTGAGGACGAAGTCAAACGAATTTCTGCCCACTTGGCCAAGCAATACGCTGACATCCCGCCATCCGACCTTAACCTGGGAGCCGAAGGAAACTCGGGTGGTTCTCCCCTCTTTAACGCCACCTTTGGCGATTCTGATGCTGACGATGACCTATATGAAGACGCGCGCGAGTCGGTAATCCAAGCCGGCAAGGCTTCAGCCTCGTATCTTCAACGAAAATTAAAAGTCGGCTACGCCCGCGCCGCTCGCCTGCTTGATATGTTGGAAGAACGAGGAGTTATCGGTCCCGGCGAGGGCGCCAAACCGCGCGAAGTTTACGGCGCGCCAAGCGCCCCAGAAATTTTAGAGGGAGATGATGAGAATATGATATAATTAAATTAATTAGAATGACCATAGAAACCAAAGGCTTGAAAGAAAGAATTTCCGCCAAAGCGATTATCACCATTTTGGTTGTGGCGGTTATTCTAACTTACTCCGGCTTCAAGTTTAAAGATTTGATTTCGGGACCGGATATTGTCCTCTACTCTCCCAGCGATGGCTCCAGTCTGAATAATGAGCTGGTCAATATCAAAGGTCGCGCCGACCGAATTACTCAAATCTATTTAAATGGGCGTAAAATTTTTACCGACCAAGATGGCAATTTTGAAGAACCGCTCCTCTTGTCCTCCGGCTATAATGCCTTTGAACTAAAGGCCGAGGATAAATTTGGCCGAGAAATAGTTCGGAAGTTGCAGGTCGTTTATAACAAAAGTTAGCAACCCAAGACGAAAACAGGGCAAGACGCAAGATAGGGTTCTGTAGAAAAAAGATCCATAGACATTCACAAATTAGTATCGCGCTTACATTAGGATTATGGCTAAAAAAACAAAACAAACTAAAACTACCGGCAACAACATCGCCGACACCATCAAGGCAATTCAAAGCAAGTTTGGCGATGAAGCAATTATGAAATTGGGCGACAAACCCAAGGTTGGGATTGATGCTGTTCCAACTGGCTCGTTGGCGCTAGATGCCGCCCTGGGTGTCGGCGGAGTCCCCCGCGGTCGGATTATAGAAATTTTCGGTCCAGAATCTTCCGGCAAAACTACCTTGGCCTTGCATATTGTGGCCCAAGCACAAAAAAAGGGCGGGGTTTGCGCTTTTATTGACGCGGAACACGCGCTTGACCCTGAATATTCCAAACGTCTTGGTGTCCAAACCGAAGAATTATTAATTTCGCAACCCGATTACGGCGAACAGGCCCTGGACATCGCCGAGAGCCTGGTACGTTCCGGCAAGATTGACGTGGTCGTCATAGACTCGGTGGCCGCCCTGACCCCCAAAGATGAAATAGAGGGTGACGTTGGCGATTACCACGTTGGCAAGCAGGCGCGCCTAATGTCGCAAGCCTTGCGCAAAATGACCTCCATCGTGGACCGCAGCAAAACGGTGGTCATTTTTATTAACCAAATCAGAATGCAAATTGGCGTGATGTTTGGCAATCCGGAAACCACCCCCGGCGGCAAGGCGCTCAAGTTCTACTCCTCTGTTCGGCTAGATGTCCGTCGTATTGCTCAAATTAAAAAAGGTGATGAAGTTATCGGCGGACGAATCAGGGTCAAAGTGGTCAAAAACAAAGTTGCCGCGCCTTTCCGCCAAGCCGAATTTGACCTCCTCTACCGTGAAGGCATCTCCCCCGAGGGCGAGCTTTTGGCCATTGGCGAAAAATACAATTTAATTAAAAAATCCGGCGCGGCTTATTCTTACACTCCAGATGGCAAAACCACTCACGAAGTGAAGTTGGGGCGAGGCTATGACGCCGCCAGACAATTTTTACGCGAAAATTCCGACCTTAAACAAGAAATCTTGCAAAAGGTAAAGGAGAAACTCTTAAATAACGACGAGGATTCTTCAAACGAAGAAACCGACACAAACGACGAGGAATAGAAGTCTTTTCCGGTCTAAACTTTGTTTGGCTGGACAATTATTCGCAATTCAGTTAATATCTGAAAGTTATGTTGGAATATAATGAAATAAAACCAAGGAAGTTTATCGTGTTTGAAGGAGAGCCATTTGAAGTTTTGACTTCTCACGTTTTTCGCAAACAACAACGCAAACCGGTCAATGCCGTCAAAATGCGCAATTTGATTACCGGCAAAGTCATAGAAAACTCTTTTCATCAAAGCGAAAAGGTAGAAGAGGCCGAACTTGAACGCCGGCCAATCAAATACCTTTATGAAAATCGTGGCCAATACTGGTTTTGCGAGGTCAATGACCCAAGCAAGCGTTTTGAGATGCCGGCTGAAACTATCGCCGACAAAATAAAGTTTGTCAGACAAAATGACACAATTGATGTCTTGTCGTTTGGCGACAAAGTCCTAGGAATTGAAGTACCAATCAAAGTTGAACTAAAAGTGACTGACGCCCCGCCAGCCATCAAGGGCAACACGGTCCAGGGGGGTTTGAAACAAATCACCTTAGAGACCGGCTTCACCACCAACGCGCCGATGTTTATCAACGAAGGAGACACTGTGCGAATCAATACTGAGACTGGCGAATACGTGGAACGAGTCTAAAAATTAAAAAGCGTTCAGAGGCTGGGACAGTTTTGACCCCAAATTCTGATTTAAATAACTTAATCGATAAGAACAAAGACCCCGCAGAGGGGTCTTTGGGTATGTTTTAGAAAAGGTTACAGACTATCCTTCAATAAACGGTAACAACGCCAAAAATCTGGCTTGTTTAATCGCCGTCGCCACTTGGCGCTGGTGCTTGGCACAAGTGCCGGTGCGGCGGTGTTTATTGATACGTCCATGAGTATCCAAAAAACTCTTTAGGATTTCAACATCCTTGTAATCAACAACTTTGGACTTACCGGTGCAAAAATGACATTGTTTGTTCATAGGGCCGTCTTTTTATTAACTTAACTCTTACTTAACTTTTTTATTTTTAATTATTTGACCTGTCGTGCTTAGATAAACATAATGCTAACCTACAAATTCATGCGAATTTACGAATAAAAACTAAAACGGGATATCATCGGGATTAATCTCTTCTTCCGGATATTGAATCGTTTCCAGCTCAGATGGGGGGACGGACGCCGATTCAGGCTTGCCAGCCGGCGCGGGACTACCGGTGTCAAAGGACGAACCGCCTTCGCGCTTTGGTCCAAATTGAAAACTGTCAACGATTATCTCTGTTCGATATTTCTTGCTGCCGTCTTGAGCGTCCCAACTTCTAGTTTGCATCCGGCCCTCAATCATTATGCTGCTCCCCTTCCTCATATATTGAGCAATTGTCTCAGCCTGAGCTCCGAAGGCAACACAGTTATGGAATTGAGTATCTTCTTGCCGAACACCATTCTTATCCTTCCAATAACGAGTGGTCGCCACGGCAAAGTTTACCACGGTCGTGCCTGACGGCAGAGCTCTCCTCTCCGGGTCGCGTGTCAAGTTGCCAATGACGAAAGCTTTGTTTAAATACATGATAAAAAATTTAAAATTGAAAAGTTAAAATGTAAAAACTAAGAAGCCTTTTCTTCAAGCAAGTTCTCTATTTCTTTGTCTATATCTTCCTTGGTCATCTCTTTTACATCTTCCGGTTCAATCTCTTTTTCTCGTCTTTCAATCTCAAAGGGTTCGGTTTGAACCTCCCGTCGCTGAAAAGTTCGCTTCGGCGGAACAATTGTCTCCTCGCCTTCAGACATCGCAATCGTCAAATAACGAATAATTTTGTCGCTTTTATCTAAAACGTCCTTCAGAACTGCCGCCTTTTCCGGCAAGAGCTTAAAACGCAAAGCACCAAAATAGGCATCGCTAAAACGCTCTTTCTTGTTGCCAATATTCTTTTTTATAGTATAAGCCAAACGAATCATTGAGGGATCCATCTCGCTGGTAATTACGCCACCAAATTTGTCAATTGGAGTCTTGAGAGCCTGAACGACATTTTCGGCCAAGGCGTCTTGAGGGATAATCGGGGTCAAAAGATAGCCGATCTCATAGATTTTCGGCTCCTGCTCCTCTCCATTATCCAAATTTTCAGCTTTTTCTATTTCATCCATACAGAGGCCATATTATCAGCATCTTGGACAAAAGTCAACGACAAGAACGCGGAGCCAACGCAAGAAAAGGCAAGCCATAAATGACCCAGGTGGCAACTCTCCCCCTCAATTTGAAGGAGTTAACCCCTATTTTTACAAGCTAAAAAATTCTTGAGCATTTTGAACCAAAGCTGCCAAAACTACCGCGCGCGTCTCTGGTCTTAGCTCGGCGATTTTTTCAGCCACATATTTGACATAAGCCGGCTCGTTTCGTTTGCCCCGGAAAGGAACTGGGGCCGCAAAAGGCGCGTCCGTTTCGGACATTAAGCGATTTAGCGGCATTTTTTTGATGATTTCGCCATATTGTTCAGAAAAAGTTATTACTCCGGGAAACGACAAGTAACCGCCAAGGGCTAAGAATTTTTGCGCCATCAGCCAATCACCGACGAAAAAATGCATATTGAAACGAGGCAATTTGCCAAGATCCTGATACTCGCGCAAGATTTGGAACAAGTCTTCATATGCATCAAAAGTCCCGACTGATGGCCGGCAGTGAACCATCAGCGGTTTATTCAGAACGAACGCCAAATCAAGATGTTTTTTAAACAACTCAACCTGCGCCCGACGTTCAGGCTCATCGGCGCAATGAAAATAATCCAGACCACACTCGCCAATGGCGACCACCTTAGGATCTTCGGCCAAAGTTGTAATCTCTCCAAAATCAACGAGCCGGCCATCAGTCGGATGCAGGCCAACAGAGCAAAAACCCCCATCACCAAAAAATTCCGCTTGTTCAAGCGCTTTTTGTGAAGAAGCCAAATCAGCGCCAATATTCACAAAGCTAACGCCTTCTTCAAACGCTCGCTCACCCACGGCTTGCCAGTCCTTTTCAAACTGTAAGTTTAAATGGGTATGGGCGTCAAAATATAAGACAGGTTTTAGGTTATAGGTGTTAGGTGTTGAATAAAACATAGAGATAAAAGGGGTTTTAGGTGTTAGGTTATAGGTTATAGTTAAGACTTAAGTTTAGAAATCAAAGAAGATATCATTTTTTGCTCTTCTTGAATCATGCAAATGACTTCATCTATTTCTAGAAAAGAATAAAGTTTATTAGTAATAATTAATTGTGTCTCTAGCTCTGAAGATGAACCTAGGGCAATAAAAAGAAACTGACAAAACTCTTTTTTACTACCCCTGGATCTACCTTCAGCAATATTTGAAGGGATAGAAACAGCACTTCTCCTTATTTGCGAAGACAAACCAAAAGTTTCATCTTTGGGAAATTTTTTGGTTAATATATAAACCTTTTCAACAATGTCAACTCCAAGTAGCCAAACTCTCAAGTCTCTAAAGGATTTAATGCGTTTATCTTCCATTACTCTTTAAGCTAAAACCTGAAACCTAACACCTAAAACCTGTTTATTTCCTAATAAACAACGGTTCGGGCATTTTATTGACCAAAATTGCTTGTTTTATTTTTTCGGCCGTTTCTGGCAAAAACGGCGACAACATCACTGCCAAACGCGCCAAACGAAAAACCAAAGTTCTCACAATTTTTCGCGCCTCTTCCGGGGCAGTTTTAAAAAGCTTAAATGGTGCTCGTTCCTGGATTTCTCGGTCCATTTCCCCTATTTCGCGCCATATCACATTAGCCGCCCGGTTTAGATCATAAGCTCCCAAGGCCTCATTGTATTGTTCCCAAACACTGGAGATATTCCCCACGGTTGTGATAACCGACTCAAATGTATCTTCGGTCGCGATCGGTTCGGCAAAGTAGTTTTCAGACATTTTCATAATCCGCGCCGTTAGGTTGCCCAAACCGTTGGCCAAATTGGCGTTGTAAGCTTCTTTAAACCTCTCCCAAGTAAAATCACTGTCTTCAAAAATGGAGAACTCGCGCGCCACCTGATAACGAAAAGCGTCCACGCCATATTCCGCCACAATCTCAAGAGGGCTAACAACATTGCCGAGACTTTTACTCATCTTCTGCCCTCCACTTATAATGAAGCCCTCCACCAAAATAACCTTAGACGGTGGCAAGCCAACAGACAAAAGCATTGCTTGCCACATCGCTGACTGTTGACGCAAATTATCTTTACCGCAAAATTGAACAGCTCCTCCCGATTCCAACCACCAGCGGCTAAACCGCGCCTCATCATCAGGCCAACCGATAGCGGACAAATAGTTGACTAACGCGTCAAACCACACATACATTACATGAGCCGGGTCGTCTGGCACCGGAATCCCCCAGGGCATTTTGCCAACCAGGCGCGAAACGCTGAAATCCTGCAGTCCCGCCGAAACAAAGTTTTTGATTTCATTTAACCGGCTTTTTGGCAACACAAAAGCCGGCTTTTGTTCATACAATTCAAGCAGCGATTTCTGATATTTGGAAAAACGAAAAAAATAATTTTCTTCCTCAACAATTTGTAATTCAAGGGTTGGGTGCAGAGGGCATTTGCCGTCTTCCAATTCCGATTCTTGCTTTTCCAACTCACACCCGACGCAATACTTAATTTTATAAAATTTTTTATAAATATCATCATTAGCCCGACAACGACGCCAAAACTCTTGAACCGCGCTGATGTGATGTTCGTCAGTTGTCCTAATAAAATTCAGCTCAGGAGATAGATTGAGTAAACTTTGCAAACCTTTAAACTTTTTCGCCCATTCATCAACGTAAGCTTGCGGGGTTTTGCCTTCGGCGAGCGCTTTTTGGTAAATCTTTTGGCCATGCTCATCTGTGCCGGTGTTAAAAAAAACCTCGTCCCCCAAAAGACGACGCCACCGCGCAAAAATATCCGCTCGCACAATTTCGGTTGCAAAACCAATGTGAGGCGCCGCGTTAACATACGGCAAAGTCGTGGTAATGTAAAATTTAGACGACATTACTTAAGCCTTTTTTACGCTTGCCAACATCGTTAACATATTCCATCAACAAAGTTGTTGCCGGCACCGCCAAAATCATTCCCAAAAAGCCGGCCAACTCATACCCGACGACCAACGAAATAATGACAATAATCGGATTTAGGCCGATAACCTTTTTCATTACCAACGGATATAGCAGATGGTTTTCAAACTGTTGGACAATAATATAAAAACCAATGACCATCAAACCGAGAGTAAAATTTTCTGAAAAACCCAAAAAGACGGCTGGGACAGCCGCGAGAACCGGACCAAAAACCGGAATCAATTCAAACAAACCGGCTGTAATCGCCAAAACCAAGGCATACTTGATGCCAAAAAGAGTCAGGCCAATGTAAACCATCGGACCAACAATAAGACCAAGCAGAAGTTGCCCTTGAATCCAGCGGCCAATTTTCACTTCCGTCCTTTGCCACAAATTGATAACATACTCTTCTTGCTTGAGCGGAGTTATCACGCGCAAAAAATTCTCTACGCCATTTTTCTGAACTGCAAAATAAAAAGAAATAACAATAATCAAAAAGAAGCTGACAACCCCATTGAACAAAGATTTGACTAAATCATAAACATTGCCAGGGATCGGCGAATCCAAAAGCCCGCGAGAAATTATCTCCTGAATTGAAAATTCCGTGTCCAAACTGTCCGAAAAAGAGACAATAGAATTCCAAGCCGGATTATTGCCGATAAAGGTGTTTATTTGTTTAGGCAAAGTATAGGCCAAGCCGGTAATATCTTGAAAAACTGGCGGAACAAATAAATACAGAACCGAGAACAAAATTAGGAAAGACAAGAGGTAAACAAGCAGGACCCCAACAACTCGCGGCAGACCAAAACGCGAAAGCCGAGTAGCCGCTGGATCTACCGCCGAGGCAATGACCACCGCCGTCAGCAAAGCCAAGAAAATATCCCGCAAAAAATATGATAGGATAATCACCGTTACCACCACGGCGATTTTAAGAACCACCGAAATATTAATATTAAAATTTATTTCCTTATTTAGCATAAACTTATTATATCACGAGTTCGCGCAAATAATCATCCTTAGACTGATTGGGGCCAACTGCCGCCAAATTAAGACTGGTTGGTTTAAAAAGATCTTGGGCCAAACTCCGAACATCATCCGCCGATACCGCGTTAATTTTGGCGGCAAATTCCCCCGGAGATAAAATCTCGCGGCGATAGATTTCTTGCCCACCAAAAAAGTAACCCAAATCAAAAGAAGTTTCCAAACCAAGATAAAGATTGCCAATTAAATGGTTTTTGGCCCTAATTAGCTCTTCGTCAGTAACCAAGGAGTTCTTCAAACGGCGGCATTCTTCAGCCATCACTCCAACAATCTGCTTATCTTTCCGACTGTCCGTACCAGCATAAAGCGCAAAGTAACCAAAATTGGTGCGATTGCTTCCGCTCGTGCCAACATAATAAGCCGCCCCCAATTCTTCTCTCACCCGTTGCCATAAACGAGAGCTAGTGCTGCCTCCCAAAATGTTTGAAAGAACCGACAACCTAAAATATCGCGGATCATAAATATCAAAGCCGCGAAAACCCATGACAATGTGAGATTGTTCGATCGGCCGAGTGGCAATGGCCACCTTGGGTTGAGACTGGGCCGGTTCTTTAAAAAGCGGTCTGACATCACGCCCAGACGGCAAGGGAACAAATAGTTTTTCCAGCTGAGCCTTGACTTTTTCTTCTTCAAACCGGCCAGAGACCACTAAGACAGTTGAATCGGTCAGATAATGACGACGGCGAAAATTCATTAAGTCAGAACGCTTGAAGCCGGCCACCGTTTCCTTTTTTCCCAATGTCGTTCGCCCTTGCGGCGTATCACCATAGGTCGCTCCTAAAAAAACATCCCACACAAAACTGGCCGGTTTGTCTTCATAACTCTTGAATTCCTCCATCACTACCCCCTTCTCTTTTTCCATCTCTGCTTCATCATAAATCGGATTTAAATAGATGTCGGCCAATAAATCTATCACCTGAACAGTCTTATCCGGCACCGCCGTGACATAATAAGAAGTAAAGTCATATCCGGTAAAGGCGTTATAGGTCGCGCCTAGAGAATCAAATTCTGAAGCAATGATTTTGGCGTTCGGCCTCTTGGGAGTGCCCTTAAAACCCATGTGTTCTATAAAGTGCGCCAAGCCCGCCTCTTGGTCAAGTTCGTTTTTAGCGCCAGCATTGGTTAAAATCAGAAAGCTAACTGACAAAGCGTCGGGGCGCGGCAAGAGAATGACCCTTATCCCGTTGGTTAAAATTGTTTTCTTTGGTGTCATTATTTAAAATTACCACTCAAATTCCTGACTGTCAAAATCAGGAACAACAATAAAATTTAGCTGAATTTTTAGGGCCCTTAGAAAGCCAGGCCTTTGGTAGACAAATAAGAAAGAAGCTCGGTTTCTTTTACTCGTTCTTGAACACCGGTATCGCGATCCCGCACCGTCACCGCAGCATCGGTCAAGGTGTCAAAATCAACGGTTAGGCAATAAGGCGTGCCAATTTCATCTTGTCGGCGATAACGCTTGCCAATGTTGCCGTTATCATCAAAAACAATTGGCTGAATTTTTTCATTTAATTTTTCAAATATTTCCTTGGCCTTAGCCACCAGTTCCGGTTTATTTTTTAAAAGCGGGAAAACAGCCACTTTGACCGGCGCGAGATTTGCCTTAAGCCGAAGAAAAACTCTTGATTCTCCACCCATCTCATCTTCCGTATAAGCGTCACATAACACCGCCAAAAGCAAACGACCTACCCCGCCTGACGATTCAATAATGTGCGGAATAAATTTTTCTCCACTTTCAGTGTCCTGATAAAACAAATCTTTACCGGAACCCTTGGCGTGTTGGGTCAAATCATAATCACCACGCGCGTGGACACCTTCCATTTCATCAAAGCCCCAGGGATAATTATATTCAATATCGTAAGCCTCCTTGGCATAAAAAACTAAGTTCTCATGCCTCTTCCAACGCAGATTTTCTTCTCTTAACCCAAGGTCAAGGACCGCCTGCCAACGATATGCCCGAAGTTTTTCATACTCCGCCATTTCTTGATTGGGATGAGTAAAATACTGCATTTCCATCTGTTCAAATTCACGAGTCCGGAAAAGAAACTGCCGAGGCGCAATTTCGTTGCGAAAAGCCTTGCCAATCTGAGCAATGCCGAAGGGTAATTTTTTATGATTTGAATCTAAAACATTTTTGAAGTTAACGTAAATGCCCTGACAAGTCTCCCCCCGCAAATAAGACGGGTTGTCCAGACCTGACTCGGTAAAATCCCCTAGGTTGGATTTTACCAATAAGTTAAATCTACGAGCATCTGTAAAATTTTGTTTGCCGCAATTGGGACATTTTATCTCTTGACGATGCTCATTGAAAAGTTTATTGATTTCTTCTTCAGACATTTTTTCGTCAGCAAAAACTCCGATGTCGCCAAGAACCTTGTCCACCCTGATTCGAGTGTGACATTCTTTGCATTCCGCTAAAGGATCCGAAAAACCTTTGGTATGACCCGAAGCTTCCCAAATTTTAGGATTCATAAAAATACTGGAGTCCAAACCGACAATATCTTGCCGCTTGTGGACCATCCACTTCCACCAATGGGTCTTTAGATTATTTTCTAACTCCACCCCCATCGGCCCAAAATCATAAACACCAGCAAAACCACCATAAATCTCCGAGCTGGGATAAACAAAACCGCGCCGCTTGGCCAGTGACACCACCTTATCCAAAAGATTTTCTTTTTCACCCATAATAATTATTATAATTACTCTGTTACCAGTTGATCGTTACGGCCAAATTTCGGGTCATTCGTCAAGTCGGTCGTAACAGCCTCTCCTGTTTTGGTCATAATGGTATTGGTGAATGAATCAGTCGCTTGAAAATGAGATTGATTGGTCAGTCTAACAAGTTGGCCGACTTGACTCAAGCTCGGAGTGATTGAGACTTGGAAATAAGCTTCCCTAACCGGCGCGGTCTCACCCGTGCCCGCCGACACTTCACCAGCCTGCCAACTAACCTCCCGGGTATTTGGGTCATAAATTATTTTTTCTTCTGGTGGTGAAATTGAACCAGTCCAATTGACATAAGCGGGCAATGTGGTTTTCACTTTTGTTTGGTTTAGAGTATTGGTTGTATTAGTAATAGACCAAACAATAGTGTAGGAAGTATCCTGCCCGACCCTGGGCGGCACTGGACCGGAATTTTTAAACGGACCGACGCTGTGGATTGACCTCGCGCTAAAGTCGGCTTCTGTTTCTATTTTTACCAACCGCTGGCTGTCACTGGTTACTTTTTCCGATAGTTGGTCGGCACCAACTCTCTGGCCTTCAAAAAAAGCAGAGATTCCAAAACTGGGCTGACTAAAAACAGCCTCTTGCGAAAAATCAAGTAATTTAAATTTGAAAAAAGAATTTCCGATTTCATTTGTATCAAGCTCCGACAAGCCAGGCGTATTTGTCCTGTCCCAAGTGATAGTATTATCAATTGAGTTATAAAAACCTTCATTAGAAACAACCGACCGCTTATCTATTAAGTTTTCATCCAACTTAACAACCATTCGATTATTAAATAAACGATCCGGCAGGTTATTCCCCCAATTTAAGCTGACAGAAACTTCATCTCTGGGCCTAATCACGACTTCTGACCTAGTACTTCCATTTATAGACAAGCCAAAATTAATAAACGAACGCTTGATAACCGCTTTGGCGAAAGCTTCGCCATAATCAAAACTATCTTCATCGGGACTCCCTAGGGGCGAGCTGCTAACACGCACGCGAAAAGACTTTACGTCTTCGTTTTGGCCTTCTAGAATCCCATTGATTTTTATAACACGTTCGCTACCGGCTGGAATGTCACCCAAAAACCAGACACTGCCCCCCGCCAAAGGCTCTGGCTCGGCATTTTTTAACATAAAACCGGTCGCGGGATATTCAAGGGTCAAATTTATATTTTTCAACACAGTTTCCGAATTGGAAACTAATTTTATAACCAAAGGAAATTCTTGGCTAGCGTTAAGCTCCGACGGCAAATCAAGCGAGAGGTCAATCGGTGAAGCACCCATCACCAAAGTAAAGGTTTTCTCCTTAGTGTAAATGGCGTTGGAATCAGGTAAACGATATTCCATAGTTACAACGACTTCTTGTTCGCTGTTACGTTCACCAAAAATAATCGCCCGGGAAGAAACATTAACCACTTGTTTTTCGCTAATCCCCCCGATTTCTTGTTCGTCAACCGGAAAAGCGCTAGCCCGGTCAAGAGCATTTAAGGTTCCGACCGGATAAGAAAAAATTACAGAAACGGAATCAAGAGGGGCCTTGTTGTTGTTTGTAATTGTTGCTTGAAGGTTTATCTCATCCCCCGCCTTTACGATTGATGGACCTTGAATTTTCATTTCAATATTATGACTGGAAATAGTGTTGAACCCATAAAAAAACAGGTAAGCGGCGACTCCAAGGGCCAAAATAAAAAAAACAACCGAAAATAAAAAGGTTTTAAAAAGAAAGGAAGAGGTCAAGGGTTTCTTTTCAGATTTAGTTTCTTCGGCCGGAATGTCCCAATCGGTTTTAACGCCAAACTTCTTTTTGGGCAACAGGGTTGATTCCGATTCTAACATTTCCTCATCAGGTTTATCTCTGTAGATTTTTTTCTGCATTGCCTCAAGTCGGCTGGTAAAACCCGAGCTTTTTGGTGCTTGTTCCATATTTAAATAATATCATAAAATAACCATAATTACAGGTGTGAATTCTGAAGAACATCATTAATCGAACGCACCGCTCGAGGCAGGTGCGTTTTAAAATCAGCCAACGTATTTCTTTGCCAGTCTCCAGCTTCCGCGAACAAGCCAATCCCTTTATCGTCGGAACGATAACCGAGGACCGTCAACAACCTAACAACTGTCAGGATTTCCAAGCTTTGTTGCAATTCTTTGCCATCATTGCTGTTCTTCACCCAGGCCGTCACCGCGCCTTTCAATATTTCATAGAGGTCCGGGTCTCGGCTCTCGCTGTAGATAAGACGCGATAACAATGTTGCCGTTTTCGCCAAGAACATCTCCAAGCCATCTGGTGCGCAATCGGCGACCAAGTTATTGAAGTTATAATCTAATTCCACATGAATCAGGCGCCAATATTCACGACCACGCACCAACGAAATCTTTACAAAACGCCTGACCGAGGTACCGAAACGCAATTTTGACTTTTCCAACCTAATCCCCTGCGCCAAACAATTCACCAGGCCAAGGTCCGGAGTCAAAATCCTAAAAACTTTGTTGGCCTCGCCGTAAGGCCGGCCACTCAAGATAAAACCTTCTGTGTGATAAATTTTGTAGGACATCTTCTAATCATCTTCGCCAATTTTTACCTTAAAAGTTTTCCCATTTACCGATATCCCCCAGCCCTCTTTTACGATTCCATAATCAAGACGCTTCAACCCGGCGGCTTTGATTACTTCTTTTTCAAATCGACGTAACATTTCGCGCCCTTCGTCCGGCGCCTCAACGCGCAAAATAATTTTGTCATTTGGTGTCAGACCCAAAGACTTTCTATACTCTTGCAGGTTTCTGATAAATTCACGGGATTCGCCTTCTTGCTTCAGCCCGTCATCCATTTCTGTATCCAGCCAAACTTCATCTGACAGCTTCGGATCAAAAACCAATTTTTTAACATTCAACTCTTCCAAAATTAAGTTGTGATATTCAGGTCGCAAAGCTAAATATTGACTCTTTATCCTAAGTTCTCTAAGAGGTTGACGTACTTTAAGGCCGGCTGCTTGTCTAAACTCCAAGGCCAGCGACACGATTTCACGAACTGCGGCCATTTCTTCGCCAATCGGCGTTTCGGTGTAGACAAAATTATTTTCCTCACTCGGCCACTTTGTCAAATGGACGCTCTCTGACTCGCCGGCTTTTTTTAATTTGAGATAAATCTCCTCGGCAACAAAAGGACAAATCGGGGCAAGCAGTTTGGCCGTTTCTTTAAGCACGTGGTAAGTTGTCGCGATTGCCTCCTCTCTGTCACCCTTGTCGTCTGACTTAAATCTGTCACGCGAGCGGCGAAGATACCAAACCGATAAATCTTCAATAAATTCTTCAATCGGCCGTGAGGCACGGTCAATTTCGTAATTATCCAATACCCGCTCCACCTCAACGATTGTTCCCCCCAAACGTGACATTATCCACTTGTCAAGCACATTCACAAGCTGACGAGAATCAAACTCTTTGGTCGGCAATTCTTCAGTGTAAGTCTCAAAGAAAGATAAGACATTTAACAAACGAGCAATGTTTTTACGGTAGGTTTCCGCTACCCCTTTTTCAGAAAAATTAAGGTCTTCTGCCCGCACGGCCGGTGAAGACATCAAGTAAAATCTAAGAGCATCAGCGCCATAACGATCCACCACCACCATTGGGTCAGGATAGTTCTTTAATTTCTTAGACATTTTTTGCCCATCTTCGGCCAAAACCATGCCATTAGCGATCACCTGACGATATGGGCTCTTCCCAAATAAACCAACTCCCAAAACCAACAAGCTATAAAACCAACCACGCGTTTGGTCTTGGCCTTCGGCGATAAAATCAGCTGGAAAACCTTTGCCGGTTTTAGGCTCGATCCACGAAGTTCCAAAAGGATAGTGGTCTTGCCCATAAGGCATTGCGCCTGATTCAAACCAACAGTCAAAGACATCAGGAATTCTTCTGAGATTTCCACCACAAGCGCAAGGCAACGCAAAGTCATCAATGTAAGGCCGATGAAAATCAAGTTCAAAATTTTTGTTATGCGGTACCGACGAGAAAGGCATTTCGCGAACTTCTCCGGTCGCAAAACCTTTTTCTTTCTCCATCTCAGCTAACGACAAATGACGCATAGTAGCAGTTGCCAAGAAAAGAGGCAGTCCATGGCTGACAATCAGGAAATTCTTGTTTTTGTATTTCTCGTTTAAGTCATAGACTAGCGCCATCATCCGCCGGCGGACCATGTTGTAGTTTTCACCGCCCTTTTCCGGCTGGCGTTCAAACCTTTTTCTTAAAGGCCCGGCTTGAGAATCGTATTCCGCCCAAGTTTTACCCAAAAAATTACCGGTATTTAGCTCTCGCAACCTTTCATCAAAAACGACTTCGTTCTCACTTAATCCAAGTTCTTCAGCTAAAAGTTCCGCTGTTTCCTTGGTTCGCACAAAATCAGATGACACAATCATATCTATTTTTTTCTCTTTCAGTTTTTGGGCGGACAACCTCACCTCTTCTTTCCCTTGTTCGGTCAAATGGTTTGGGCCATTAGGGTCAATGCTGATGGCGTCTCTCAAGTTTGATTCGGCCTGACCGTGCCTCATAAACGTAAAAGTATTGTTTCGGCCTTGTTGCAACTTGATTAAGTTGGTCAACGAACCAACCACTTCCGTTTGGTTGCAAGCCTCACAGCGCCAAACTGGCAACGGCGCGCCCCAGAAACGAGAACGCGAAATTGCCCAATCGCGCGCGCCCGAGAGCCATTTACCAAAACGACCCTCGCGAAAATGCGCCGGCACCCAGCCAATTCCTTGATTAGCTTCAAGCAATTTTTCTTTTAAGTCAGTAACTTTAACGAACCAGGATGAAGCGGCATAATTAAGAAGCGGTGTGGCACAACGCCAACAATGCGGATAAGCATGGGTAATTTTTTCTTTGCTAAATAAAAGGTTGCGAGTTGCCAATAATTTAATGATTTCAATATCAGTCGCTTGCGAGTTCTCTATTGGCTTAACTTTTTGCCCGGCCAATTCCCCCATCTCCGACTTAAACTCACCAGACATATTAACGTGTTGGATAAACGGCAAACCTTCCTTAAGCGCCAACTGGTAATCGTCTTCACCAAAAGCCGGCGCGATATGGACAATGCCTGTCCCGCTTTCTGTTGTCACAAAATCAGCTTCAACTATTTGCCAAACCTTAGCCACACCAGCGATGTCCTTGCCTTTGACGTCTTTTAACGGCAGATCTTTGTAATTATCAAATACCGGTTTATATTTTTTGCCGATTAAATCTGCCCCTAAAAATTCTTTTTCAAGTTTATATTCCGCATCTTTAAAAACTTCCGCCAGCCTGTCTTTGGCAACAATCAAAACCCCTTCCCCTTCTCCTCTGTTTTGGGCTTCGTCTTTGGCTTTAGGTCTTTGGCTTTTAACTTGACAATAAACAATCTCTTTACTTACCGCCAAAGCCACATTTCCGGGCAAAGTCCAAGGAGTTGTTGTCCAGGCTAAAAGATAAATTCCCGGTTCGTCCACCAACTCAAATTTAACCGTGGCCGAAATATCGGTCACGTCCTTGTAACCCTGAGTCACTTCAAAATTTGAAAGGGTTGTCTCGCAACGCGGACAAATGTGCATCGACTTATAACCTTCATAGATTAAACCGCGATCGTAAAGCGTTTTAAAAACCCACCAAACCGTTTCGGTATATGTTGAGTCCATTGTGCGATAGTCATCCTCCATATCAACGAAACGGCCCATTCGTGGCACGATTCTCTTCCACTCATCGGCATAACGGAGTACGCTTTCGCGCGCCTTTTCATTAAAGCCGTCTATGCCAAAATCTTCAATGTCTTTTTTATTTTTCAAACCAAGCTCTTTTTCCACCAAATTCTCAACGGGCAAACCGTGGCAATCCCAACCCCATCGACGACGAACATGAAAACCTTTCATTGTTTTAAAGCGCGGAATGACATCCTTCATGGTCCCGGCCAACAAATGTCCATAGTGAGGCAAGCCAGTCGCAAAAGGTGGCCCATCGTAAAATACAAATTCACCCTTTGGTGAATCTTTGGTCAAAGATTTTTCAAAAATTTGATTCTCTCGCCAAAAAGCCAAGACTTCCTCCTCCCGTTTGGCAACGTCAGATTTTTGAGACTCTTCATTTTCAGTTAACATTTCCTTAATTTACCGCAAAAATGGCTTTATATCAACCAACCATAAGGCAGAATGACGTTCTGCCCAAACCCCACCCTCATAATTCACAAACTCTGAACAATTCGCCCAGTCGCAACCAGGTTAGCCGTTCAAGCCTTTCTCAAGACAAATTTGGAACCTTTTACATTTCCTCCAAGACCGGGATGCCAAGCAAAGTCAGCCCGGACTTGAGCGTTTGTGCCACCGCCCTGGTCAGAACCAGGCGATAAGCTTCGTTTTCACTGCCAATGATTTTGTTCTTGGCATAATAAGAGTTAAAACTTGACGCCAAATTCACCAAGTAAGTAACAATGTGTTGAGGCGCCAATTCCTGGAAAGACCTCTCCACCACCGCCGGCAATTTAATGAGTAATTTTTCTATCACCATCGGTTCTTCGCCTTGAGTAAAATCAACGATTTCTTTATCCGCTTTAGCCAAAACCGATTTGGCTCGAGTGTAAGCATATTGTAAATATGGCCCAGAGTCTCCTTCTAAGGATAGCGATCTGTCAAAATCAAAAACGATGTCCCGCCCCGGCGATTGTTTAAGGATGGAAAACTTAATCGCGCCAATTGCCACCTTTTCCGCAATCTCTTCCTTTTTTTCTACCGGCAGTTCACGTTCACTTGTTTTTTCCAAAACCCTCTTCTTAACTTCTTCAATCAAAGAGACAGCCGTGATGACTTCACCAGTGCGCGAAGACATCTTGCCAGTTGGCAAACGCAACATCCCATGAGCTACGTGCCTTGCCTTGGCCGCCAATTCCGGCTCTAACAAATCAAGAGCTTTCAGCATAACTCTGAAATAATCAAGCACTTCATTGCCAGTTACCAAAACCGAAAGGTCATACGGATATCTTTCAAATTTAAGTTTGGCCAAACCAAGGTCTTTTGCTTCATAAGTCGACAACCCAAGCGAATTGACAAAAACCCGAGTGTGCATGGACTCATCAAATTTCTCGCCTCGAAAAACAATCGCCCCATCACTTTTTTCAAAAATACCTTTAGACAAGCCAACCTCCACCATCTTTTTGCCAATTTTTTCTGTCTCGCTCTCAAAAAAGTAAAAGTCAAAACTGGTCCCCAAACGTTTGTAAATTTCCGCAAAATATTCAAGCGAAGCCTGCCGGCCCAAATCATAAACCTGGTTCGTTTTATCATTCGTCCGTCCATAGACCTGGCGATTAATATCATTAATTTCCTTTTTTGTTTCCTCATCAGTCTCGTAAGCCTTGGATCCCGCTACGTAAAACTTGCCCCAATCGTGAATGTCCAAATTTTCTTTTTTCTCCGCTTGAAAATAACCCCAAATTGTTTTGGCAACGTGTAAACCAACATCACCCTGGTAGCAAGCTCGTTTTGTTTCAGCTCCGTTTGCCTCGATTATTCTTGATAAGGCTTCGCCGATTGAGTTACTCATCAAGTGGCCAATGTGAAACTCTTTAAACGGATTGGGGTCGGTATATTCCACCACCACTTTTCGCCCGCTCAATGTTTGGTTGCGACCATAGTTGTCTCCGGTCTTTAAAATCGCTCGCAGACTTTCTGCAAAAAATTTCTCTGATAAATAAAAATTTACAAAGCCCCCTCCCGCCACTTGGACATCTTTGATGTTCGGATTGTTATTAAGACGAATTTGTTCGGCAATTTTTTCAGCCAGGTCTTTTGGGTTTAACCCCGCTGTCTTTGCCACCACCATTGCCACGTTGGTGGAATAATCGCCAAATTTAAAGTCAGCCGGCTGTTCCAAGTTGGTATCCGAACCGGAAAATCCCACTTCCAGCGCCATCAACGCTTTTTCTATCTCCCTTTTTAACTCCTTCCTAATCATTTTTATATTATATAGCATTAGCCCTCTATCCCCCCAACGCGCTCGTTACTGTTATTTGCCCGTGCTACCAAAGCCCCCTTCGCCGCGGCTTGTGTCTGACAGTTCATCAACCTCAATTAATTCCGGCGATTCAATTCTTTGAATTAACATCTGTGCCACTTTATCATGTTTTTTTATGCTATAAATTTCCTTTGATAAATTAGTAACGACAATCTGAAGTTCACCCCGATAGCCGGCGTCCAAAACACCGGCCATTGTCTTGAGGCCATGATTGGCCGCCAGACCGCTCTTGTCCCAAATTAAACCAACATAACCAACTGGCAGTTCTAAAGCAATGCCAGTTTTGACTCGTACCACCTCTCCCGGTTTAATCTCTGTTTCGGCCAAAGCAAAAAAATCCATTCCCGCGTCTCCCGGATGGGCATAGATTGGCAATTTGGCTTCAGGGTTTAATTTTTTAATCTTGATAATCATAATGTTTTGGTCGCCGACAGGATAAATTTTTTCGTTTAATTCTAGCTTGTCCGCATATCCGTATATTAATGTCGTGATAAAATTTTGTCTATTTTTTCAGCAATCTTCACCATATCCTTTTCCGTTTTGCCACGAGTGGTTTCCGGCGCGGTGCCCAAACGCAAACCAGACGGGTCAAATGGCGACCGAGCATCAAACGGAATAGTATTTTTGTTCACAATGATTCCTTCTTTTTCTAACAGAAGACTCGCCTCTTTGCCGGCCAGTCGCCCGCCAGTGGAAGCAACAACGTCCACTAACAACAAATGATTGTCTGTCCCGCCGGAAACAATTCGCCAACCTTTTTTTTGCAACTCTTTGGCCAAAACTTTGGCATTTTTAACCACTTGCTTAGCATACTTTTTAAACTCCGGTTTCATTGCCTCTGCCAAGGCCACCGCGGTGGCCGCGATTTGATTGAGGTGAGGCCCACCTTGTAAACCAGGGAAGGCCGCTCTGTCTATTTTTTTATCCAGTTCACGTTCGTCAATTCGCGAAAAAATCAAACCGGCCCTCGGTCCGCGCAAAGTTTTGTGGGTAGTCGTTGTGACAATATCAGCATAAAGAAACGGTGACGGATGAACACCGGCCGCCACCAACCCGGCAATGTGCGCCATATCCACCATCAGTAAGGCGCCGCAACCATCCGCAATTTCGCGAAATTTTTTAAAATCTATAATCCGTGGATAAGCTGTAAAACCAGCCACGATAATGTTTGGTTTTTCTTTTTGGGCTAGTTTTTTTATCGCCTCATAATCAAGCTGTTCCGTTTTTGAGTCCACACCATAAGGCACCTGTTGCCAAACTTTACCGGTGACCGAAACTTTGTGGCCATGAGTTAAGTGCCCTCCTTGGTCAAGCGCCATTCCCATAATTTTCCCACCCTGAGGCACCAAAGCCAGGTACACCGCCAGATTCGCCGGCGAACCGGATAAGGGCTGAACATTGACTGCCCACTTTTTTGAACTTAATTTAAAAAGTTTTAAGGCCCTTGACCGACACAATTCTTCAACTTGGTCTGTAATTTGATTTCCGCCATAGTAACGCTTGCCCGGATAGCCTTCGGCGTATTTATTGACTAACACTGAACCAAGCGCCGTCAAAACATCTTTGGACACATAGTTTTCGGAAGCAATTAGATTAACTACCTTTTTTTGTCGTCCAGCTTCAGCCTTGAGCAGTTTTTCAATTTGTTTGTCTTTCATAATATGTTACGAATTGCAATTATAACCGCATCTTATAATTCATATAGCGATGAATATCGCCGGCTAATTTAATTCTTTCCTCTCTGCTTCCAGAAATGACAAAGACTTCCAGAGGACGAGTTTTGTTAATAAGCAAAAGAGTCTTTATAAAGTAGCGGTTTATTTTATCTATATAATTAACATCGACATCCCGCAAATTGTCGCTTACCAGTTTTATGGAAGCCGCGGTTGGAATCAAGATGACCCCGTCCAAAAAATCAAGATGTCGCATAACCAGATCAAAGGTTTCATTTAGAAATTCCAAACTAGCCTCCCCTTTGTCATACAGAGCCAAAGAATAAATATAGTTATCAATAACTGATCGATCAAATAAAATATTTGACTGTTTATTTTCAGAAATTTGTTTATATAAAAAATCTCTAATAATCTTTTGATTTTTTTCAGTACTTTTCTGATTAATAGAGAGCTTCCTCTTAGAAATTACATCACGGTAAGTTTTTTGAGGTGTTTTGTAATTGGGAAAGGCTTTTATGAAGTCTTTTATAAAAGTTGACTTCCCTGTGTTTTGTGGACCGATAACGGCTAAGCGCATATGTTTTATTTTCTCTTATTTTTAAAAAACCTCTTATATCTTAGCAAATTTACAATAGTGACCAAAACCCTCAACAAAAAATGGGGGCTTTTTACAAACCCAGGCACAGAAAAACCCCCTTTTTGTGGCAAGTTGGGGGTTTCCGGGCAAGCTATTTATTTTACTTCAATTCCCATAGAATAGGCCGTGCCCTCAATCATACGGGCAGCGGCATCTAGGTTGGAGGCCTTCAAATCAGACATTTTTTGCTCAGCAATCTCCTTAACCTGCGCCTTGGTAACCGTGCCGGCGCGGCTAACCAAATTCTTGCCAGAACCTTTAGAAACTCCGGCCGCTTTCATTAAAAGGTTGGCAGCTGGTGGCGTTTTTAGAATAAAATCATAACTTTTATCGTTATAAACGCTAATTTCCACCGGAATTACCATACCTCCCATTTGCGCCGTGGCCGCGTTAAACTTTGTGACAAAATCACCAATATTAATACCCGCTTGACCCAAAACCGGGCCAACTGGCGGCGCCGGGGTTGCTTTCCCGGCTGGGATTTGCAACTTTATTTTCTTTTCTACTTTTTTTGCCATGATACAAATAATCCTAACCTATAAATAGCCATTTGTAAATAAGAGCAAGTTAAAAGAATTTATAGACGCCTTCGATGCGTTATATTCTTTTAACTTGCAAAAAATCAAGTTCAACAGGGGTCTCGCGCCCAAACATAGAGACCAAGACTTTGACCTTGCCTCGTTCTTCGTCTATGTCGGAGACTTTGCCTTCAAACTCCTTAAAGGGACCGTCCACGATTTGAACTGCCTCGCCTTTCACTAGCTCAATCTTATGTTTGATTGAGTCGCTTTCCATTCGCGAGAAGAGTTCTTTGATTTCCCCTTCATCCAACGGCACCGGAATAACACCCGAACCAATAAAACCGGTCACCCGCGGCGTGTTACGCACAACATACCAAGAATCATCAGTTACCACCATGTCTACCAAGACATAGCCAGGATAGATTTTCTCTTCCACCTCAACTCGTTTGCCCCCTTTGATTTTGACCTTTTTCTCAGTCGGCACGATAACACTAAAAATCTTGTCCTCCATGCCGAGCGACTCAATGCGTTGTTTCAGATTACGCGCTACGGCGTTTTCGTAACCTGAATAAGTATGAATGGCATACCAATTTCTGCCTTGTTCAAGTTCTTGTCTAGCCATAATTAAAAATTAAAGATTAAAATGTAAAATATTATTAAGAAAGAAGAAAGCGAAGAATGTATTGATAAATTAAGTCAAAGACACCCAATAGAGCCGACGTAAAGACCGCGACGCCGATAACAATCGCTGTAAAGTTGATTGTCTGTTTTTTGGTCGGCCAACTGACGTGTCTCATCTCGCTTTTTGTATCCTTGATGTAATTGGTTAGTTTAGACATATTTTTTAAATTAGGTTATCTATATTTTAGCTTATTTTCTTGTATTTAAAAATGCCCCGCAGGGCTTTATTAGATAATAGCCCAAAAGGTGTCGGGAGTCAACCCTAACGCAGAAAGATAGGACAAAGCAAGATACGCGACCCTACTGCCCAGAATCCGCCGGGACCGAGCCAAGCGTTACCGGCAAAATTATTTCCCGGTCATCTCGCCAGATTTTGAGGTGAACAGTCTCCCCCACTTTTTTGTCGCGAATCAAGCGCGCCAGAGTGTTGGACTCGTCAATTTTCCGCTCATTAAGTTCCAAAATAATATCGCCGTCTTTTATACCGGCCTTGTCCGCTGGCGAGCCGGCGACCACCGCTGACTCGCCGCTGTTATCGGAGACCACTACCCCATAGTCAAAAGGAATACCCAAGTCCTCAGCTGTCTCCGGCATCAATTGCACGTATTGCACGCCTAAAAATGGTCTTTCAATTTGACCTGTTTTTTTGACCGACTCAATAATTGGCTTCACGATATTAATTGGCAAAGAGAATGCGATGTTTTCTGAATCAATAGCGGTCGCCACATTCACTCCAACCACTTCCCCACGCAAATTAAGGAGTGGTCCACCCGAGTTGCCCAAGTTGATGGCCGCGTCCGTTTGGATTACCTCGTCTAAAAATTCTAGTTGGCCGGCGCCGCCAGCAGCAAAAATAGAGCGCGACAAACCGGACACGATCCCGGTGGAAACCGTGTCACGAAATTCTCCCAGCGCGTTACCGATCGCAATAAGCGTCTGTCCCACCTGCAACTTGTCGGAATCTCCTAACTCTATCGGCGAGAAATTGCCACCGTTAATTTTTAAAATCGCCACATCATAAATCGGGTCAAGCGCCACTACTTTTGATTCATATTTTTGACCATTATTGGTGTAAACAACATAATCCACATCCGGTGTTTCCACCACATGTTTATTGGTCACAATGTAACCGTCTTCTGAGACAATAAAACCGGAACCGCCACCCACTTCTTGTTTTTCGGTACCTTTTTCACGAATTTGCGGGACAACCACTTCAAAATCGCCAAAAATCCTTTGCTCAAAGTATCGTTCCACAATCGGTACGGTTCGCACGATTCCGATAGAAACCACCGAGGGAGAGGCTTTCTTAACAGCGTTTATTACATACCAATCCTGACTCAAAACTGGACTGGGCAAGTTGCCCCTGTTCATAATTGAGGTCGCCAATCGGTCCAGGATGCCGCCCTGGTTGGTCAAAAAAGCAATCACCAAAATTCCAATCAAAATCAAAAATACTCCAAGACTAGATAAGGCAGAAAATAAAATTATTTTTTTGTTTTTAGCCCAATCCATAAGATTTAAATTAAAGCTACTAAGTGAAGAGGTCGGGAATTAAAATGGCAATGAAAGCGCTTTTAGAAATTCAGTTTTTTCCGTTTCGACAAGAGGCCGTAATTGACCCGGTTTTAGTTTTGCCAATTCGATATTCATAATCCTGATTCGCTTCAAATCTTTAACTTGCAAACCGACAGCGGCGCACATTCGACGAATCTGGTGTTTTTTGCCCTCCGTCAAGGTCAACCGAAAATTTTTGGGCCCTATTTTTGACACTTGGCATTTTTTGGTCTTGTAGCCTTCTATGTTTACACCCATCTCTAGTCGCTTGAGCATAAAACCGTTGACGACTTTATCAACCTCAACCTCATACTCTTTTTCATGTTTATAGGCCGGGCCAAGCAAACGGTCGGTAACGCGTCCGTCGTTGGTCATAATCAACAAACCCCTAGAATCTTTATCAAGCCGGCCAACCGGGAAAATGCTTTGAGGCGAGCCTTTAGGCAATTTGGCCGGCGGCAGCTTATCGGTTTCTTCGCCGCGCGGCTTATAATACGCAAAATAAACAAGGCTTTCGGCTTTTTTTGCCAGTGAATCCTTGACCTCTACCTTGTCACTGGTTTGGACCAAGTCGCCAAGTTTGGCTGGTTGATCGTTAATCAACACCTTTCCTTGTCGCACCAATTCATCGGCCCCACGACGAGTGGTGAGACCTCTATTGGCCAAATATTTGTTTATACGCATCGGATAACTCATTTTTTAGATTGTATCTGGTATGCAATAAATTGTATATAGTCTGAAGAACCTTGGGTGGCACGGGGGAGGTTATTCAGGTTTATTTTTTCTGGCAAAAATTATCAAGAAACCGCCGGTTATTATAAAAGCCAAAAGAGACAAAAACGGGATTGAAATAAAACCAAAGATTTGATAACCATCATTGAGACAAGGAACATTGATAGAGCAAGCTGTGGTAAGTTCGGGGATAAGATTCCAATAAATAAGGTT
This sequence comes from Patescibacteria group bacterium, assembly GCA_022705505.1. GTDB lineage: Bacteria > Patescibacteriota > Minisyncoccia > Phycocordibacterales > XYD1-FULL-46-19 > JAKJEI01. Next base: position 34,098 of record JAKJEI010000004.1, read on the forward strand.
ATGGTAGGTAGCGACAACCGCCCCCAGAATTACAAAAGGAAAGGCATAAAAATGCGCGCGTTCGTCTTTTTTCCAAAGAGCCACCCCCAATATTATCAGCAATGGATACATCAAGCCTCGCTGGTAGATACACAAAATACAAGGCGGCAATTTTAAAATTTGACTAAAAAACAAACTACCAAGCGTGGCCACCACCACCTGGCCAAAAGCCAACCACAACCAAACCCAAGACGAAAAACCCCTTGCCTTTTGTAAAAGTGTTATCATTGCTTTATTATAACCTAAGGTGGGCCGACAACTAAAGTCCGGCTTCATCATTACAACTATCTCTGTTTAATTTAAATAAACGTTATGAAAAAAGTGGCAATCTTTGATGTTGATGGCACCATTTTCCGCTCCAGCTTATTGATTGAGTTGGTGGAAGAGTTGATTGAAGCCAAAATTTTCCCCGCCGGTTGCCAGCGCGGTTACAAAAAAGAGTTGGAAAGGTGGTTAAACCGAGAAGGCTCTTATGAAGACTATATTGACGCGGTTGTGAAAATTTTTATGAAAAACATCAAGGGTGTTTATTATGGCGATTTCGTGGAAGTTGGTAAAGCCGTAATTCAAAGAAAACAAAAACGAGTTTACCGTTTTACCCGCGATTTGATTACTCAATTAAAAAAGAAAGGATACTTTTTGTTGGCTGTCTCACAATCGCCCAAGGTTGTGCTTGATAATTTTTGTGACAAGCTCGGTTTTGATAAAGTTTACGGCCGATTTTACGAACTTGGGCCAGGCGACAAATTTACCGGCCGAGTTGTAGACGAACACCTAATCAGCAATAAGGCCAACATTGTCAAACGCGCGCTGGAAAAAGAAGGCTTAACTTTAAAAGAGTCTATCGCGGTGGGCGATACTGAGGATGATATCCCAATGTTAGAAACAGTGGAAAAACCGATTTGTTTCAACCCCAACCAAAAACTTTTACGTTACGCCAAACTAAACAATTGGCGCGTGGCGGTGGAAAGAAAAGACGTTATTTACGAAATCAAAAAGTAAAAAACTTGCCCTTCTCACAAAAAATGCAATAATACAAACGGAACTGAACCCAAACTCACAAGGAGGAAAAATGGGAGGATTTATCGGATTAGGCCGAGCCCCTCTCCAACGGAAGCGTAGGAGGAGAGTTGTTTTCGCAAGCAGCCTAAGGGCGGCTGACGAAAAAAGACGCGGACGAGTAATTGCCCTGCTCAACAAAGCCCTGGTTGGAGCTGAACAAACCGGCGAGGTTGTGGCCGTTATCAGCTGCAACGAAACGAAGGGGGTGATTTGGCGTTACGGCGAATTTATTTCGCCAGAGTCCATCGCCGGGTGCCTGCACACTAGAGCCGAAGTCGCCATAGCCCAAGGCAAGTGGCGGGAGCTTTCCCCCATTCGAAAGGGGTACCTCGTGCCAAGGGAAAAATTTGAGCCAAACCAGAAAGGCTGGGTCTTCTTGGTTGGCATAAAAATATCCCATCTTGAAGAGACGGATGTCTACGTTTCTTTCCAAGAGAGCATCTGAGGAAACATCCAACTCAACGCGTTTCGCAATCCCCTTGCGAAACGCGTTTCTTTTTATAAAACCAAACCGCCAGCGCAACCTTTTTTCAGATAAAAGCCAAAGGCTCTCAATTATTTACTGTTGGAAATTAAACACAAAGGGTGCCCCCATTAACTAACTAGCCAAACAAAAGCCACTCCGGCTTAAAGATGAGAAGAAGACCGATAACAACCATCAAGACACCTCCCACTAAGCGCGAGGCCTTGGAATATTTTGTGGTTACCCCAGTCAAACGAAGAGTTACCATGGAGACAAAGAACACCACTAAGTCGTCTAGCATAAAGAAAAAGATATAAAGCAGGATGTAAAGATAGTATCGCCAAGACGAAAGATTATTTAAAACCAAAACTTGCGTAAAGACGGCCGGCAGACCAGCTGAGCAAACCAGCTCCACCAAATTAACCGCAAAAGCCAAGGCAATGATCCCCCCCAAAGCCAACCACAAATTTCTTTCTTGAACGGCTCTTTTTAATTTTTTGAGGGTGCCGGCCTGGTTTGGACTTTCTGATATCTTGCAAGTCCCGCTCCTGTTTTTAAAAAATTCCCACAAATTGTACCCGCCGCCCGTCACCGCGACCAGACCAATCAAAAGTTTAACCCACGGAACAAAGCCCAAGAAAATTATAAGGTTAAGCCAAGCCGCCATAAAAATAAAATAAACCGCGGCCGAAGTTATGATAAAAGCCGAACCCAAAAGCCACATCCGACGACGATTCTCCATCCCTAACAGCAGACTAATTAAAAATAATAAAGCCCACATCGCGCAAGGGTTGAAACCGTCCAAGGCGCCCAAAATTACCGCTAGCGCGGGAAGAGAATAACCAGAGAGGTTCAGTGAACCAAAAATCGGCAACTTCAAATTATCAAGTGGCGAAGTAGACGCGACAACCACCACTGGCGATGTCGTAGATGTAGTAGTCACCAGTTCTTTCTCGGCTACCCCCTCTTCGGCCGGAAAAGTCGAATTGGAAACTGGGTCAGATGACAAAACTGGCGGCTCAATTAACGAAGCGGTTTCATCCGGGCAACCCGAGACCAGACATTCCTCCACCCTTTCCTGAATCAGATTATCATTAACCCCCTCCGAAAATCCGACAAAAACTTCGTCACCAACAATAGTCAATGGCACCCCCAAAGACTCTATCTTTAACTTCTCAACTATTTTTTCCAGCAGTTGCTGATTTTTTTTACTAAAATAAATCTCAAAACGTTTAATCTCCAACTCTGGATATTTGGCTGAGAGTTCGCTTAAAAATTCTTTCTCTTTGGCGCAATGAGGACAACCAAAACCCCAAAAGAAATAGAGATTTGTCTCCTGTTGGGCCTGAGCCGGAACAGCGCCAACCCAAAAACCACCTAAAAACAAAAACAGGAAAAGTAAATTGAAAATTTTTGACTTCATTATTCTTCGTTAATTCTTATTGCTTTGCCATTAATAAAAGCATCAGCCACTTTTTTTCGAGCCACCGCCAAAATACGCTGAAAAGTGCTCTGCGAAGTCTTCATCTTTTCCGCTGCTTCGGTTTGTTCAAGTCCGACAAAGTCCTTTAGTCTAATTGCTTCCATTTCTTCAAGCGAAAGTTCCACTTCATCAAGCAAACGAAGCGGAATGCCTTGCGGCTTAAAATATTTGGCGGTCGGGTTAAATCTAACCCGCCTTCTTAATCTTGGACGTGGCATAGTTATAATTATATATTCAAAATTATTAAACGCAAGCAAAAAGCGCGACAATAGGCGCGCTTTTTGCCAAGCGATTACTCATTGTCCAAATCTTTCAATTCTTCTTCAATCGCCTCTTTTTCTGTTTGGAGCCATTCTTTTTTCTCGTCTTTAGTCATAGAAGGTTGGTTTGAATAGTCGCGGCCGAAACCGCCACCCAAACCAAATCGACGACCAAAACCCCTAAAATAACGACGCCAACCAACACGCGGCCTTCCATCAGCACAAGGACCCAAACCACGACCAGTCATCGGGCCTTGACCATTGGGGCCAGTTCCGTCAAATCTAGGCATAATTTTGTCTAAGTTATGAGTTAGTAATCACGACCTATTTTGAGTATATACCCATAACTAATATTTGTCAAGTTTTTGGTTAAATAATTAATGAAAAATTAGGTCTTCGTTTCCAGGGCCAAGCGCGCCAAAAGATAAGAAATAGTTGATTCGGCTCCCTGATTAAGATTAACCTCTTTTTCTTGCAAACCATCAAAACAGCCGCCCGACAGATGAGAATACATGAAACGATTCAAGATGTTGTTGCCCAAAAACCAATTGAATGCTTTGTACATTTTTGCTTGATATTGTTCCTCTTCGCCCAAATCATACATGGCCCGCAAAGCCAGGACCAAGGCCGCCACCTCCTCCGGTTGTTGGTCATAGAGATTCTTCTTTTCTCCCCTTTTATACCAACCGGCCTGACCGACTGGCACGCAAACATCACCCTGAAAATAATTCTCTGACAAAAAATCCAATGATTGTTTCCCAGCCTTGAAATAATGGTAATTGCCGGTGACTCTATAAGCCCAGAGCATCGCTTCCGGCAGAACCGCGTTTGAATAAGTCAGATAATTTTCAAACCAAAGCCAGTTTTCATCGCTGTGATGATTAAACAACTCAAGCAATTTGTCGGCATATTCCGTCAGAAGCCCCTCAATTTTTTCCTTTTCCTCTTTGTTTTTTTCAACCAACCGATAATATTTGGAAAGGCCTTTAATCATAAATGCCATCGCTCTGGGCGAACTTATTTTCTTAAAATTAAGATTGCTCTCCAATATTTGTTTAGCCGTTTTTTTGAGACCAACCGGTAAACTGCCACTGGCCGCCACGGCCAAGGCCCAAATGGCGCGAGCCGCGGAATCTTCCAAACCCTGCTCGTTATTTATTTCAGTCTGGTTTAGGTGTTTGGTTTTGAAATAGTTTTTAAAACCACCTTTCGGGTCAACCGCTTTTTTAATAAAATTTAAATAAACCTCTGCTAATTTTTTGGCAGTGGCGTTTTTCGTTAAATCATAGTACCAAGAAGTCACAACTAGCGCGCGGGCATTGTCGTCTAAGGTATAGCCCCATTCAGAATCTGGCTCATCAAGAATGGCAAACTGAAAAATCCCAAATTTGTCAGTCAATTTAGCCAAGTGCCGCATCTTAATCGCCGGCAAATTCTTTTCTCTTTTACCAAGTTCCGGCAACAACTCTATAAATTCTCTCATATAGTACAAGGCAACATTTTTCCAAGTCATCTTTCTGGTTTTGAAATAAGCGGTTTTGCCCAAACTGGCCATTTTGGCTGGGTCCCCCAGAATAGAGATTATTTGGTCGGCGATCCCCTCGCTAGTCCCAAATTTTATCAAACTACCCACATCAGGAGTTATGATTTCTTCCGCCTGTGGAAAAGGTGTAGAAATAACGGGACGCCCAGCGCCCAAGGCGTAGCTGAGAGTGCCAGAAACCGCTTGGTTTGGGTCCTGAGACAAAGATAAGTAGATATCGGTTGCTTGCAAAAATTTTAACAAGTCTTCTGTCGTTAAATATTTGTTATAAAAGCGAATATTATTTTGCAGTCCCAAGCTGTAAACTTTTTCAATTAATTGATTCCGATAAGTCTCCCCTTCTTGCTTCAAGACCACTGGATGAGTGGCGCCAATGACCAAATAAAGAACGTCCGGGAACCGTTTAACAACTTCCGTCATCGCTTCAATGGCATATTCTATCCCTTTGCCCTTGTTAAGCATACCGAAGGTAGAGATTATTTTTCGCTTGGACAACCTTAATTCTTTTTTAAGGTCACTGCCATCATTATAGGCCAGAGGGTGGATCCCATGGCAAATAACCCTGATCTTCCCTTCAGGCGCGCCGTAAATCTCAAGCAACAGCTTCTTTGCCCTTTCGGTCATAACGACCAAACAATCAGCGCGCTCAACAATCTTGATAACCACCTCTTTTTGACTGGGAGAGGGTTCTGGCAAAACTGTGTGAAAAGTCACGACGACCGGTTTATTTATAGTTGCCAAAAAAATCAACAAATTTTTCCCATAATCAGAACCGTAAATACCAAATTCATGCTGGACAGAGACCAGCTTAACTTGAGATAACCTATTTAATTTTTCAGCCACCGCCTGATATCCATCTGGGTCATTTTCCGAAATTTGAGCAATAACCTTGCGCGGGTATTTGTACGTCTGCAAATTATTATTGATTGCCACAACCTTAGTTTCTTCTCGGGGGGAATAAAGTTCGTCAAAATTATTGGTCAAATCAGCGGTAAAAGTGGCAATACCGCATTCACGTGGCGGGTAGGTTCCCAAAAAAACAATCCAGGCTTTATCTTGTTTGATTTTTTCCATCTTTTCCTTTTAAATTTTATATTTCTTTAATTCCGTCAAAAGTTCGGACAATGAGCCGGTCGCCAAACAAACATAACGGTCCGAAGCGCCATAATAAACATGTAAAACATCTCCTTGGACAAAACCCCCGGTCGGAAAAACAACTTTTATCTCGCCGTTTGTCTCATGCGGCATATCAGGAGCCAAAATATCATAAGGGATTTTGGCGATTAACCGATTTGGATTATCCAAATCGGCCAGAGCCACTCGCGCGGTGTAAATGAAAGCGCCGGTGTTCCAATTTCGCGATACATGATGATAAATCAGGAGCCAACCATCAGGCGTTTCTATCGGCGGCAAGCCCGCGCCAACTTTTTCATCCAGGTGATGTTCGGGCCAAATCAAAAGTTTGTGGTCAGTCCAATTTTTTAAGTTATCAGACCAAGCCAACCAAACGCTGGGCTGGTCTGGCAACCTTTCCACCGGACAAGGCAAGCCTTCATCAACAAATTTTTCATAGGAAAAGGAGAACCATTCTTTGGACCAACGGTTTGGGCGATGCAGCATGGCATAACGGCCCCTGATTTTTCGGGGGAAAATAACCACATCTTTATTATCAGAACCGGCTGGCGAAATAATACCCACTTTTTCAAAATTGGAAAAATCTTTAGTTTTCAATAGAGCGGAGGCAGTCTCCAGGGGCAACGGCCGCAAAATAGACCGACCATTTTTCATTATCCGATCGGCCACTGCGACATAAGTAATCAAAAACTCGTTGTCTATTTTTACAATCCGAGGGTCTTCGGTAGACCAATGGTCAAAAAATTCACCCGGACCAAAAACTGGGTCGTTAGAAACACGCTCAAAGTTTATGCCATCGCGGCTTTTGGCTAAACCCAATCTGGAGATATAAGATTCTCTTTCACCAACCGCCCGATAAAGCATTATGATCTCTTCGCCATCCTTTATCACCCCAGGATTAAATACCCCCTCTTTTTCCCAATCTAGATTTTTGGCCGGACTTAAAACCGGACCACCACTGTGTTTTTTTAACTTAAACATGGTAACAATTAAATCCTGCCGTATTTATCTTTGTAACGCACGATGTCCTCTTCGGCAAATTCACCGAGCGAAATTTCCAGAACCTCTAGGCCGTCAGGGCCGGCGGAAAGTTGATGTTTGGCGCCCAAGGGAATTTCTACTTCATCACCGACTGAAAGAGGTCTCTCCCCCTCGCCCACCTGAACAAAACCGCTCCCCGCTAAAACCCGCCAAAACTCCGATCGTTTTTGATGACTTTGCAAACTTAATTCCGCATCCGGCTTGAGCGAAATTATTTTTACCGTTGATGAGACATTGTCGGTAAAACGCCGAAAATGCCCCCAGGGCCGTTCTTCTTGATATATATCAAGGTTGGACATACCGAGATTCTAACAAAAAAAAGCTGAGATAGCCAGCCAAAGCTTTTGCCTTGGGCTATTTTAGCTTAAAAATTTTCCAATTAAATCACTAGTTTCTAGCGGATTTTCCACTTTGACTGTTTCAAAACCAGCAACAAAGGCCGAATAATCGTTTCCGCCCGGAAAAAGCGCGTCACCCACGAAAATCAAGTCGTTTTTTTCTAAAAAGAGCAGGTCAAGCAATTTTTGCAAACCAACAGCTTTATTAAAACCCTTGGGCAAGACATCGATGGAGGTGGCGCCGCCAATAGAAACGTCCGCCTCTGGAATTTCTTGCTCTAAAAATTTTTTTATTTTTTGCCGCTTGACCTGATTCGGATCCCAAATTTTCTTTTTTCCCAATGGCGCGTCTTGGCCTAAAGCGGAAAAGGTAATTTGCGTGCCACGATCTTCCAGTTGCTCGCCATAGGATTCGGTCGGAATGTCGTAATCAGCAGACTCAACAATAGTCTCGAAAACTTTTTTGACTTTTTCTTTTAACTCGGCCGGAAAATCTTCTTGCGCCAAGATTTGCCAATCCCCCATTTTTTGATTATAGCCGTAAATCTGACTGCCGCTGGTTGGCAATAAAAATAGATTTTCGTTCAAACTTTGTACTTCTTCCGCTGGCCGTTCATTTAAAATCTCTCGCCAAGTTGGTAAAAATTGTTTTTGAAACTGCCGATAAGAACCGCCGGAAATAACGGCCACCTTTTTCTGCCCGGCCAATCTTGCCAGTAACTCCGCCATTTCTAAACCAAGGACTTGTTTGCTCTCCGCCAAAGTCCCATCAAGATCAAAAACAATAATTTTTTTGTCAGAGGTATCAATCATGCACAAGACTATTTTCTGCTAAAACGCAAAATAAAAAAACTTAAAATAAAAGCTATCAGAAAAAACAACGCGCCATAAAAACACGGGGTCAAAAACGGATTCACTGGTTCGGCACTGATAACACAACCCGTTGGACAAGGTTCGCTATTTAGCCAAGCGACCAATTCCCAAACAAAATTTGCCCAAGCAAAAATTGTTCCCAATAAAAGAACCACAAACTGTGAAATAATTAATTTTTTCATATAAGAATATTATAGAACTTTTTGTCCCAAATTAAAAAGCAGCCAAGTCCGGCAACGTCTTGGTTTAGAGAAAACACATCGCAAATAATCCAATGGATGAGAAACTCAGTTGGGGTGCCTACACCCACACCAATCCCTTTATCGACGCAAATCATATATAATTTATAATGTTCTATGTTTATATTCTTAAAAGTTTGAAGGACGATAATATCTATTTTGGCTCAACTAATGATTTGCATCGCAGACTGTCTGACCATAATACTGGCAAAGTTCTGTCAACCAAAACGCGCCGTCCACTTGAACTTAGATATTACGAGGCTTACTTTAAAGAAAGTGAAGCTCGTCATCGGGAAGCATCACTCAAAAAAGACGGCCGAGCTTTGGCTCAACTCAAAAGACGCATTACAGACAGTCTGCAATAAAGGGATTGGCGTGGGTGCCTATCCGGACTCGAACCGGAATTAATTCCTCCACAGGGAACTGTGTTAACCATTACACTATAGGCACCATTAAACTAACTCCAACAATTTACTATCAACCGACAATTTAATCAACTTGATTATTCGTAATTGGGTTTTTCTTCCCCTGCTCCCACCCGATGATTGGACAAACGCGCAAGCGCGTAAAGCAAACTAGACAAGCGATTCATAAAAGCCAAGGATTCCGGCTGGATAGGTATTCGCTCTTTGGCGCGCACAACCATACGTTCGGTCCGTCTGACAATTGTCCGCCCAAAATCAAACATGGCAGACAATTCACAACCGCCAGGCACAATAAAGCTCTCAATTGGCGGGATTTCTTTTTCCACGGCCGCGATTACTTCTTCCATTTTGGCGACTTGCTCGGCCGAAACTCTCTTGTCGGCGCCAGCTAATTCTGCTTGAACAGAGAATAAGCCATTTTGCGCTTTAGCCAACAAGTCAACCAAATTTTGATCGGCAATTTTATCAAATTTTTTCTCCTTAGCAGCCTTTGTCTTGCACCAACCCAAAAAAGAATTAGCTTCGTCCAAAGAACCCAAGGTCTCTGTCACCAGCGAACCTTTTGACAACCGCTGCTCACAACCAAAAACTCGCGTCTTGCCGTCATCCCCTTTGCCAGTCTGAAACATAAGATATTTATAGCACAAATTTGGCCATAACGAAAGGGCGCCGGGGCGCCCTAATTCTGGAAGCTCTGCGCGAAGATGAATATCCGCAGATATATCTCAATCTTCGCCGAACGTGGGTATTTCTCAAATCTTTTAGCGGCTGTTGTTTTGGCAAACTCCGCCGCCAGATGAGTGGCAAAACCGAGTTCCCCCGGTATGGGGATATAACCACTCCCCACTTCGCGCCCTCCGGCCAAGGCCACAAATTCAATCTGAACCACCGGAATGGGCGGCGCCCCCATCCTTTTGAAGTCAACGTAGCCTGCCATATTAGCTCCTTTCCGGAGTCCAATGGCTCCTTAGCTAAGCCACCTATCTAACCAAAGCATAGCATTGCTTGCGGTACAGTCAAACCCAAACCTTAAATCCCAATTTGAATTGTTGGAAGAGAAATCCAAAAAGAAAAGCGCCGAACCGCGAGGTTGGCGCTTAAAACCTGAATTCCTCCTGTGCCGGGCGAGCCGGGGCAGGAGGCCTCTCCTCAGCAACGAGGAGAACTCCCTTCCTGGCCAAACTGGCCAGGGACTGGAAGGGGTACCGGGCATGAAGCACCCGGCTAATGGCCTCCTTCGAGGAGACCGCCCACTGAGTGGGCTTCTTAGCCGGCACCCGGAGCCCGGTTCGGGAGTCCATCTCGTAAACATCGAACTCCCGAGAAGGCCTTCGCCTTCTTTCAGCCATAGCCATACAATCACCTCCTTTCTATCTATCATTATAGCATACTCAACTAAAAAATGCAAGAGCTGAAATACAGGGCTTAATCGGTAAGGCGTAAAAACTTTCCCCTTTTCCAACCCCCAACTTCCATTGTCACTGTGCGCGGGAGAGGACTTGAACCTCCATGTTCTTACGAACACACGCCCCTCAAGCGTGCCTGTCTACCAGTTTCAGCACCCGCGCATTTTCACGGAAACATGTATATTATGCCCAATGCCCTGTTAATTTTCAACTTTTTAAAACACCGATAAAAAAAATCCCGCCTCGGCGGGATTTTTTGCTTACTCTTCTTCTTTGGTTTCAGTTGGCGTTTCCGACTCTTCTTCTGTTTTTTCTTCTTCGGTGACTGATTTTTCGGTCTCTCCTGTCTTTTCCGTTGTTTCGGCTTCGGGGCTTTCTAACACCTCCGGCTCAATTTCAATTCCCTCTATTACCTGTTCTACTAATTCGTCATCCTCATCTTTTCTAGCCTTCAAACCAGTGATAACCCGACGCATACGACGCCTAATCTCACGGGCCGCCTTGTCCCTAATATAATAAAGTTTGGAACGACGAACCTTTACTTCGCGTAACACTTCTACCTGATCAATCATTGGTGAATAGAGCGGAAAAATTTTTTCCATTCCCACACCAGAAGCAACCCGACGAACGGTAAAAGTCGCACCCGGTTCGGTGCCGTGTTTACAGGCAATCACCAGCCCTTCAAAAGCCTGACGGCGAAATTTGCCATCTTTTTCCGGCACTTTCTGCCAAACACGAACAGTGTAACCCGGACGCAAACCGAGCTTTTGTCTTTTGGCAACTTCTACCGGTGAAATTTCAAATCCCTGTAATTGTGACATAACGATGAGCAGTTTAGCACGAGGTTCTAAGATTTTCAAGCGCAGAAGCCATATCGGCCGGTATCGGCGCTTCAAAACTCATCCGCCCTCCCCTAGGCACATTTATAACAAGCGCCAAGGCGTGAAGCGCCTGACGCGCCAAAGGGGTCGGGCAAACCGGCCTTTCGGTGTATAGCTTATCGCAAACAATTGGGTGGTTGAGAGCCTTAAAGTGCGCCCGTAACTGATGTGTTCGGCCAGTTTTCGGGTAGGCTTCCACATAAGAAAAACCGGACAAGTTTTCCAACAACTTATATTCGGTAACGGCTTCCCGCAAAGGGCCAAAGGCTTTGGCACTCGCGACTCTGCGTCGTGGGTCTTTTTTGCTCCGGCCAATCGGCAAATCAATCACCGCCAAGTCATCCTTTGTCAATTTTAACTCCCCTGCCAAAATCGCCCGATAAATTTTTTGCGTCTGACGCGCTTGGAACTGTTCTTTAAAAAAGAAAAAAGTTTCTTGGTTCTTGGCAATAATCATCACCCCGCTGGTATCTTTGTCTAAACGATGAACCAACCCGGGCTTCAACACCAATCGGCCAGCCGGCAGTTTGAGCGGCTCCCCCACCTGGGCCAGGTTGGGATAATTATCAATCAGCCAATCAGCCAAAGTTGATTCTTGGTTAAAGTTGGCACCATGAACCGCCAAGCCGGCCGGCTTGTTTACAACCAGATAATTTTCGTCTTCCGCGATTATTTTTATATTGTCATTCATTGCTTATAACTTGATAATATAGTATAAATTAATAGCAGTAAAAAGAAAGGCGCAAAGAACGTTAAACAAATCCCAATACTCGCGGTCGGCCAAAGAGCAATGCCCAAGCCGACTGAAGCCGGAGGAGAAAGAGGAGTCGGGAGATTAAGTCTGTAAGTTGAAAATTAACAAGGGCGCTTAGCCCCTCACCCAGAATAGTCTTGTTATATTCTTTGTTTATATGTTAAAAAGTAAGGTAGATGGAAGTTTTTATATAGGTTATACTAGGGACCTTAGACGACGTTTCAAAGAACATAACGATGGGGAAAATATATCAACTAAACATAAGAAACCGTTTGAGTTGATATATTATGAAGCTTACAAAAGCGATCGTGACGCAAAGTATAGAGAAAGTAATTTGAAAAAACATGCTCAGGCGTTAAAAGCGCTGAAAGAGCGAGCTCAGAATAGCTTAGTATGAGACTATTCTGGGTGAGGGGCGCTTAGCTCAGTTGGCTAGAGCATCTCGTTTACACCGAGAGGGTCAGGGGTTCAAGTCCCTTAGCGCCCACAGTTAGATAAATAGTTATATAAATTGCCCCTGTAGTTTAATGGACCCCGTGGTTGGGACAACGGGGCGAGAAGTGGAGTTGAGGTAAGTTTAGAGATAGTTCATTTGTAATCAAAATATGTAAAATGCCCCTGTAGTTTAATGGATAGAACTGGAGACTTCTAATCTCCCAATCGAGGTTCGATTCCTCGCGGGGGCACAAAAGAAACAACAACGGCCTAGTCTGCGATACCACGATCAGCCTAGAGAGCATATTTCGGACGATAAAAAAGTCTAGGACGGACCTAGTCCAAACCTGTCTGCGTTTTTATCAGCATAAATCAGCGTTAGCTCTTCGGTCTAGTCTGCGTTCTCTGCCGGTTTTTCGTCAAAATACTTATTGAAGTTTTCTTCCTTTAACTTTATTTGACGGTAGGCTCTGGATAATCGGTCTCGGTCAACCAAAGATTCTGTCATTTGCGCGCTTTCCTCTTCCTCAACTTTAGATTCAAACCAGTAGAAAAGAAGGAGGTGCAAAACAGTCACCAAAATAAAGCCAACAAAAAACAAACTGATTATCATTTTCCAAAACGCAAAAGGATTAAAGACTTTTTCAAACGCGCCTTCGGAAAAGTTAATTTTTATTTTGGGCAACCAAAGTTTTTTCATCTTATTTTATACTTTCCAATTTAACGGAAACATCCATCAACCAATTTTCACCTCCGTCCGTGGCTGATTTTTTATAAATGGAAAACTTATTAAAAAATAATTTGTGAGGCAAGTTTTCTAATAACAACTGGAACTGCAGCAAATTGCGGAAATTGCCTTCGCCAGTGAAGCTGACGACAATATCCGGGCTATCTTGCGCGCCGGTAACCTTCAGGGCAACGTCTGTTTGTCTGGCCACCGATTCAATTTCCTCAATAAAATCAACCGTCATGTCTTTATCAATAAACTGCCCCTCAACGGCCGCAAGCTGTGTTTCCAGGCTGCCCCAAAAGCGCCTCAAAGATTCCAAGTCAGACTCAGAGAAAAGAGTCTCGGCCGAGGCTTCCACCTTTTCTGGTGTTTTTTGCGCTTGCCAAATCAGCCAAAACAAAAAACTCCAAAGCAAAAGACAAACCAGGCAGACGGCAAGCATAATGTAAAAAATGTTTTTTTCTTTTTTCATTTTAATCCAAAAGGTCTTTCACTAAATTCGTTTCCAACTCCAGCGAAAACTGACTATCTTTATCATTAATCAAGTTGTTAATTGGCGACTCAACAGATTTAAACATTTTGTTTTGTTTCAGCTTGGCCACATAATCCAAAAGCGACTGCCTGTCTCCGGCCCGGCCAAGCGCGGCCACATTACATATTTTTGTTTGAGCTTGGCACTCCAGGGCCAAATGGTGGAGGCTTATCCCCTCCCCTTTGTCATTAACCGCGGCCAAAACAACTTCAGAGGGCAAGATTGCATCTTCGACCGGCAAAATAATTTCTAGTTTTTTATTTAATGTTTGGATTTCTTTTACCAATGATTGATCGGCTGGCGACAACTCGGCCAAACTTTTCTCTTTTTCTTTTTCTCCGATCCCGCCAAAAGATAAGTGGAGATAAACCGCCGCCAAAAAAACACAGGCCACAAAAATCAGACCAGAAATCATCGTGGTTACCACCACCAACCTGCGGTAAATAAATCGGCGACGATTTTCTTTTTTGTTTTTTTCAGGCAATAGGTTGAACATAATAATTTTAACGCTTGAGATGGCTATTTTTTAGGGCTAATCCAAGCGCTGTCACGTAACGCATAGCGTTGTTATAATCAATAACCGGTAATTCATCTTGCTTCAAATTAAAATTGACCCATGGATTGCCCAGGACAACCGGCACCTCCAAGTGAGTTTCCAGATATTCCCTAAGACCGGGCAAGGTTGACTGACCACCAACCAAAATCACTCTGTCAATAGACGACCGCTTGCCTTCATCCTTGTCATAATGATTCTGCCAATAACTAAAGCGTTGCTTTATTTCATCCTTTAAGGCCGAGACGGGTGGCATCAGAGCAGAAAAAACTTCTTGGTTTTCTTGAGAACGGAGCAAACCCTTTTCTTCTTTTAACTTATTAGCCGCGACCGCGTCCAAACCCAGGGCCTTTTGCAAACAAAAAGTAATATTGGAACCTCCTAGACCAATAATGGAAGTAAAGACCACCTGGTCGGCCTGCACCACCGAAAAACCAGTGTGGATTTTGCCAATATCCACCATCATAGATGTTCCCGGGTCGCCCTCTTTGACCAATGCGCGCGCAATCGCCTGCGCCTCTATCTCAAACAGAAGCGGTTCTAGACCGGCCGCAGTAAAAATCTCCAAATAATCATCCACAATCGCTTTGGGCAGAACGGAAACTGAAACCTCGGCGCCGTTTTTTTCCACTTCGCGCGCCGAACTTATCATCTCAAAATCAAACACGCATTGGTCGGGCGGCAAAGGCACATATTCTTCAAGCTGCAATTCTATACTGCCACGCAATTCACTTTTTTTCATAGGCGGCATTTTCATTCGGACAATAAAAGCTTCGTCTTCCGGCAAAGAAGCGAAGATGTAATTAAGCCCCATTTCTTTTTTTAATTCCGACAAAACCTTAATCGCTTCTGTCTTATTTTTTATGCGGCCTTCCTCAATCACGCCTGCCGGCATCGGTTTCTCGCCATAACGTTTTACTTTAATCTGCCCATTATGACTAAGCTCAACATATTTAACCGAACGGTCGGAAATATCCAAACCGGCGGCCGGCACCAAGAGATAGTCGGGCACGGGGAAAAATTCAAAAAAAATTTTGCTCTTCATTCCTTGTTATTATAAAACAAAACAAAACCCCACGCCAGATGACGCGGGGCAAAACCAAAAAATTGTCCGAGAATTGACAATTCAACCAAGGTCTCTTCTCTCAAAATCTTTCCGAGCTTCAAGTTTGAGCTGAGACAAAACTCTCGCGCGCCTCGCCAAAACAAACACCAACAAAACGAGGATTGCGATGGGCAACAACGACACTGCTCGGAAAGGTGCTCCTTTAACAAGGAGGCCAATTTCCCCAAGACTCCACAACAAGGCCATGAACGCGGCCCCCATGAGCGAAAACAGCTCATCAACGGTCTTGGCTATTTTTTCCTGAAGACCCTTATTCATAACCCTCTCCTCCAGGCCCTTGGGTTAATTTTGAGACCAAATTCCCAACCCCAGGTTAGCAAAGGCAACTAAAAAGTAAAGGCGACTGGTTAAACGACCTCCGCGTTCCCCTGCCGGTCAATATAGCTTTTCAAGATCAAGGCGGCCGCGCGCGCGTCGGTCAAAGGGTCAGTTTGTTCTTCATCTATAATCCGCTTAGCTTCCCAAGAAGAAAAAAATTCTCTTTCCCGCGCTAGAGGCAAACCAATTTTTTGTTTCAACAAATCTTCAAACTTCTCAATCTCGCGCATTAGCGGATTCGGCCGACCAGACAAATCAAGTGACTCGCCGACCACAATCAAGCCAACCTTTTCGCGCGCGCACAATTCTTTGATTTTGCCAACCAAAAATTTGTCGTTCGGCCAAGTGTTATGCGGGAAAGCAAAACGGCCGCCTTCATCAGAAAGCGCCAAACCGACTTTTTTGTGCCCATAATCAATCCCCAACAATCGCATAATTAAAGTGACTGACGCAAGTCAGCGCAAAATTGAGAGCCCAAATCGGCGCTGAGGTTTTGGTTATAGACAAAAGCCAAGCTATCTCTATTGTATTGATAAGCGTTCACTTCACAGTCGGCCAAGGCGCCATCAAAATCAACATTCCAGCTGCCAGCATAAATTACTTTTTGTTCCGGCTTCCAATTCACGCTGGCGCCGTTTCGGACTGAAGCTCCTTCCGATAAAATAATCGGCCCCTCCTCACCAGCGGCATCAATAAATTTGGCCAAAACCGGCTTGTCCCCCTGCCAAATAAACAACGCCAAATCATCGGTGTAAGCACCCCCCGAACCAATCGCCACCAAAGCTTCCGGCACTCCATCGCCAGTCAGGTCTGCTTCGCGGACAACTTGAACCGGTCGCAACTGTCCTTCAGCGGAAATATCTTCAGTTTCTTTCAAAATTGTTTTTATTTTAGATATTTGCTTAGCCCAAACTAAATCTTTTGATGATGGTTCAAGACATGGGCAAAAACGCAGAGCCAGTCCCACCACTAAAAGCAAAATTGCCGCCGTCAAACTAATTAAAAATTTTTTTCTCATAAATAAGACCTTAACTTGCCAATAAAATAATTATACCACTAAAAACAATTTAAGCCGTAAACAAAATAAAAGGGGCTCCGAGAGCCCCGCTAAAAAACTGACCTTGGCACCTAGCCTGCCAGAGCAGACCCAAGCTGTTGCAAACCGAAACTCCGCAACTGGGAGCCATCGGCATCGTAAATGACCTGGGCTTTCAAACAGCTCCGTGGCACCTCAAGGAACCAGGAGTGGTCTGAGGACCAGACCTCCTCTGGCAAGGACACGAGCCGGTTCCAACAGTCTTGATTGATTTTCCTCTTGGCGTCATCGGCATATTGCCACTGTTTCGCCAAAAAGACGTAACACCGGTAACGAAGCTCCTCTTCAAAAAGGGTGTCTATGACGACTGCCAGATGCAGGTCTTCCAATCTGGCAACCAACCCCCATTTTTCAAAGAGGTGTTTGAGCGCCACCACACAAGCTGTCTCTTCGGCGGGAACTAGGCTGGCCGAACAGTTCAAGCAGTGGGGGCTCTCTTTCTCCTTCTCCTTGTCCTTTTTTCCCATTTTTCCCATAAAGACCAAACGGTATTTGGTATCCAAGGGAAAAGCAAGGACTATCTCCTGCGGTTTATTCCCCATTAGCCATACCTCCTTTCTGGTTTTATTAAAGCATAAGAGGACACAATTTAACAAGCTAGAGAGGCCGGGGAAACAAGAAGGCAAAATTCGTTGCCTCTCGTTTCAATTTTTCCCTCAACTTGTCGCCCTTGGTTGTTTTATCAAACTTTCAAGCCATCTTTCAAGGTTTTTAAAAAGAATTTTCTATTATTTTTATTTACTGACAAAAAATTCAACCACCACGTAAGCCAGCCAAAAAAGCAAGAGCATCGCCCCTTCTTTTTTCGTAACCGTACGACCGGAACGCATAAACCTCAACAAAAATATCGAGGCCACAACCATAAACGTGCCCGTCACATAAACAATTCTGGCCGGAAAGTAAAACGGACTAATAAGGGCAAGGACCCCGATAACGATTGTCGCGTCTGCCAAAACAGACCCCAAAATATCGCCGATTGCCAAGCTGTCTTCCTTTTGTCTTACGGCCTTAAACGAATACAAAAACTCCGGCATGGTAGTCCCCAAGCTAACAACCAACATACCGACAAGAATAGGTGTGATGTTGAGCATCTCGGCCAAAGCAGTCGCGGACCTTACCGTGAAATGCGCGCCAATAAGCAACATGGCCATAGCCGAAAGCAAAAAAAGGATATTTTTGTATTTGCCGTTGCGATTGCTAAACACCTTTGACGCTTCCGTGCCGTTTCTAAACACAAAATAATAGAAAATCAGCCCGGTAATTACCAAAATGGCGCCGTCAATACGGGAAAAATGTCCATTTAGCCCAAGAATTATGGGAAACATTAAGAAAAGCGGGTACAAGTCCACATTTTTTAATATTTTGCTCTCAATTTTTATGCTTCGGCCGGACAGCAAAATCAAGAGCGCAAAAATAAGAGACAGGTCAGCAATATTTGAACCAAACAATGTTCCAAGCCCAAATTCCGGAATCCCCTGAAGCGCGGAATTTATTGAGATAATTGTTTCGGGCAAAATTGAAATAAAAGCAACAACCACAAAACCAATAACATAACGAGAGAGACTAAAATGTTCCGCGAGTTTGGCGGAATATTTAGTGGCAAGCGTTGCGCCTTTCACTACCAAAAACAGTGAGAAGGCAAAAATTAAAAGGGTTTCCAACATAAATCACTTCATCAAACTATCAAATGAGGCCCCCGCTGGCGGGTTTTTCTTTTAATGTTTTGTCTTGTTTTATAATTTTATAATTAGCAAGAATATAAACTTCTTGCTGTCACTGTTCATTATATTAAATATCTACGATTTCGCAAAAAAATAAAGCGCCAATTTGTCTTTGAGAAATTTGACCTGATTTGGCGCGCGGAGAGCAAAGCAGCAGAATCCCCCTCCCCCTGCCCGCCACACCTTGCCTGACCAACCAAAACGGCGCTTGAGCGAAAGCCGAAACAAAAAACAATTTAAGTTTTGCCCATCTTTGGCGGGGCAACTTTAAATTTTGGCAAAAAGAACGAGATAGTTATACCCGAATTTTTTGGCGCATCCCGGGCAAAATGAAAATTCGCTGATGATTGGGGTTGGACAATTTTTGTTCCAACCCTTGCCTCTGGCCATAGTCCCAGCCAATGATTTTTTTCGTCTTGATATCAAGGTCAATATAAAATCTGGTATTGATATCAATTTTCTTCGCCATAATTTGTTGTCGTTGGGTTATTTGTTTTTTTCTTAATACCGATAAATACAATCATTCCGGCAAATACTACCAGACACAGAATCGCGGCGCCGATAACTGTCGGATATTCCCCGGCAAATCCGCTTTCAGCAAGATGCTTATAAAGAATCGCTGCGTAAGCCCAAATAAGCACCAGCCCATAGGCAATCGCGCGGTCGTAAAGCATTCGCCATGAGCCAATCAGTGCTCCGACCAAAAGGATGACAATGGTCCAGAAAACTTCGGAAAGGCCAAACCTATTCCAGCCAATGCTGACCAAAAAAACGGTAATATTGGCGATTGTCGCCACCGTAATCCAGCCAAAATAAACGCTAAACGGCAAGCGCGCCAGCGATTTTTCTTTTTGGCCAAGATTGCCAACCCGCAAAATATTAGCCAGCCGAATAAGCGTATACAACAATCCGGCCATCAGCAGAACCGAGAGCCAGATGACGTCATAATGCCAGGCAAATATCCAAGCGGCATTCAATAAAGCATTAACGATAAACAGGCGGTTAATTCGCGCCACTAATTCATTTTTCCCCTGTCCCAATTGATAAATGACATAAATCGCCAAAAGTGTGTAAATCAGTCCCCAAATAGAAAAGGCGTAGCCAGCCGGCGCGAACAGATTGGGATAGCTGTCCGATATTTCCCCGGTTTCTCGTCCGGCAATCGGAAGCCACACCGCCAGAGCATTGACGACAACCATCACGATATATGCCCCCAGGGTGGAAATTTTTAACAATTTTGTGTTCATAGTTTTTATTTATTTAATAATTAAAAATAAAATTGGACTATTCCAAATACCTCTCTTCATACAATTGAGGCACCTGACACTGCACAAAACTCACGCAATCATTGGGAGTTTTGATATCAACAGCATTGATACACTTGATCATTTCTTTGGGCCAAGTCGGGCATTCTTCCATGCAAGTATTGTAAGCATCGGTCAAATCAGCCGCCGTCACATCTTCAGTATAGGCGGCGCAGTCTTTGTGCCTTTGGCAAGCGTCAGAACACTTATCAGAAATGACTTTTTTATTTTCTTCTTCCGGGCACAGGGTTTTCAGTTCCTGTAAAAGATTTTTTATTTTTTGTTCAAGCTCTGCCATTTTTATGATTGGCTCATTCGAGTCCGCAATATTAATTTCCGGCAGAGGCGGCACGTTGGAATCTAAAGTGGGCACTTCCGAACCTGGCCGGCCGGTATTTAATTCCGGCAATTCCGGGACATATTCAACTGGTCTTCCCAAATCATCTACGACTTGGATATTTATATCTGGCAGAGACGGCGCATCAGAGGTCAGCTCCGGCACTTTTGAGCCGGGCACCACGATGACATCCGGACCCAGCTCCGGCAAAGGTGGAACATCGGAGGTCAGTTCTGGTACTTCTGAACCCGGCCGGCCTTCGGGTGTAACCGAGGTTGGTCCCCCTTCGGGCAATTGGGGCACATTATCCAGCCAGTCTTTTTTCCTCTCCGCCAAATCTGCCAGCCCATCTTCAAGAGATTTTATCTGTTTGGCCAGACCTTTTTTATCGCCACAATCCGCGTTTGCGGTTTTGGCTTGCTCCGCCTCTATTAACAAGCTTTCATAAGCTGAAACTATTTTTTCCGGATTGTCCAAGGGATTTTGGGGTTGTGAATCGCCAAACTTATTTAATAAAAGATAAGCCGAAACGCCCAAAATAGCTACGGCGACGACACCGGTTAAAATTTTTTGGATAGTACTCATATGATTATTATATAAATATAATTAAAATTATTTAACCTACCTTCCCAAAATTTTTCTCAACTCCTCAATGACCGCTTTTTCCCAGGCTTTCATTGCAAACCAACCAATGAGCGGCTTGGCGATAACTCGCAGCCATTTTTTATGGATATCCACCTCGTAAACATAATTGATTTTTGTCCCGCCTTCAACTTTTTCCAATAAAAGCTCTTCGTGCCCTGACGTGCCAAATTTGGGGCTTTCATTATCAGAAATGAACCCCCTCTCCGGAATGATGCTAGTTTTCATTTTGACCGGGAATGTTTGGCCGAATGTTTTTACTTGAGCGTCAATTTCCAAATGATTGCCTTCCCGTTTCGTGATGACGAGTGACTTGGCAACTTTGGGAAAATTTTTCGGCAGATTTTCAAAATCGGTAATGATGTTGAAAACCTCCCCTAGCGGAGCCTTGACTAGCCATGAATTTTCCAGGCGGATATGCTTCATATAACTAATTTATAAACCCCCTACCCTGAATTAACAAGTTTTATCTTCCCCAAATTTTTCTCAACTCCTCAACCATCGCTTTTTCTCAAGCACCCAGCGCAAAGAACCGCCACGGATTCTGGTTATTTTCACTCTTTGCTTTTCGCGCCATTTGAGCTCGGTGATGATTTCTTTGGGAATAGTTACCGCCAGACTGGTTTTACCCAGCTTTTGCAGTTTGCGGGTATTTTTGTCTGCTAGTTTTCTCATATGTATTTGAGTATATACTTTAGTATATACTTTAGTATATACCTATTATACACCATTGGCGGAGGGTAGAGGACTCGAACCTCTAAG
>JAKJEI010000050.1 GCA_022705505.1 Patescibacteria group bacterium
CAAATGTTGGCCCAAGATGGAATGTTCGTCTTGATTGCCATCATAGATATCAAAACCGGCAAGGTTCGTAAATCTCCCGACATTATCTCGCGTGGCTTTGTTTACCTCAAAGAATCACAGGACCTTTTGCGTTATGTCCGCCTCTTGACCAAAAAAACCATTGAAGACTCCACTGCCCAAATGCACCCGATTAACTTGGACTATGTCAAAAATAACGTCCGTGAAGAGCTCGGCAAATACCTGTTCCAAAAAACCCACAAGCGACCCATTATTTTGCCAGTGTTGATAGAAGTGTAAGATTAACTCAAGGCTAAATAAGTTTTTAACGCTCAATGTTTTAGGTTTTGAGTTAATTTTGTTATAATCACCTCATGCGTTCCCAAAAAACTCTTATTTTGTTCACTTATTTGTGCGGCCTAACCATGACCTTTTCTTCTGCTTTCCCTGGTTATATCAACTCCACTTTTCTGGAAAACTTCGTTGGTGAAAAATGGGTTGGTCTTATTTTTGCCATCGGCGCCTTGCTGTCGGTTATCTTGATGTCGCAAATATCCAAACTGATCAAGGCCTATGGCAAT
>JAKJEI010000051.1 GCA_022705505.1 Patescibacteria group bacterium
TTGATAATCTACAAGTGCGACACAAATATACGAATGCATACGAATGAAACGAATATTGTACTGTGTAATTATGCGCGTGTAGCTCAGGTGGTTAGAGCGCGTCACTGATAATGACGAGGTCGTAGGTTCGAGTCCTACCATGCGCACAAATAATCCCGCTCCGGCGGGATTTTTGTAAGCATGAGTAATACTTTTGATAGTATTGCGAGTAGGACGAGAACGCCGGAACGATGCCGACGAGGCGAGAGGCGCGGGAGAGTCCTGGAGTGTGTACAAATAATGAATGGATGTTAGAGGTTGGTCCGCCGGCTGGCGGATTGGAAGTTAGAAAGATAAAGAAAGACTACTCACGCAAACAAGTCTCGCTTCGGCGGGATTTTTGTGTGCATGGTAGTTGTGTTTTAAAAGTTGCATTTTTTTTGTTATTTGTTAGTTTTATCAAAGATGGCTATTTGTGTAATTCAGGGAACAGGGAATTGAAAGAGGGAGGTTTTGCTATGGCTTGCGAAAGACCTGGTGGAATAGCAATCGATGCTTTGCGGGATTCTCGTATCCAGTT
>JAKJEI010000052.1:0-266 GCA_022705505.1 Patescibacteria group bacterium
TTTTTGATTTAGTCAATTTACCTAATAGACTGTTTACAATCGGGCGTTTAGATAAAAATAGTCGTGGTTTAATCTTGTTAACTAACGATGGTGACTTAGCTCAAAAATTATCACATCCCAAATTTGGACATTATAAAGAATATGAGGTAAAAATAAAAGCTGAAAACATAAACCCGAGTTTAATTGTCAAAAAATTTTCTGAAGGGGTTGACCTTGGCGAAGGAGATACTTATGTGAAAGTAATTAAAATAAAATATTTACAAAAC
>JAKJEI010000052.1:302-539 GCA_022705505.1 Patescibacteria group bacterium
TCGTTAATTTGAAAAGAATTAGTTTTAGCGGACTAACTCTTGATAATTTGCCAGAAGGAAAGTGGAGATATTTAAATGAAGAAGAAATTAAGAAATTAAAAAGCTAAGAGGAGACGTGGCTGAGTGGTTGAAGGCACCGCACTCGAAATGCGGCATACCTGAAAGGGTATCAGGGGTTCAAATCCTCTCGTCTCCGCACTAAAACATTTAAAAAAGACCTAAATAAATTTAGATCTT
>JAKJEI010000053.1:0-269 GCA_022705505.1 Patescibacteria group bacterium
CTTTATTTTCAACCGAAGATTTTTGTTGATCTTTTAAAAATAAAAAAATCGTGGCAACCAGTATGACCGAAACCACTAGTGGTATAAAAATATATTTATGTTTTTTTGTGAATTTCATTTTTAAAAAATTTCGCTTGCTGCCGGTCAGGGACTCGGTCACTCTCGTGGATATTTTATTTCTGGTTCGCAAAGCTCACCATCATAAAATATCTCACTCCCTCGCCCCCCACTCGCCGTCTCAGTTGTTCTCATAAAATTCGAACAACTGG
>JAKJEI010000053.1:297-531 GCA_022705505.1 Patescibacteria group bacterium
ATAATTTTCTGCTGAAAATTTGCGCGACCCCACCTCGGACCGTCGTCCTCCGGTCTTGCGCTTGGGTCCCTTCCCCAAGCTCACCCCGATAACATCCTCCAGAGGGATGTGTCCTACCATTAGACGAACCGGCAAAATATATTATTAAAAAACTAAAAACAACACATTGATTAAACACCACTCCAACATGGCCTCGC
Source organism: Patescibacteria group bacterium (assembly GCA_022705505.1). Lineage (GTDB taxonomy): Bacteria > Patescibacteriota > Minisyncoccia > Phycocordibacterales > XYD1-FULL-46-19 > JAKJEI01. The sequence continues at coordinate 495 of JAKJEI010000053.1, forward strand.
GGAAAAGATTGTTGTTTCAAAAAACATTGCGGAGGAC
>JAKJEI010000054.1:0-233 GCA_022705505.1 Patescibacteria group bacterium
AGAGCAAAAAAATCCATCCCTGCGTCCCCCGGATGAGCATAGGTCGGCAATTTAGCTTCAGGATTTAGTTTTTTTATTTTGATCTCCATTCGTTTCATTCGTATGAATTCGTATATTAGTATCGCAATAGTATCTTATCAATTTTCTCCGCAATTTTTATCATATCCTTTTCAGTTTTACCGCGCGTGGTTTCCGGCGCCGTCCCCAAGCGCAAACCGGAGGGATCCATCGGT
>JAKJEI010000054.1:263-527 GCA_022705505.1 Patescibacteria group bacterium
CCTTGCCGGCCAATCGCCCTTCGGTAGAACCGGCCACATCCATTAGCAACAAATGATTGTCTGTACCGCCAGAGACAATTCGCCAACCTCTTTTCTTTAACTCCGCCGCCAAAGTTTTGGCATTTTTAATCACCTGCTTGGCATATTTTTTAAACTCCGGCTTCATTGCCTCAGCCAGAGCCACCGCGATAGCCGCGACCTGATTGATGTGCGGCCCGCCCTGCAAGCCCGGAAAAACCGCTTTGTCTATTTTCTTATTCAACT
>JAKJEI010000055.1 GCA_022705505.1 Patescibacteria group bacterium
TTTTTAATTTGGATCGTTGTTTTTTATATTGCTGGACTTTACGGCAAGCATACGGCTATTTTCCGGCGCAGGTTGCCACGCTTAATTTTTAACTCACTTTTGGTAAACAGCGCGATTGCCGTTGTTTTCTTTTACTTCATCCCGTACTTTGGGATTACGCCGAAGACAATTTTGTTTTTGGATTTAATCTTGTCATTCATTTTTATTTTCTTGTGGCGTCGTTATTTCGCGCCGAATATCAATTTGACGCAAAAAGAAAAAATTCTATTTGTTTGTCGCGGCGCGGAGACCTCGGAGATAATTGATGAAATAAAGAACAACCCTCGTTATAGCATCCAGATAGCCGAGTCGAACGACCTAAGAAACATAGAAGAGTCCGGTATCACGGCAGTAGTCGTTGACTTGTATGATGAGAATATTCAGGAGGCGTTAAAAAATTTTTACAATATGATTTTTTCGGGCATTAGATTTATTTCTGTTCACAATCTTTATGAGGAACTTTTTGACCGAGAGCCGGTAAA
>JAKJEI010000005.1 GCA_022705505.1 Patescibacteria group bacterium
GGGCCTATGACAGTCGGTCGATTTAATTCAAAAAAGTATCATTAATAAAATTAGGTCAGTTAGGCAAAAAGATTTTAATTCAAATTTTAATTTTTTATATTAACAAAAGCCGGAGCGAACTCCGGCTTGATTGGTGGTCGGCCTGGTGTTGTTATTGGTCATGGTGACAAAGGTGTCCACCATGGTCTCGATACTGCGACCAAGCATCGGCCTCACTCGGTGGTCTCTTGACTCTGACGCCGGCATGCCATCTGTTCACTTCATCCGACACGCTTTTTTCAAAGTCTTCGCGGAAAGCCGCGGCCATCCCGCTTCCGACCCAAGCGGCCATCAGCTCTCCCTTGGTGACCAGTTTGCGTCCGGCCCATTCTTCAAGCTTGACGCGGTGCGCTTCCAGTTCTTCTACCTGAGCCTCAATTGCAATTCGCAACCGGCCTTCTTTATTGTCAGTCGTCGCCATGGGACAACCTCCTTTTAAGTGCGATAGACATAAAATCTCTGTTTATTATTATATCATTTAAATAATATAATCTTAACTGTGGGATGTTTCTCAATAGAATCATTCAAGCTTGCTCTTTAGTAAAATTATAGTTTTGTTACAATAAAAGAATAAAAGTAAATTAACAGCTAACCTCCTTTGGGAGAATACAAGCTTATGGATAATATGGAAACAGCGGCTCAAGCCGTGCCGGTGCCGGAAGGCCCCAAATTGCTAATGGGGGTCTGGGCTTTGTTGGAAAAGACCTGGTCGATTTATAAAGACAAACTTTGGTTGGCGATAGGTATTTTGGTGACGCCGGTTGTTTTGATGACCCTGGCTTCTTATGTTGGCCAGACAGGTTTGTTGCTGATCGCGTCGGTTATCAGTTTGGTTGCCGCGCTGATTATGTTTTGGGCCCAAGGCGCTTTGGTCCTCCTCTTTCTTAATCGCGAGTCAGATTTGAGCGTAAAAAGCGCTTATAAAAATGCCTGGCCTAAGTATTGGTCTTTGCTTTGGGTATCTATTCTAACGACCTTTATCACGCTTGGCGGTTTTGGGCTCTTTGTTATTCCTGGTCTCATCTTTACTGTTTGGTTTATGTTTTCGATGATTGTTTTGATGGCGGAAGGGGAAAGAGGAATAAAAGCTTTGGTTAAAAGCCGTGAATATGTCCGGAACAATTTTTGGCCGGTGGTTGGTCGTTATTTAGTCATCATGATCTTGGTGTTGTTGGCCTATATCATCCTGGGTATCATCACGGCGGGGTTGACAGACAGCAACATCTGGTCCGTGATCCTAGCCAATTTGCTGATGTTGTTTGTTATTCCGGCCCTCGTTATTTATCAGGTCTTGCTTTATGAGGATCTTAAAGCGGCGAAGGGAGTAGTGGAAGTAAAAGAACAAGCCAAAACCACCTATCTTTTGATTGGCGCTGCCGGTTGGGCTTTTGTCATTATTTTGGCCCTGCTGGCGACTTCCTTGGTGATGTCGGTCCTGGGCTTTATCCTCGGAGGCGGTCTCTCAAATGATGAAGATTTGTCTGGAGGGTTGGAAACGCCGGAAATTCAAATAAACCTCCCGGACGGAGTTCAAGAACGGTTAGAGCAATTGATCTCCGAAGAAGTGGTTTCGTAAAAGTCGCCCTCCGATGGCCCGGAGTTCCCGGGCCATTTTGGTGAGGTGGTGAAGGCTTGCTCGGTTTGACTTATAGAAGTCTTTTTGTTTTAATGAAGACGAAGTAAGTTTCTTAATTAGATCTTGGGTCTAGCTTAGGAAGGTCACCTTACTCCAAATTAGTAAGTAGTTAATTTAAGTTAGATGGCTAGCAAGTTATACGTTGGCAACTTGTCGTACAAAACAAATGACGGCGAGCTCCAACAGCTCTTCTCACAGGCGGGAACGGTCGCTTCCGCTCGTGTTATTATGGACAAAATGACTGGACGATCCCGTGGTTTTGGTTTCGTAGAAATGGAAACCAAGGAGGACGCCGATAAAGCGATTGATATGTTCAACGGTCAGGAGATCGAAGGACGTAAGCTGGTGGTCAACGAAGCTCGACCGATGGAAGAGCGCCCGAGACAATAAACAAAAAGCGGCTTTAGGCCGTGATAAAATCGCCCCACCCTCGTCAGAGGAGTGGGGCGATTTTTGTTCAACTTTTTTGCTGGTTTTATTTTGAGTACGATTTGGAAGCCCCATAAAATATTTTCCAAAATTTCGTTTTTGAGCAAAAATAATTTATAATAAAGGCTGAGCATCAGGGAATATTTGCTTTTAAGGTATGTTTTATGGTTTGAGTATTATCGCCGGCGCCTGGCTTCTTCAGTGGTGGTTTGCGCGCCGAGGACAGAGGAGTCTTCAATCTTGGACGTTGCGTTTTTTGGCGCTTGGTTTTTTGGTTTTAGTTTTTGAAACTTTTGACAAGGCGAAGATTTGGCGTTCAATACCAGCAATTTTGTCTTTGGTATTAATTCTCATTCTTTTGCGCAAGCACCGACATTAATACCGGCTTAACCAGGTGATTAACTTTTATTGTGTGGGTGCGGGCAGGGAGAATCGAACTCCCGTCTACTGCTTGGAAGGCAGTCATTCTACCACTAAACCATGCCCGCAAACGTTAAAATACTAACAGAAAATTGGGTTAGGTTCAATGTTGTGGCGCTAATAAACGTAAAGTAAAATGTAAAGATGAAAAAATATATTTATCTTAATGATCGTATTGTCTCGCTTGACAAGGCGGCTATCTTTGCGAATGACCTCGGTCTTTTGCGTGGTTTTGGGGTAATGGATTTTTTGCGAACATTTAATGGGAAGCTATTCCATTTGCCAGATCATTACAAACGTTTTTGTAGTTCAGCCAAAATGCTAGGTTTAAGAGTACCGGTTAAAGAAGAAGAACTAGCAAAAATTCTCAGTCATTTATTGGCTAAGAATAAAGTTAGAGATGCTAGTTTTCGGTTAATTTTAACACCTGGTCGAACTGACAATGGTTTAGATCATAATGGTTTACAAACTTTCTTTATTTTGACCGAAGATCCATATAATTTACCCGATAAGATGTTTATTGCCGGCGCTTCTTTGATTACCTCAGAATACGAAAGAATTTTACCAGAATCTAAACATCTGAATTATCTTTGGGCGGTAAAAATGTACCCAGTTCGCAAAAAGAAAGAGGCCGTCGACCTGCTTTATTTAAAAGATGGTAAAGTTACTGAATGTGCAACTAGCAATATCTTCATTGTTAAAAAAGACAGATTGATAACTCCTAAAAAAGGCATTTTGCCTGGCATAACCAGAAAAGTTGTTCTTGATTTATCTAAGAAACTTTTACAAGTTAAAGAGTCTGAAGTAACCGAGAGAGAATTGTGGTTGGCCGATGAAGTATTTATTACGGCGACAAGTAAGAGTGTTTTGCCAATAACTAAGATTGACGGCAAAAAAATTGGAGGTGGTCAACCTGGTCCTTGGACAAAAAAAATAATGACAGTTTTTGACGAATACAAGAAAAACTATTAACTAAATATAAAACCCCGAGTTCTGCTCGGGGTTTTATATTTAGTTCAGAAATGATGTTATCCCTAGTTTTTTATTTGACCGCGTCTTTCAAAGCTTTGGCGGCTTTGAATTTCGGTACGCTCATAGCCGGGACCTGAACGGTTTCGCCGGTGCGAGGATTGCGGGCGGTTCTAGCCGCGCGTTCCTTGACGGTGAAAATACCCAAACCGGCGATAGAGACATCTTCCCCCTTCTTTAGGGTGGAGATGATGGAATCAATCAACACATCTACGACTTTTTCGGCACCGGCTTTGGTTCCGCCGATTACCTCATGTACTACATCCACGAGAGCTTGCTTATTCATAATAGTTATTTCTTATTGCTAATTAGACGACCTTAGCTTAATAAATGCTATTAAACATTATAATACAAGGAGATTTTAAAGCAATAGTTGAAACCCCTTTTGACACCAGTCAAATTATCTGGCGTAGTCGATGACTCTTGTCTCGCGGATGACGGTGATTTTAATTTCGCCCGGGTATTTCAGTTCTTGTTCTATACGGAGAGCAATGTCTCGCGCCAGGCGCTTTGATTCTAGGTCGTTAACATCCTCTGGTTGAACAAAAACCCTTATTTCTCGGCCTGCTTGGATGGCATAGGTTTTTTCAATGCCTTGGAAAGAGTTGGCAATATCTTCCAAATCTTTCAAGCGTTTTAGGTAATTTTCCAAACTGTCACGCCTGGCGCCCGGTCTGGAGCTGGAAATAGCGTCGGCAACTTTGACAATGATGGACTCCAGGGTCTCAAACGGATATTCCTCATGGTGGGATTGCATCGCTTGGATAACTTTATGGTCGGCGCCGAATTTTTCCAGAATGCGGCGACCGATTTCCACGTGCGTCCCGGGGATTTCGTGGTCAACGGCCTTGCCAATATCATGCAAGAGACCGCCCGCCTTAGCCACTTGTGGGTCACTCTTCAATTCTTCAGCGAGCATACCGGCTAGATGAGCTACTTCAATCGCGTGCTGGAGCACATTTTGGCCATAGCTGGTGCGAAAATGCAGACGACCAAGGATGAGAAGAATACGCGGGTCCAGGTTTAGAACCCCGACTTCATAAGCGGCTTGCTCGCCTTTTTCTTTGATAACCTTGGAAACCTCCTCCTTCGCTTTTTCCACTATTTCTTCTATTTTAGCTGGCTGAATCCGGCCGTCGGCAATTAAATTTTCCAAGGCAGTTTTGGCGATTTGCCGACGAACTGGGTCAAATGAAGACAAAACGATAGAGCCGGGTGTGTCGTCTATAATAACTTCAACCCCAGTCGCTTTTTCAAAGGCGCGAATGTTGCGACCTTCCTTGCCGATAATCTTGCCCTTTATATCGTCTGAGGGGATATCTACTGTGGTGGACATAACTTCTGGCACGGTGGAAGTCGATAAACGTTGAATCACTGTGGAAAGAATCTCTTTGGACTTTTGTTCGTATTTTTCACCAGCTTCGTTTTCTAGTTTTTTGATACGAACCAACAAATCTTCCTCGTATTGTTTTTCAATGTTAGTCATTAGTTCTTCCTTTGCTTCTTCCAGGGAAAGGCCGGCAATTTTTTGTAGTTCTTTGATTTTTTCTTTTTCGGCCTCATCTAGTTTTTCTTTGGTTCGTTTAATTTCTTCCGCTTGTTTTTTTAAGTCATCGCCTTCTTTGTCTATATCCATCTGGCGTTTATCCAAAAGCTCGTCTTTTTTAACGAGACGGTCTTCGGTTTTTTTCAACTGACTTTCTTTTTCTTCTAGCTTGCTTTTGGCCTCGGTGATTATTTTGTCGGCCGTTGTTTCCGCGTCGCTGACTATTTTCTGGGCCTGGTCCTTGGCATCCAGGAAGGACTGCTTAATCTTGTTTTCCATGGAGCCTTTTTGGGCCAGGGTCAACAAGACCTTCAAAAAATAGCCAACAACAATTCCGCCGACTCCGATGGCCGAAGCGATGAGAATGTATGTTACTGGGTTCATAATCAATACGAACCGCCTGGTCTTTAGCCGTTATGCGTGATTTTTGGAGTTATTTTTCTTGGCAAAATCAACATAATGAAGATATTTTTACGTTACGGACAAAAAGATTTTAGCGGTAAATGTTATTTTTGATAAATTTACAACCATTAAATAATTGGTACTTTGATGATATCACCTAGAATGAAGTTTGTCCAACTGATGCGGATTAGACGCAGATTCTTGCAGACAAAATGCGGATTTATGCAGATAAAGTTCAGTTTTCAGGGAAATAATAAAAAGGGCCCGACCTTGTTAGCAACTAACAAGGTCGGGCCCTTTGGTGTTTGAACTTTCTTATTTCAGATTAACTATCAATCGTTAATTGCTTTTTTCTCGACATTTCATTTGCGAGAATCTGCGTGCGTTCTGTATCAGAACTACTTCCGTTTTTTGATGATGTCGTCAATAATGCCGTAATTTTTGGCTTGGTCAGCCGACATATAGAAGTCGCGGTCAAGATCTTTTTCAATTTGGGTTTCAGATTTGCCGGTATTTTTAGCCATAATGGTAACCAAATTCTTTTTGGTTTTTAGGATGTGTTCAGCCGTGATGGCGATGTCGGTGGCTTGGCCTTCAATTCCGCCCAGTGGTTGGTGGATCATCACTTCGGCATTAGGAAGAGCAAAACGTTTGCCTTTTTTGCCGGAGGAAAGGACCCAAGCCCCGCCGGAGGCCGCCATGCCGACACAAACGGTGGCGACGTCCGGTTTGACATAATCCATAGTGTCAATAATGGCCATCGTTGCCGTTACCGAGCCCCCAGGTGAATTGACATAAAGAGTAATATCTTTTTTGGAATCCTCTGATTCGAGGAAGAGCAGTTGGGCAATAATAATGTTTGCCATATTCTCTTCTATCGGCCCACTCAGAAAAATGATGCGTTCTTTTAAGAGGCGCGAGTAAATGTCATAGGCGCGTTCGCCGAAAGGAGATTTTTCAATGACGGTTGGGATAAGCATGGTAGTTAAATTAAAATGTAAAATTTAAAATTGAATAAGTAAATTAAAGCACAAAAAGAGGACTAAAGCAAATCTAATCTAATACGCCTGCCCCCCCGGGGGGACAAACGCGGAACTACAAAGAAGGGAATAAGATATAGCCCAAAAAAATTGCCCGCACCTGACGGCACGGGCAATTTTTCTTAATTGTCTTTGTTCCCAGTTTTGCGCTTTGAGTTTTGAGCTTTAAACCACTATTTCTGTTCTTCCAGCATTTGTAACACTTTCTCGTTGGTGATGACATTGGCGGCATAAGCTTCTAATCGGCGTCGGTCAACATCTTTGTAGCGTTCAGCCAAAAAATCAGTTTCATTTTTCAGGTCATCGGCTGGCGGCGTGACTTTTTCCAGACGAGCAATTTCGTTAACAATCAAACTGAAGCTGACTCGTTTTTGGGCGTCGTCATTCCAGCCCGCAGACAATTCTTCACGTGTCTTTTTTAGATGTTTTAGATAATCGTCAAAATTAAGCCCCATTTGACTGATTTGGTGTTCCATTTCAGCCATCATTTTTTCTTTTTCCGTGTCAATCAAGAGTTTAGGAATTTCCAATTTAGCTTGGTTGCGGATGGCCTCCACAATTTCTAGGCGGCGCTTGTCTTTAGCGCGCGCTTTTTTCTCCAGTTCCATATTTTCTTTAATTTTGGCGCGTAAATCATCTAGGTTTTTGAATTGCCCCAAGCTTTTGGCAAAGTCATCATTTAACTCGGGCAACTTCGGCTCGTCATGGTCGCACTTCTCGCCCTCTTTGTGTTCATGCTTGGTTTGGTTGGCAGCCGCGCGTTGTTGGCGTAAGTCTTCAATCACTTTGTTGACCTCTTCATCGGAGATGACAGTTTCTTCCAAAGGTTTTCCATTAACTTTTTGGGCTATTTTTTTGTAATCGCCTAAATCAATTTTGGGCAAGACGGCAGTTTTGATTTTGAAACCAAGCGGATTGTCTTTGGCGATTTTGGTGATAGTAATTTGCGGTTCGCCAATAGCGTCAATTTTGTTTTCTGTCAGGATTTGAGCATAAGCTTGTCCCAAGGCTTGGTTGGCCATTTCGTATAAAACACCGTTTTCTCCCAGCTGCTCCACTAGAACTTTTTCGGGGATATGGCCTGGGCGGAAGCCGTCTATTTTTGCTTTTTCACCCAAGGTTTTAATAGCTTTCGGCCAAAACGAGCCAAAATCGGTTGCGGCGATTTCACCCTCAAGCTCTACTTCGGCATCTGCTGTTTTGTTTATTTTTACTTTTATTTCCATATTTTCTATTTTTGTTGTTAGTTTCCTCTCGCCTGGAACATCCTTGTTGTTTTTTGTCTCACTCTAAATATTTGGGCGGCAAAATCCGTCTGACCGTCAAGGGCTGAAGTATTTTTCACCTTCAGCCCTTGACGCGAAACAAAAGCATTCCGGGTGAGAGGGGGGTTTCTATCCCGCGATTCCCTCTTCAGCCGGTTCGGTTTCAAAAATAATTTCACTAGCCGTAGCTGTCTCTTCCGGAACCCCTTTGTTAATTGGCATTTCTATGACTGGTTCGTTTTCTTGTTGGCCATAGCCCAAAAAGGCAAACAAACCGCCAAAGAAGATAATGGCCAATATCAGCACGATGCCAATAACTGGTCCAATTGTTTCTTCGTCTTGCATATTTTAGAGAGAGTTAGATTGATAAGCTAAATTTATTATAACAATTTTGGGCGAAAGGGGAATCGGCCATTAGGCGGGTTGTTTGACGAACTTGTTTTCGTAAAGTTCAAGCCCTTCTTTAAAAATGGCTCGCGCTTTGGCCGCTCCTCCAAACCCATTAACTTTTACCTCTTTGTTTTGAAGCGCTTTGTAGGTGGAGTAAAAGTGTTCCATTTCTTTTAGGGTGTGTTTATTGACATCGCCAAGGTCTTTGACCTCGCTCCAGCGCGGGTCTTCTTTGGGAACAGCGATAATTTTGTCGTCGGCTTCGCCATCGTCTATCATGTGCATTACCCCAACCGGCCTGGCTTCCACCAAGATGCCGGGTTGGAGCGGGAAGGTGGTCAAGACAATTACGTCCAAAGGATCATTGTCGTGCCAAAGCGACTTTGGCACAAAACCGTAGTCAAACGGAAAATCTTGCGCGGTGTGAGCGGCGCGATCAAGTTTGATTAAACCGGTTTTTTTATCTACCTCATATTTATTTTTTGAGCCTTTGCCGATTTCGATTATGACGTTCATCTCCTCGGCTTCTCCCGGCTCAATCTCATGCCATAGATTCATATATTTTGTTTGAGTTTAATTATTTGTAAATTCGTTTGTTAATATCGCATTTATTCGCTACCATCGTCTACATTGCCGCCGTCCGCGAATTCTTCATCTTCAGGAGAATTAGCAATTTCGCTTTGAATCTTTAGACCCTCTGGTTCGGTTCCTTCAGGCGTGCTGATGTCAATTTTCCAACCGGTCAACTTGGCAGCCAAGCGGGCGTTTTGGCCACCTTTGCCCACGGCTAAAGAAAATTGGTCGGGCGCCACTTCTATTTGGGCCTCGTGGTTTTCTTCGTCCAGTTCAATTTTTAGGACTTTGGCCGGTGAGAGAGCGTTGCTAATAAACAACTCTTCGTCTTCGGACCATTCAATTATATCAATTTTTTCTCCTCCTAGCTCGTTGATAACCGTAGAAACGCGGGAACCTTTTTGACCGACGCAGGAACCAACAGGGTCAATACTCGCGTTGTGTGACATTACGGCAACTTTGGAGCGAGCGCCGGCTTCGCGGGCAATGGCCTTGATTTCTACTACGCCGCTGGAGATTTCTGGCGCTTCGGTTTCAAATAATCTGGCAATGAATTGTGGATGAGAACGGGATAAACGCAAGTTGATGCCGCGCGGCGTTTCTTCCACTTGATACAAATACGCGCGAATTCGTTCGCCGGGACGATAAAATTCGCCGGCAATTTGGTCTTCACGCATAATAATGGCCACTGTGCGGCCCAAGTCCACGAAAACATTACCCCGGTCTACTTTTTGGACGATGCCGCTTAAGATTTCTCCCTCTTTTTCTCGATATTCGTCAAGGGTGGTTTCTTTTTCAGCTTCGCGAATGCGTTGGATAATGACTTGTTTGGCCGTTTGGGCGGCAATGCGACCATAGTCATCTTTTGTTTCTAAGGGGAAAATTAATTCTTCGCCAATATTGGCGTCTTTTTTGATTTTGCGCGCGTCTTCCAACCAGATATGGTGTTCTTCGTTGAAACGAGGCAAAATTTCTGCTCCTTCGTCCCCAGCGTCTTCTTTTGTCGCCTCTTTTTTCTCTATGATTAGAGTTTCCGCTGTCTCTTCCCCACCATCCTCTTCTGGCGGCCGAACGCTTGTTTCATCCACGACTATTTTGATTTGGGAAAAATCGGTCGCGCCGCTATCCAAATCAAATTTGGCCCTGATAATCTGGCCCTTTTTGCCATAATCTTTTTTGTAAGCGGCGACCAAGGCGTCTTCAATCGCGCTTAAAATCTTTTCTCGGGGGACGCGCTTTTCTTCTTCCAGTTGGTCAAGACCGACCTTGAGAGCTTTTAAATCCATCATAATTATAATGATTTAGGGTTAATAATATTAATCAAGGGTTTTGGGCCCTCATTTCTTTTTTTAACAAAAAAGTCCGCAACTCTGTCAAGCTCGGACTCTTTTTATTGTATCACTACGTAAACAAAAGGTCAAAGGGCAGATGTTAAAAAATTCATATAGGATGCTGATAAAACCTAAGTTTATTTCTGTGAACGTCTGCGTTTTATCTGTGCAAGACTAGTTATCAACAGTTTTGGTTGACATCGGCTACCAGGGCGGGTTGGTTTGTAATATAATGATAGCTAGAAGGGAGGGTCCCTAAGTTTTGATGATTACGTCAAAATTGTCTTATTAATAATTTAACAAATAATATTTCTATGGAAAATTTTAACCCAATGGAGCAAACGAACCCCCAAGAGCCGGTCCAAGAATCAACGCCAGCTCGGGAAGGCAGCTCAATCAAAAAGATTATCTGGATTGTTGTCGCCATTATTATTGTGTTGCTGGTGGTTTTGGCCGTTATCGGCAGTCGCTCAGCGAGTCAACCTGGCGAATTAACTGAACAAGAAAAACAAGATTTGATTGATGCCTTAAATCAAAATCCCGGTCCGGAATTAACTAACGAGGAAATCTCAACTTTAGAAGCGGCCTTGAATGAAGGGGCCGATAAAGTGCCGGAGTTGTCTGAACAAGAAAAACAAGAATTGCTCGACGCTTTAAACCAATAGGTTAACAATAATAATTAATCATAAACTATGACAAAGCATCCAAAAGTTATTTTTATGGCTATGGCTGTCGTGGGTTTCCTCGGCCTGGCCGTCTTTTCCGTCTTCGCCGAAGCGCCCTCCGGTAATCCGCCACACTGTCCGGAGAGCAACCCGGCTTGTAATCCACCGGTCAATGTCGGCCCGGCTTCTCAGATAAAGAATGGCGCGCTGGGTATTTTGGGGAATTTTTCGGTTGGCTTTGGTTCAAGCCCCAAAACAGCGACCGTCATTGATACTTTGGAAGTAAAAAGGGGAATTGATTCTACAGATGTTATTTCCGTTAAGCCCCCCAAGGCTTCTACCGTTACCAATGCCAGCATTTCAACTTCCGGCAATTTGGATTTGGTCAGCAACAACAGCACGGCTTTCTCTAATGTTTATATCAAAAATTCCATCGGTGGTGATAAGGGCGCCAACCTCGTCGTAACCAAGGGCGTGGTTCAGTCTATTCAAACGGCGAGCGAGGGCAGTTTGATTTTGGGTAATAACAACGCCAAAGTTTGGTCGCCTTGGGTGAGCTCTCTGCATTTCAGTGTTTTTCCGGATGTTAAGGGGGGAACCGGTCAGATGGCCTTTTCTTTTGAGGGAAACGGTTCGACTGAAGGCCGAAAGTTTATGATGCAGAAAGACTTTTTCCGGCCAATGGAAGATAATTATGCCACATTGGGTATCCCGTTCGCCCGCTGGAAAAATGTCTATTCAGTCGGGGCCGATGTTGGCAATATCACTATTCGCGGTGGCAATCCCGCACTTAACAAAATTTTAGCTTCTGACGCGGTAGGCTTGGCTTCCTGGAAAACAGCGGCTGAACTTGGGTTGGACAGTGGCAGCGGAGTTTCCAACTGGACATTAACTGGCACTAACCTTACCAACAATAATACCACCGGCAATGTGGGAATTGGGATAACTCCGACAGCCAGACTCCATGTTAATGGCAGTGTTAAGGTGGGACAAAAGAATCCGCTTGAAATGGGAGCCGGTTTGTCCAAAGAAAGCAGCGCTGGCAAAATTGCCTATCAACTTTTTTCTTCTGGATTGGATATTGTTGGCGCTGGCACCGTTAACGGGTCGCGATTAGTTAAACTTTGGGATAATGTGGAAGTTCCTAGCACAATCACTACAAACAACTTAAAAGCGGTCAACCTTTGCACCACCGCTGGCGCTTGCGCCACAGTGCAAAATATTATAAACGGCCTTAGCAACAGTTTGACCCCAGGCGGTCTAGGCTATGACATTGATGCCAATGGCCGAGTTGACCAAGCAGACCAAACAATTGTGGTGAATTGCAGTTTGGGTGCATCTTCTTGTACTTCTCTTTATCGTTTACGTTCTGACCTCAACCGTGATGGCCGCGTTGATACAGCGGATGTCCAAATGATAACTAACGCTGCCTTGTTTCATAAAGCTCATTGGTTAGCTTCTGGTGATAATATATACAGTTCAAACACCGGCAATGTGGGGATTGGGATTTCTACTCCAGTATCTAAATTGACAGTCAACGGTAATATCAGAGGCGCGACTCTTCAGTCAATTACTGGTTCTGATACCGGTGTGCTTACTTTTGGTTCAAACGTCAATGCCAAGGTCTTGGCTCCTTGGATTGACGCTCTGCATTTTAGTGTTTCCCCGGGCAAAGAAATAGGGACTGGTTCAATGGCCTTCACTTTTGGAGGTGATGGCGTGATGACTGGCCGTAAATACTTCTTAAATGCTACGGCTTTCAGGCCCTCTGCTTCAGGTGGCGCCACCTTAGGTATTTCTGACGCTCGCTGGGGAACCCTTTATTCAACAAGCGCAGATGTTTCTGGTCAGGTTACAATCAGGGGTGGCAATCCGGGGGCCAACAAAATTTTGACTTCCGATGCCACTGGCTTGGCTTCGTGGAAAACGGCAAGGGAAGCAAAGTTGAGGTCAAGCGAACTTGGCACCATTGGTAATGGTTTAGTAAAATGTTCTCATATAAATTACCGCGATACTTATTTTTCTTGTTATCAACCTAAGGTGGTTTGGATTACTGATGTAGGTTTAGTAGCAACCGCTAAGCCCACCGCTGATACGGAAGTGACTATAGGTACGATTACAAGAAATGCCGTTTGTTTGGCCTTGGGAGGAGTCAGTAGTCCTTCGGGCCACGTTGATCCTGACGGGTATCAGGCATCAACGTTTTTTGCATCTTTATCAAAAAGTTGGGTCTTGTCTCCCCTGCCCACGGTTGTGTATAACCAAATTGATTGTAAATATGAGTTTTAACACCTTTACTGTAAAAGGGGAGCTACCCAGCTCCCCTTTAGGGTGTTTTGTGGTCTAATTTGTTTTCAACTTGGCGCTGCCTATCCAAAACTTGAAGTATAAAGGGGAGATACCCATCTCCCCTTTGGGGCGTTTTGTGGTGTAATATGTTTTCAACTTGGCGCTGTCTATCTCTATCTTGATGACTTTGTCTTTCTGTTTTGTTAAACTTTAACCAAGTGAACAAAACCCCCAAAAATTTTTTTTCTCCTAATTCCGGCTTTCAATTACGCAATTTTTATTCCATAGTGGTCTTTTTTTCTTTTGCCTTGCCTCTGTTGATTGCTTCGTTGTTCCTTTTGGCCCCTAGTTTATTCGGTTGGCTTAGTAATTTTAAAGAACTAATTTGGCTTTTAATCGCTACGGCGGTTTTTCAAATCATAGTTTTTGGACTTCATAAAATTACCAAGCGACCAATTTTTTGGACTTTTTTTGCTGCCGGTTGGGTAGTTTTTTATTTTTTGATGTTGATGTTTACCGGTGGTGCAGAGAGTCCCTTTATTTTCTTTTTAGTGATGCCTCTTTTGTCTTCTACTGTTAGTTTGGACTTGCGAGAAATAAAAAATATAGCGGTTGCCACAACTCTTTGTTTGGGTTCGGTTATTATCGTTTTTCCTGACCAGTACTCAACGCCTTCTATTTTGGTGATGCATATTGTAAATACCGGTATTTTTGCGGTCATTGGTTTTTATTTATACAACGTTGTGCGAGAAATTTTAACTCTGCGAGATGAAAAAGAGATAACTAAGCAAAAAATTGATGATTTGCGAGAAATAGACAAGATCAAAAAATCCTTTTTGACCGCTTCTTCGCATAAGTTGCGGACGCCGTTAACGGCGGCCAAGTGGTCTCTTGGGGAGTTAAAAAATAAATCCTTAAATGAAGAGGCCCAGGACTTGGTGCATATCGGTGACCAAAAAATTGATGAAACCTTGCAACTGGTAAACAAATTTTTGCAAGTTATTCAAATAGATATTGAGAGTTTGGATCAAAAAAGGAATGAAAAAACTTTGCTTGAAGAATTGCTTAAAGAAACCGTAAAGAAAAATAAGGATTTGGCTAAAAGTAATAAAGTAACTATAAATTTAAATTTAGACGAAAATCCAAATCCAGTTGTGGTCGACAAAATGTTATTGTTAAGCGCTCTTTCCGTGATAGTGGAAAACGCTATTTATTACTCACCAAAAGGCAAGGTGACAATAGAAAGCGCTTCTTTGGGGGATAGGGTTCTTGTCAAAGTTTTTGATACAGGAATTGGCATCGCCAAGGAGGATCTTTCTCATATTTTTGAACAGTTTTATCGCGCTGATAACGCGATTATTCTTTGGCCGGATAATGTGGGGCTAGGCCTCTTTTTGGCCAAAAGAATAATAGAGAAAGTTGGTGGTGGCATCTCTGTTTCTTCGGAATTAGGAGAGGGGACAAAGGTGGAGATTTTTTTACCGAGGGCGAATTAGATATTGCCACGATTCTAGTCTTGTTTTAGCCTTCGGGGTCAGATTGATCTCCCGGATGGCGATGTAATTTATTTTAACTTTTTCGTATTTGTTAACTTTTTTATTTGTCGGCCCTTTTCTCTTCTTGTTTTTAATTTTTGAATTTTCAATTTTAATTTTCCCTGGAGGTTATCCACCTGGTTTTCTCTTTTCCATGGCGAAGTATGATAAAATGTAGATGTTTAAAACATAAACTCTATGCACGCCGACTTAACTCAACTCAAAAATTTCTTGATTGATTCCAGTTTGATTTCGGCGAAAGATTTAAACGCCGCGATTGAAGAAGTTGGCGAAAACGAAAAGAAAGTTGAAGATGTTTTGATTGCCAAAGGGTTGATTTCCGAAGATGAGATGCGCCGCGCCAAGGCTTATGTTATCGGTATTCCTTTTGTCGATTTACGCAAAGAAAAAGTCGCCAAGGATATTCTGGTTATAATTCCAGAACCGATTGCTCGCAAACACAATATCGTGGCTTACAAAAAAAGTGGCGAAAGTCTGGAGGTAGCGATGCTTGATCCGCTAGACCTTGAAGCGATTGAGTTTATCAAAAAAGGTTCCAAGCTAAAGATTTTGCCCCGTTTGACGGATACGGAATCAATGAAGGCGGTTCTTTTGCAATACCAAAAAAGCCTGAAGGCTGAATTTGGAGATATTATTCAGAAGGAGGCGGCCTCGCTCAAGATGGTCACGACAACTGAAGGTGAAGAAGTAGGCGAGGGAGAGCTCAAAAAGTTGGCGGAAGACCTACCGATTGTTCGTATCGTTGATACTCTACTATCTCACGCAATTTCCCAAAAAGCCTCCGATATTCACATTGAATCTTTTGAAGATGAATTAATAATTCGATATCGTTTAGATGGTGTTTTGCATGACGCGATGATTTTGCCCAAGGAGACGGCCCCGGGTATCACAGCTCGCCTAAAAGTTTTAGCAAATTTGCGGCTAGATGAAAAGCGTTTGCCGCAGGATGGTCGTTTCAAGATTGAAGCTGATGGCCAAAATGTTTCTTTCCGCGTTTCTACGTTGCCGACCTATTATGGTGAAAAAATAGTAATGCGTCTTTTGCCCGATTCGGTCCACGGTTTTACCCTGGAGGGAGTTGGTTTCCATGGAGATGGCCTGGAGCACATCCAGGAAGCGATTCGTCGCACAACTGGCATGATTTTGGTAACCGGCCCAACTGGTTCTGGCAAGTCAACCACCCTCTATGCTTTGCTTGATATTTTAAACACGCCGGATGTTAATATTTCCACAATTGAAGACCCGATTGAATATCAAATTTCGCGTATAAACCAAACTCAAGTTAAGCCGGATATCGGTCTGACTTTCGCGTCCGGTTTACGGACGCTAGTTCGTCAAGACCCGGATATTATCATGGTGGGAGAAATTCGCGACCGCGAAACAGCTGGTTTGGCGGTTAACGCGGCGTTGACCGGCCACTTGGTGCTATCCACCTTGCACACCAATTCGGCCGCCGGTTCAGTTCCGCGTTTGCTTGATATGGGAGTGGAACCTTTTCTTTTGGTTTCTACGGTTAATATTATTATTGCCCAGCGTTTGGTTAGGCGTTTAAATGACAACAAAGAAGAATACTTCTTGACTGACGCGGAGCTTAAAGAGCTTGGTAAAAAAACTGATTTAGATAAATTGCTCTTGGTTTTGCAAAAAGAAAAAGTGACTCAAGAGAAAGACTGGCAAAAAATACCGTTTTACCGCCCCAAAGTTTCAGCAGGCGAGAGCGAGGGGAAAGACGAAGACGGTTACTCCGGACGAGTTGGTATTAGCGAGGTTTTGCCTATGACTCGGACCTTGCGGGATTTGATAATTTCCGGCGCGACTTCTGACGCAATTGTTGAGGAGGCCAAGCGAGAAGGAATGATGACGATATTTGAAGATGGTCTTTACAAGGCGGCGCGTGGGGTTACGTCAATTGAGGAAGTGTTGAGGGTGATAACAGAATAAGTCATGTTAAAAGTTAAAGGTCAAAAGCTAGAAGTTAAAATCAAAAGTAGATAAGTTATGAATGAAGAGAAGATTGAAGAAAGAATGGACCTCAGGAAACGTTGTTTTAAATTTAGTTTAGAAATAATAAAAATTACAGATCATTTACCACAAAAAAGAAGTGCCTGGGTGATCACAGACCAACTAATAAGATCAGCTTGTTCTATTGGAGCAAACTTGGTTGAAGCTAAAGGTTCTAGCTCTAGAAAAGAATTTAAAAAGTTTTTTGAAATTTCACTAAAAAGCGCAAATGAAACAACATATTGGCTTTGTCTGCTTAGAGATAGTGGCTTATCCAAAAAGGAAGAAATTAACTCTTTGTTAAGAGAAGTAGATGAAATTACTAAAATGATAGGTAGTGCTGTGATAAAATTAAAAGGACCAAGAATCTGAACTTTTTACATAATTATTTAAACTTTTGACTTCTGACTTTTAACTTCTAAATTATTATATGAAATTATTTTTTCGAGCAAAAAATGAAAAAGGCGAGGAGATATCCGGCGAGCGGGAGGCGACCGACCGTTTTGCTTTGGCCAGAGACTTGCGGACTGAAGGCTTGACGGTGATTTATGCCGAACCGGCCGGCAAGAGAAAAAAAACCAAGATCTGGCAGATTGACCTTTTTGGGCGGGTTAAAATGAAAGACAAGATTGTTTTTGCCAGCAATCTGAGCGCCATGATTAGCGCAGGGTTGTCGCTTTCTCGTTCGCTCGAAGTGATGGAAAGACAAACCCCCAATAAGCGATTTAAAAAAATTATTCACGATGTTGGCGAACGAGTTGACGGAGGAGGGACTCTGAGTGATTCGTTGGCCAATTATCCGAAGGTTTTCCCGGAAGTATTTGTGGCGATGGTCTCAACCGCGGAGGAGTCCGGCAAACTGCCAGAAGCGCTAAAAAGTGTCAGTGAACAGTTGACTAAAAGTTATGATTTACAACGCAAGGTCAAAGGGGCAATGATTTATCCATCAGTAATTGTCGTCGTGATGGCGATAATTGGTGTCTTGATGATGATGTTCCTAGTCCCCACCCTGACAGCCACTTTCCGTGAACTAAATGTGGAGCTACCCTTATCAACTCGGGTTTTAATTGGGGTTAGTGATTTTATGGCGGGGAATGTTATTTTGGTGATTATTTTGGCGATTGCTTTGGTGGTAGGACTGGTTTCCTTGTGGCGTTCAAAACAAGGCCGCGCTTGGGTGGACACTATTTCTTTGCGATTGCCAATGATTGGCAATCTAACGCGCCAGATTAACTCAGCGACCATTATGCGCACGATTTCTTCTTTGATTAGTTCAGGCGTGAGCATGATCAGGACGATTGAGATAACCGAACGAGTGGTTCAAAATCATCATTACAAGGCGGTGATGAAAGAGGCGACTGAGAAAGTGCAAAAAGGGGTCACCCTCTCGGCCGTCTTTGAGGCTCACCAAAATCTGTTTCCGGTGTTTGTGGAAGAAGTTTCGGCAGTTGGCGAAGAAACCGGAAAACTGCCGGAAATGCTTCTAAAAGGCGCGATTTTTTATGAAGAGGAAGTTGACCAGGTGACCAAAAACTTATCCACGATTATTGAGCCGGTTTTGATGGTTGTTATCGGTGTGGCGGTCGGGTTCTTTGCCATTTCGGTTATTGGACCGATGTATTCGTTATCAAACGCCATCACTTAAAATGTTGCTAATATATGACAAAAAAAATCCTCGCGGCTTTACTCTAGTAGAAATGGTGGTTGGGGCAGCTGTTTTTTTGGTTGTTATGATGGGTCTTTATGAAGGTTTGTCGGCGGTGAGTAAGATTGCCAAGGTTTCGCGTTTGCGTACGATGGCGCTTATGGTTGCCAACGAAAGACTGGAATTGGCGAGACACTTGCCTTATGGTGACCTGGGTATTGTTGATGGTTGGCCGACCGGGAAACTGGCGGCCTTTGAGACGCTGGAACGAGGTGGTATACCTTGGGGCGTGACCACAACTATTCGTTCAATCGATGATCCTTACGATGGTACAATCGGAGGAAGTCCAAATGATGCCTCACCAGCTGATTATAAGTTAGTAGAAGTTTTGATTAGTTGTAATAGTTGTGGCATAGAACCAATTTCAGTGGCTACCAACATTGCACCTCTGGCACTAGAGACGGCCAATGGTAATGGTGCTTTATTTATTAAAGCGATTGACGCCAGCGGTTTACCGGTTGTTGGTGCCTCGGTTGTGGTGGTTAATGATTCACACGTTCCATCAATTACCATAAATGATGTCACAGATAATACGGGTACACTGGCTTTGGTTGACTTGCCGCCTGGAGCTTTAGCCTACAAGGTTAGGGTTGGCAAAAGCGGGTACAATCAAGAAGAAACTTATGCCTCTGGCGAAAATAATATTGTCAATCCAATTAACCCAAATGTTACTGTGTCTTCTGGTGCGGCCACTCAGATTAGTTTGCCGATAGACAGATTAAGTACAGTCAATTTGCGAACAATTGATCAGTTTTGTCAGGGGATAGGCTCTTTTTCTTTTAATTTGTCGGGTACAAAATTATTAGGGCGTGAACCGGATGTCTTGAAGTATAGCCAAAACTTAACAACAAACACCACAGGCTCACTTTTTTTGAGTAATTTTGAGTGGGATAATTACCATATTCTACCCAATGACGAAACCTATGATGTGGTCGGCTCTTTTCCACTTTTGTCTATTCCGGTTGACCCGGGTACATCTAGTGATGTTTTGTTGGTGTTAGCGCCCAAGGCACCTAAGGGTCTTTTGGTGACAGTCAAAGATGGCGCCAGTGGTTTGCCGCTTGACGGCGCAATAGTTACGATTGTCGGTACATCTACCGGCGCTACAGTGGAAAAGGTGACTAATCGTGGTCATTTGCTAGAGTCTGATTGGTCCACAGCCGGTGGAGAAGTTTTTAATGTTGATGTTAATAATCCGGCGGGGGAAATAAAATTAGTCAGTGTGTTAGACGATTATGTGTCTGAAGGCTATTATATTTCTACGGTCTTTGATGTTGGTTCGGCGACTACTACTTATTATCAATTAAGTTGGCAGCCAGCTACTCAAGCGACCTCTACTGGAACAAACAGTGTCCGTTTTCAGTTGGCCTCCAGTGAAGCACTGGAAGGTCCTTGGGAATTTGTCGGACCCGATGGCACGGCCGGTTCATATTATACTTCATCTGAAACAAATATAGGTAACATTCATACCGATCAAAGATATATCCGCTATAAACTTTTATTGTTAACCGAAGACCAATCAGTGACACCACTCATTTCTGATGTGGCGATTACCTACAGTTCTTCGTGCTTGCCTTTTGGTCAAGTTTATTTTGGCTCATTGGCGTTTGATAATTACGTTGTATCGGTTACCCGAGCTGGTTACCAGGATTTTTCTGGTGAAATCCTGGCTTCTGATGATTGGCAAAGTTTTGAAGCTTCTCTTAACTCGCTATGATAAACAGAAAAAAAACAAAAGCCGGTTTTACCTTAGTGGAGATATTAATAGTGGCCGGTTTGTTGGTCTTGTTTTTGATTGCTTTATCAACCTTTGGCCGAGACGTTTTTATTTTTAATAATCGGTATAGTCTTTCTTTTTCAGCTGATAGTAATGCTAAGTCGGCCTTAAAAAAATTAACCGCTGAATTGCGTGCCGCCGAATCTTCGGCAACCGGCGGCTTTTTAATTGAAATGGTGGCCTCTACTTCCCTTATATTTTTTTCTGATCCTGACGGTGATGGGGTCAGGGAACGCCTGCGTTATTTTATTGAAGACCGTTCTTTAAAAAGAGGCATAATTGAACCCTCTGGTAATCCAGTTGCTTATGTAACAGAGGACGAAAAAGTCCAAACTCTAATTGCTGATTTGTTGACAGCCTCAAGTTCTTTTATTTACTTTGGTAATGACTATGATGGTTCAAATTCTTCGACTCCTTTAACTGAACCGATAGATGTTCAAGCTATTAGAATGGCACGTTTTATTTTTGTGATTCAAGCGCCGAGTAATCGCGCACCCGCCCCTTATACGGTTCAAAGCGAGGTAATGATTAGAAATTTAAAAGACAACTGGTGATGAAAAAAAAATTTAAATACAATCAAGGTGCTTTGTTGATAAATGTTTTAGTCTATGGTTCAATCGGCGCTTTACTGATTGGCAGTTTGATTGCTTGGGGGACAGCTAATCTAAAATTAACCAATCAAGCGGTGATTCGTGAAAAAGCATTGCAAATTGCCGAAGCGGGCATTGATTATTATCGTTGGCACTTAGCTCATAATAAGACAGATTTTCAAGATGGGACTGGTGCCCCCGGGCCATATGTGCACGATTTTGCCGACAGAACCGGAGAGGTGGTTGGACAATTTACTTTGGATATTACACCGCCATCACTTGGTTCCACCTTGGTGACAATTAATTCTACTGGTGAAGTTGACGGGTTCCCTGATCTAACCCGTACGATAGAGGTGAAAATGGCGGTGCCGTCTTTTGCCAAGTATGCCCTGTTGGCTAATGCGGTTATGCGTTTTGGTCAGGGGACAGAAACTTTTGGGCCGGTTCATTCCAACGAAGGTATCCGTTTTGACGGTCTAGCTCACAATATTGTGACCAGCGCCAAGGCTGATTATAATGATCCAGACCATGATGATACTGGTGACAAGAATGAATTTGGTGTTCATACGCATCTCAACCCTCCCCCACCGGAAAACAATCTAGTTTCTTCTTTTAGGGTGTATGAGGCTCCACCTAATCCGGTGATGACCAGGAATGATGTTTTTTTGACTGGACGAGAATTTCCGGTACCAGCCGTGGACTTTAATGGTTTGATGTCCACTTTAAGCGAGATAAAAACAGCCGCCGAACAAAACGGTCTTTATTTTGCTCCATCCGGCGTTTATGGTTACAACTTGGTTTTGAAAACTGACAATACTTTTGATCTATATAAAGTAAATTCGCTTATGGCTTTGCCAAAGAATAATTGTCGCAAGCCAAATTGGGAAGACCAAGAAGGTTGGGGGACTTGGAGTATTGGGAGTCAAACCCTAATTGATAATTATTCCTTTCCTGCCAATGGCCTTATCTTTGCGGAAGATAATATTTGGATTGAGGGTCAGATTGATGGCGCGCGGTTAACAATTGCCGCAGCGCGCTTTCCGGAAAATCCAAGTACTTATGCCAACATAAATTTTAATCGCGACCTTCTTTATACCAAATATGACGGCACGGACGTAATTGGTCTAATTGCTCAGGGCAATATTAATGCTGGCATGGACAGCAATGATATCTTGAGGATTGATGCCGCTTTGATTGCTAAAAATGGAAGAGCGGGGCGTTATTATTACAACAACAATTGTCATCCTTACCACATCAGAGACACAATTACTTTGTTTGGAATGGTGGGAACTAATAAACGTTATGGTTTTGCTTATACTGATGCCAATGGTTATGAAACAAGAAATCTGATTTATGACGGTAATCTTCTTTATAATCCACCTCCGTTTTTCCCATTAGTGTCAGAAAATTATGAAATTATATCTTGGCGCGAGAAATAGTTTTGATTTTGCGTTGGGGGCGACTTGGGGTAGAATTAATTTATGACTAAAAAAATAATTATCGGCAACTGGAAGATGAATCCGGTGAGCCGGAGGGAGGCGCGAGAAATTGTAAGTGGCATAAAAAAGACAGTGGCCAGTCTGCGCAAAACAACAGTTGTTCTTTGTCCGCCGGTTATTTATTTAGAAAACTTGATTGGCAAAAAACCTGGCAAGACTTTGTTTGGCGCTCAGGATGTTTATTGGGAAGAAAAAGGCGCTCATACTGGTAATATTTCGCCAATAATGCTTAAAGAAACAGGTGCTCTCTATGTTATTTTAGGTCATTCGGAAAGGCGAGCTAGTGGTGAGGTGGGTGAAATTATAAACCGCAAGATAAAAGCGGCAATGAAAGCGGGCTTAAAAGTTGTTTTGTGTGTCGGTGAAAAAGATCGTGATGCTCATGGTCACTATCTAAAAGTTTTGGAAGCACAATTAAAAGAGGCTTTAATTAAAATACCACCACGCTTGGTCGACCAATTGATTATTGCTTATGAGCCGGTCTGGGCGATCGGTAAAGATGCGACCGGGGTAGAAACACCGGAAGGTTTTATGCACAACGCGATTTTCATTAGAAAAGTTTTAAGTAAAATAATCAACAAAAAGCAGGCCATGACCGTACCGATTCTGTATGGTGGTTCGGCTGATGCCAAAAATGCCGAAAGTTTTTTGGTGGCGGGTGGCGCTGATGGTCTCTTGGTGGGGCGCGCCTCGCTGTCCGCTAAAGATTTTGGGGAAATTTTGAAGATTGCCGAAAGTCTTAAGTAAAAATCCATTCTTTTAAGGACCGGGGGCTATTCTCTCCGGTCCTTTGGGAAAAGTTTTAATAAAATTCTGTTATAATTGAATTATGAAAAATATCAAACAACTGTCAGCCAAACAATTGGCCGGCAAAACGGTAATTGTCAGGGTGGATTTCAATGTGCCATTCAAAAACGGCAAAATCATTGAGACTTTTCGGATAGACCAGTCTTGGCCGACGATCGATTATTTGCTTGGGAAGCGCGCCAAGGTCTTGTTGGTCTCTCACTTGGGAGATGAAGAGGCCTCACTTCTGTCGGTTGCTAAATATTTGAGTCACCACCAAAAAACAAAATTGGCAACTGACTTTAAGCAAGCGAGGGAATTGTTGGAGGAAAATAACTTGGTTTTATTGGAAAATTTGCGTTTATGGCCTGGAGAAAAAAACAATGACAAGTTTTTTGCCAAAGAGCTATCCGGTTTGGGCGACCTTTATGTTAACGATGCCTTTTCGGTTTCTCACCGACTTCACGCTTCGGTCATTGGCTTGCCAAAATTTTTGCCGAGCTATGCCGGTTTGCGCCTAATGACGGAAATCAAGAATCTAGAGCGAGTAACAAAACCCAAATTGCCGCTAGTGGTTATTTTGGGTGGTGCCAAGTTCAAGACCAAAATCCCTTTGATCAAAAAGTTGTCAAAGGCCGACAAAATATTTTTGGGCGGGGCTTTGGCTAATTCATTTTTTAAAGCCCAGGATTTGGAGGTTGGTTTGTCGGTCAGAGACGAAGAAGTGTCTTATATTAAACCTTTTCTAAAAAAGAAAAATTTAAGGTTACCAATTGACGTAATTGTGGCGGACACTCAAAGGCAGACAATTAAAAACCCAACCGCGGTACTCAAGAAAGAGGCGATTTTTGATATTGGTCCAGAGACTTTGGCGGAGATTGCCGAAGCGACCAAAGGGGCCAAGACAGTTCTTTGGAATGGCCCATTGGGTTGGTTTGAAAAGGGTTATACCAAGGGAACTTTGGAAACCGCCAAAATTCTAGCGAAGACCAAAGCTTTTACGGTGGTTGGTGGTGGTGACACCTTGGCGGCGATTAAGAGACTTAAGTTGGAAAACAAGTTTGGTTTCATTTCCACCGGCGGCGGAGCGATGCTTGATTATATAGCTTCGGGTGGGAAATTGGCTGGTTTGAAGATGCTAGAATAAAAATAGGTTTGCCGTTAAAAATTTCCCCGGCTCTAACTTTCAAGTAGATTTTTTTTGATGTCAGTTGCCAGTTTGGCGAATTCTTCTGAAGTTGGTTCGGTTTTGCCATGCCAGTGTTCAAAGCCGTCGCCGACAAAGCGAGGCATAATATGTGTGTGCGAATGATAAATAAGTTGGCCAGCGGCTGGTTCATTGTTCCAGCCGATGTTTATACCCTCAGCCTTAGTCGCCTCTTTGACTGCTAGTGCGATTTTTTTGATCAGTGGTCCTAGTTCAGACATCAAGTCAGAAGGCATATCAAATAAGTTACGATAGTGCGCTTTGGGAATGATTAAGGCATGGCCGGGATTTACCGGTTTGATATCCAAAAAAGCGATAAACTTATCATCCTCGTAAACTTTATGAGCCGGGATTTCGCCAGCGACAATTTTGCAAAAAAGACAATCCATATAAATAATTTAAAATGTAAAAATTAAAATCAAAAATAAAGAACAACGATAACCAAACCCCTGATTTTTAGATAGTATAGCGTATTTTGCAGATGGTTTAAAGAGAAAAATTGAAAAACGCCAGAAATTTAGGGCAAACCAAGTTGTGTTATAATATATCTATGGCAACCAAAAAATGGCTTAAACGCAAGCCGCTAAGTAAGAAAACAGAAATCGCCTTGGCGGATTTTTCACCGCTCACGCGTCAACTGCTTTTCAGTCGGGGGATAGAGACGGCCGATGAAGCGTCAAGGTATCTGAACCCGTCTTACGAGCGAGATTTGCACGACCCCTTTTTGATGACCGATATTGAAACGGCCGCTCGTCGGGTTATTGATGCGATTTACCGCAAAGAAAGAGTAATTATTTTTGGTGATTATGACGCGGATGGTATCCCCGGCGCTCTGGTGATTGAATCTTTTTTTAAACGGATTGGTTACAACGATTTTGAGGCATATATACCAGATCGTCATTTAGAAGCACATGGCCTGACAACAGAAGCGGTTAAAAAATTTGCCGTGGAAGGAGTCAAGTTGATTGTCACAGTTGATTGTGGCATTACGAATATTGAGGCGGTGGTCGAAGCGAACAAATTGGGTTTGGATGTGATTATCACCGACCACCATCTGACACAAGAAAAATTGCCGCCGGCGCTCGCGATTGTCGACGCTAAACGGGAAGATGACCAATATCCTTTCAAAATGCTTGCCGGTTGCGCCGTGGCCTTTAAGTTGGTTCAAGTAATTTTGGCGCTTGAGCGTTTTAATATTCCTGAAGGTTGGGAAAAATGGCTGCTCGACCTGGTGGCTATTTCAACCATTAGCGATATGGTGCCGCTTGAGGGAGAGAATCGTGTCTTGGCGCTCTTTGGCCTGAAGGTTTTGCGCCGAACCAAACGCCTAGGTCTTCAGACTTTGCTCGGGATGCTCAAAATTAAACCGGCCTACGTTTCGGAAGATGATATCGGCTTTATGGTGGGTCCGCATCTCAATTCGGCCGGCCGAATGTCGTCAGCTTCGCAGGCTTATTATCTTTTGCGCACTGATGATGACATTGAGGCGGTGATGATTGCTCGTCATTTGGTGGAAAAAAATAAGGAACGTCGTGTTTTGGTGGATGTTATTTTGAAAGAAGCCGACTTCTTATTCAAAGATAAAAAATTACCAGCGGTTATCGTCGCTGGCAACCCCGATTGGGGCTTGGGCGTTTTGGGTTTGGCGGCTAGTCGTTTGCTGGAAAAATATGAACGACCGATTTTCTTGTGGTCGCGAAACAGCCGTGGGGAAATTAAAGGTTCGTGCCGGTCTGACGGTTCGGTCAGTTTGGTGGGGTTGATGCAAGCTGCCGGGGGCGGCGAATTTTTTGAGGCCTTTGGGGGGCATACGGTGGCTGCCGGTTTCACTCTGG
The DNA here is from genome assembly GCA_022705505.1 of Patescibacteria group bacterium. Classification (GTDB taxonomy): domain Bacteria; phylum Patescibacteriota; class Minisyncoccia; order Phycocordibacterales; family XYD1-FULL-46-19; genus JAKJEI01. The sequence continues at coordinate 26,011 of JAKJEI010000005.1, forward strand.
CTGATGGCCAAGAAAAAGAATTGTCTCAAAAGTTAAATCAGGCTTTTAAAAAAGTTGAAAAGCAAAAAGTGGAAAATAAGTTGGAGATAGATTCAGAAATTATGCTTGATGAAATAACGTGGGGCACCTATGAAGACGTTGAACAATTTGGTCCCTTTGGCGTTGGCAATCCAAAACCGGTTTTTTTGCTCAAGAATGTTTTGCTTGAGTCGGTCCGCACTTTTGGTAACGGTGGCATTCACTTGGAACTTGGTTTCAAAAACAGCCGAGGTGGGATAATTTTGGCAATTGGTTTTTTCACTTGTCCCCCAACCTTGCTTAAGGAAGAGTTTGATTCTCGAAATGGCCATAATTTTGAAGATGTTAATTTAGCGCGAGGCGAAAGATTGGATTTATTGGTCAATTTAGAAAAATCGACTTTTAAAGCCAGGCCGGAATTGCGCTTGCGCTTGGTGGACGTTAAACGGGCCGAGTAAATAACGTGGTTTTTTCTTGGTGAGCAGGCTATAATAAAAAAATGGAAAAAATAATTTTACACACCGATGGCGGCTCGCGCGGGAATCCCGGTCCGGGTGGCGCTGGGGTGGCCATTCTTGACGAGAGGGGGAAGGTGGTCAGGGAGGCTAGGGCTTTTTTGGGGGTGCTAACCAACAATGAGGCGGAGTACAAAGCGGTTTTGTTGGGTTTGGAGACCCTCAAGAAAGTATTCGGTAAAGAAAAAGTGAAAAATTTGGCGATAGAAGCCCGGTTGGACAGCGAATTGGTTTGTCGTCAATTAAACGGCGAGTACCAAATCAAAGAAGAAAAACTTGTGCCGCTTTTTATAAAAATTTGGAACTTGCGGGTCGCGGAATTTAAAAATTTAACCTTTAGACATATACCGCGCGAAGAGAATGCCTTGGCTGACAAGTTGGCTAACCGGGCGATGGATGAAGCCGGTGAAGAGCAGGGCGAGCTGTTTTAAAAAATATGTTTCAAGCTAGAATTTTTGCCGGGCTCTTGATTGCCGGTTTTTTGGGAGGCGTGATAATGTCGGCGTTACTGGGCTTTGGTTGGTGGTTGGTCGTTTGGTTTTTGTTTTTGGCCAGTTTATTTGGCGTTCTCGCTTTTTTAAAACCGGATCTTGGACGCTTTTGGTTGTTAGCTGTTTTTTTGTTAGGTTTGTCGATGGGGGCCGGACGTTTGGAGTTCGCCTCGGTTGAAAAATCATCTTTGCCGTCGGATGAAGATGTTGTTTTGGTCGGCAAGATAGTCGCTGAACCGGAGGAACGAGAAGGCAATACTCGGTTGATAGTTAAAGAAACAATAACCGGCGAAAAAATCCTGGTTTTTACCGAGAGATTCCCGGCCTATTTTTACGGTGAAACTGTTCAGCTAGCAGGCGAATTGCGCCAACCGGAAAATTTTGAGACTGAAAGTGGGCAAATTTTTGAATATGAAAAATATTTGGCCGCGCGTGATATTGGTCGTCAGTTTTTTTATCCCGAAATCAAAAAAGTTTCACCGGCCCCGTGGTCGGTGCTAGGAGGGTTGATTAGACTGAAAAAAACTTTTCAGCAAAAAATAGAAAAAGTTATTCCCGAGCCGGCGTCAGCTCTGGCTTCCGGAATACTGCTTGGTGGCAAGTCCGGTTTAGGCGAAGAATTAGAAGAAGTCTTTCGTCGGGTCGGTATTTCTCATGTGGTGGTCTTATCCGGCTTCAATTTGTCTATCGTCGCGAGCTATATTCTGAGAGCCTTGTTTTTCTTGCCTCACGCTTGGGCAATATCAGGAAGCGTGTTGGGGGTTTTGTTTTTTAGTTTGATGGTTGGTGGGGGAGCATCAGTGGCTCGCGCCTCGGTAATGGCGATTTTGGGTCTGTTGGCTCGTGGTTATGGGCGAATTTATGAGGCTGGCGTGGCTCTGGTTTTTGCCGGTGTTTTGATGACTTTATGGAACCCCAAAATCTTGATCTTTGATTTGGGGTTCCAGTTGTCGTTTTTGGCGACGCTTGGGTTGATTTATTTGTCACCTTTAATTGAAAGCCGCCTGAGATTTGTGCCGACCAGGCTCGGCTTGCGCGAAGTTATCTCAACAACCCTGGGCGCTCAAGCAGCCGTCTATTCCTGGTTGATATACAAAACAGGAAACATTTCTTTAATTGGTTTTTTGGCGAACATTGTCATACTGCCAGCGATTCCTTTGGGAATGCTTCTGTCTTTTTTGACCGGTCTCGCCGGATTTTTGGGGAGCTTTCCGTCCCTGCCCTTTGCGTATGGTTCTTATTTTGTTCTGGGATATATTATCAAATCAGCGCAGTTTTTCGCGCGTTTCCCGTTGGCTTCAGTAACAATCTCCGCTCCTCCCCTCTGGTTGGTACTGGTCTCTTATGGGCTCTTGGTAGTATTTGTTTTTTGGGGAATAAAAAAAGATAGATAAGAATTTTTATTTGCTTTTAACAAAAATTTACTTGCTTTTGACAAGAAAAGAATTATCTCCTATATTATGCGGCCGCACAATATAGGAGATAATCTCTGATTATTTTAGGGCGCGAAAAAGAGTGTAAAAAGTTTTAGATAATATCTTTTTCTTTAACCTCAAAAAATTTTAGGTACTCTAAAAGCCCCAGGTCTTTTAGGGCTGAAACGAGAGCTTGAGGCAAGGGGGCCGGCCCCAGCCAAACGCTTTGTTGAACCATCATAAAATCTATTTTTCTTAATTGAGTTCTTAGCCAGTTTCTATCTACTCTCTTTGTTTCTGGAATATCAAACATTACAATCAGTTTTTTTGTGGTGGGCCTGCTTGTTTTTTCTTTGTCCAAATTCAGTTTTTTCGGATGAAAAAGGAATTTTTTTCCTAGTTGGGAAATTTTCCAAGAATTGCTGTTTCCTTCCACCAAGCCTCTTTTTTTAAGTTTATGCAAAGTGTTGAGTATTGTTTTGTTAAATCTTTGCCTTTCTCGCTCGTCTTCTGTAAAAGTTCGATTATGACTTAGGTCCTGTCTTAGTCTTTTATAGTTGCCCGGGTGGTTTGATAGAAAAAATAAAATTTCATCGGTTAAGGTCATTTTAGGTTAGTAGTTAAGTGAATAAGTAATAAATAATTGATCATTAGCAAGTCTACCATTTTATGCGGCCGCATAAAATGGTAGACTGTGGATAAAGGAAGGATTGGTTAGAATAAAATTTGGTAACATTTAAATATTGTTTGTTATAAAATAGCAGAGGCTAGTCTTAAGTTTTTTTAATATTTCAAAAATATGAAATGGCGGTGGGTTGTGGTCGTTGTTTTGTTGGTTGGTAATCTTTTTGTTTGGGGGGTTGTTTGGCAATCTCAACCGACAGATTTTTTGCAAGTGGCTTTTTTGGATGTTGGCCAGGGGGACGCGATTTTGATTACGGCGCCAAATAAAAATCAAATTTTGATTGACGGCGGGCCAGACAAAAAAGTTATTCGCGCCCTGGGGCGCGCGGTGCCTTTTTTTGATCGGTCAATTGATTTGGTGGTTGCTACTCATCCGGATTTGGACCACATTGGCGGGTTGCCGGATGTCTTTGACCGTTTCGCGGTCTTGGCTTACTTGGCGCCAGAAACCGCAAGCGAGAGCGCCGCTTACCAAGCTTTGCAAACAAAAATTGAGGCAGAAAGGGCGCAAAAACTTCTGGCTCAAGAGGGGATGAAAGTAATTTTGGACCAAAATACATGGCTGGAAATTTTCAACGCCGGAACCAAAGACGGCGAAAGTAACGCGGCTTCGATTGTGGCTAAGCTTACCTATGGGGAAATTAATTTTTTATTGACAGGAGACGCGCCGTTGGCCTTAGAAGAAAGATTGGCTTATCAAATTGGTTCCGGGTTGGAAGCGGAAGTCCTGAAAGTTAGTCACCACGGCGCCAAGAGCGGAAGCGCGGAGATTTTTCTTCAAAAAACCGCCCCGCGCTATGCCGTTGTTTCCAGTGGTGTTGATAACCGTTATGGTCATCCCCACCAAGAAACTTTGTCGCGACTGGAGGCGAGCGGAGCGACGATTTTGCAGACAAAAGATTTAGGGACAATTCTCTTTAAAACAGATGGCCACAATCTGCGGTCTGAAGCTTTGTCTAATTGAGCGACCACCCTCAATTTTGGAGCCTAAACGCCGTTAAAATAAAACTGGAGAGGGTTACCCTCTCCAGTTTACTCAGGTTTGTCCGGTTTTTTCTTTATTTGGTTTTGACAGTTAGGTTTTTGCCGGCTTTCAGGCATTGGGTACAGATTAGGATTCGTTTGCCATCAGCGGTTTTGGCCCATTGCAAATTAGGCTTCTTGCGAGCTTTACCGGTCGGGTTATATTTAGTGGCGCGCACGCGGTTGGAGTAACCACCAACCAGTTTTGAGCCTTTGTCACAAATGGGGCAGGTTTTCATGATTTTTAGGTAATGACCGCTTTTTACAAACGGACTGTTAAATGTTATCATAAAATAACTTTTTGGCAAGAAATTAAATAAAAGTCTAGCGGCCGCGCCGCGCGGACGTTAGGCTCCTTTTCTCAATTATGGCAACCCTCACCATCTTTTCGATTATCGTTTTGGTCATGTCCGTGGTCATTCACGAAGTGTCGCACGGTTATATGGCCTATGTTTTGGGCGACCCAACCGCTAAATTGGCCGGTCGTCTAACCCTAAACCCCATTGCGCACATTGACCCGTTTGGTTCTATCATTTTACCTCTTTTACTCTCGCTCTTACCGGGCGGAATTGTCTTTGGTTGGGCCAAACCGGTGCCTTATAACCCCTATAACCTTCAGGCTGGCAAGTGGGGACCGGCTTATGTGGCGGCGGCTGGACCGGCCTCAAATATTTTGCTAGCGGTAATTTTTGGTCTTTTAATCCGTTTTTCGCCGATGTTGAATCTAAATCCGGCCATAATCACTATTTTTGGCGTGGTTGTTTTGGTGAATGTAATGCTGGCTTTGTTTAACTTAATACCGATTCCGCCACTGGATGGCGCCACAGTTCTGCTGTCGGTTTTGCCGCCGCGCTTTCGCTATTTGGAGGAATCACTCTATCGCCAGCGTTTTTTCCTTATCTTGTTGGCTGTTCTAGTGGCCGGCTTCGTGATTGACAAGTTGTTGCCGTTAATTTTTACCGCCTTGACTGGGCTGGCTTTTTAGCTTCTTCGTCTAAAGACATAGCCAAGCCCCAAAATATATTGCATTTTTTTGGCTTTTGTATTACAGTAAAAGAGACCAGATAAAGGGTTGGCGCTCTTTGATTTGGTCGTCTTTTGGACTAAAGTAACGAGTTGCAGTCTAAATTTTACAGTTTAAATTATTTATCGTGCCAACAATCAATCAACTAATCAAAAAATCACGCAAGAAGGTGGCCAAAAAATCCCAATCAGTGGCTTTGGCGCACGGTTTTAATATGAAAAAAAACAAGCCGATTGATTATTCGTCTCCGTTCAAGCGTGGCGTTTGTCTGCAAGTGAAAACGACTACTCCGAAAAAACCTAACTCCGCTTTGCGAAAAATTGCTCGCGTACGTTTGACCAATGGGATGGAGGTTGCCGCCTATATCCCGGGCGAAGGTCACAACTTGCAAGAACACTCTGTGGTAATGTTGCGTGGCGGTCGCGTTAAGGACTTGCCGGGCGTTCGCTATCACATTGTCCGCGGTCGTTTGGATGCGTCCGGTGTGGACAAGCGTCGTCAGGGTCGCAGTTTGTACGGTGCCAAAAAACCAAAAGCCGCCAAATAATCTTTATTCTTAATTATCTTTAAACGAAAATGCGCAGACCAGTAAAAAAACGACCGCCGGTTGGTGGTGATTATGTCTACCACTCGGAGAAGGTTGAAAAACTCATCAATTACATTATGGAGCGAGGTAAAAAGAACGCCGCTCGCAAGATTGTTTATGGCGCCTTTGATTTAATTAAAGAAAAGACCAAGACTGAACCGTTGGAGGTTTTTGAGACAGCGATTCAAAACGTCGCGCCGAATATGGAAATTCGTTCTCGTCGGGTTGGTGGTGCCAACTATCAGGTGCCGCATGAAGTTCGCCCAGAACGTAAACTGTCGTTGGCTTTTCGTTGGTTGATTGAAGCGGCCAAGTCTAAAAAAGGCAAGCCGATGGCCGAAAAATTGTCTGAAGAGATTTTGGCGGCCAAGAATAACGAAGGCGATGCCGTTCGGAAACGAGAAAACGTGCACAAGATGGCTGAAGCCAACCGCGCTTTTGCTCACTTTGCGATTAGGCGAAGCAAATAAGAATCAGCGATTTTTGTTTGCTCGTTTTTGCGTCCAAAACTTAAATTGTTTTTATTATTATTTTAATTTTTTAATTTTACATTCTCTATGACTCGAGACTATCCCCTGGAAAAGGTTCGCAATATTGGCGTCATCGCGCATATTGACGCGGGCAAAACTACTTGTTCCGAGCGTATTCTTTATTACACTGGTGTTTCGCACAAAATTGGTGAGGTGCACGAAGGCGAGGCGACCATGGACTGGATGGATCAAGAGCGTGAACGCGGCATCACGATTGCTTCGGCCGCGACGACCGCTTTCTGGACCCCCACTTACGCTGCCGCTGATGCGAGTCAAAAACATCGCTTGAATATCATTGACACACCCGGACACATCGACTTTACGGTGGAGGTGAGGCGAAGTTTGCGCGTCTTGGATGGCGCGGTGGTGATTTTTGACGGAGTGGCTGGGGTGGAACCACAATCAGAAACCAACTGGCGCTATGCTGACGAAGGCAATGTGCCGCGTTTGTGTTTTGTGAACAAATTAGACCGCGTGGGCGCGTCTTTTGACCATTCTTTTAAAACTATTCTCAATCGTTTGTCTAAAAAAGCCGTTCGCATTCAATTGCCAATTGGTTTGGAGTCGGCACACGAGGGCGTGATTGATTTGCTTAAAATGAAAGCCTACAATTTTGAGGGCGAAAAAGGTAAAGAAATCAAGGAAACTGAAATTCCCGAGCAATATTTGGAAGAAGCAAAAACGGCGCGCGCTGAACTGGTGGAAAAAATCGCGGAATTGGATGAAGTTCTAATGGATGACTATTTGGAGGGCAAAGAAATTGCTTTGGAAGATTTGAAGCGTGTTTTACGCAAAGCGACTATTAATAACGACCTTTTTCCGGTGATGTGCGGTTCGGCCCTTAAAAATAAAGGTATTCAATTGGTACTTGATGCCGTCGTTGATTATTTGCCAAGCCCGCTGGATATGCCGCCAATCACTGGCACTAACCCCGAAACCGGTGAAGAAGAATCTCGCAAAACTTCCGACGACGAGGCTTTTTCGGCCCTGGCCTTTAAGTTGCAGGCCGACCCATTTGTTGGCCAGCTGACCTTTTTCCGTGTCTATTCCGGCGTGCTTAAATCCGGCTCTTATGTTTACAACGCGGTCAACCAAGAAAGGGAACGGGTTGGTCGGATTGTGCGTTTGCACGCCAACCACCGCGAAGAAGTAGACGAGGTGTTTGCCGGTGAAATTGCGGCGATTGTCGGTCTAAAAAATACGACAACCGGCCATACCCTGTGTGATGAAAACAGGCCGATTATTTTGGAGGGCATCAAAATACCGGAACCGGTTATTGAAATGCGGATAGAACCGAAAACAAAAGCTGACCAAGAAAAAATGGGTATCGCGATGAAAAAGTTATCCGATGAGGACCCAACTTTCAAAATTAAGACTGATCCGGAGACAATGGAAACTATCATTGCCGGCATGGGCGAATTGCATCTGGAAGTTTTGGTAGAACGCATGAAGCGTGAGTTTAACGTGGAAGCCAATACCGGCAAACCGCAAGTGGCCTACAAAGAAACAATTACCGCTGAGGCGGAAGCGGAAGGCAAATATGTTAAACAATCTGGCGGTCGTGGTCAGTATGGCCATGTTCGGATTCGAGTTAAGCCGTTGGATAAAAATATTGACCCGGAAGCCAAGGTGGCCAAAAATATCAAACGTGAAGCTAGCTTTGAGTTTATTAATAATATCAAGGGAGGAGTGATTCCGAGCGAATATATTCCGGCGGTTGAGAAGGGAGTGCGCGAAGGTTTGAGCCGAGGCATTTTGGCCGGCTTTGAAGTGGTGGACATTTCGGTAGAGCTTTATGACGGCTCTTATCATGAAGTTGACTCCTCAGAAATGGCTTTCAAAATGGCCGGTTCTATGTCTGTCCAAGACGCTGCTAAGCGAGCCAAGCCAGTTTTGTTGGAACCGATTATGAAAGTGGAGGTGACCACACCGGAAAAATTTATGGGTGACGTGACCGGGCACCTTTCATCCAAACGCGGCCAGATTGAATCAATGGAAGACCGCAACGAACTGAAGGTGATTGTGGCCAAGGTTCCGTTGTCGGAAATGTTCGGCTATATGACCACGCTTCGCTCCATGACCGAAGGGCGAGCGAACTTCACCATGGAATTCTTGGAATACGCAATTATCCCGACTAGCGTGGCGCAGGGCATTATTGACGCCCGCAAATAAATCTAATGCGGATAAAACCCTCCTTCGCCCAAGAAGGCTTCGGACGGGCACAGCGCGGATTTACGCAAGTGAAAAGTTAACAACAAAAAATCCCCGCGCCTGAAGGCGCGGGGGTTTTTGATTCATTGTGTCTAAAACAAAAAGTCCTTATTTGAGGCCATATTTTTGCGTGAAAGTTTGCTTTTTCATATAAAATATGTTATAATGATAGATAGAGTCTTTCGTTTTCAAGGTCTTTTTGTTTCGCGGTTTGCCACTTGTCTGGATTTTTGACTTTCCTTCTTGACTTCCAGCCTTTAAATTTTAACTTTTAACATAACGTTGCCCTTGACTATCTCCGCCATTTTGTTAGTATTAGTATTGCGTTTTTGCGCAGTCTTTACATTTGCTAAAAATTATTATTAATCAGCTAACTTTTATATTATATGGCAGATAAATTTGATCGTTCCAAGCCACACGTCAACGTTGGCACAATCGGCCACGTAGACCATGGCAAAACAACCCTGACCGCTGCAATCTTGCATACTTTGAACTTGGCTCAAGATCAAGGATACAAGGCTCGGGTAGAAGCGGTAGAAGGTATTGATAACGCCCCGGAGGAAAAGTCCCGAGGAATTACCATTGCTCTTCACCACTCGGAATATGAAACCCCGAAGCGTCACTACGCTCACATTGACGCCCCTGGTCACGCCGACTATATCAAAAACATGATTACTGGTGCCGCTCAGATGGACGGCGCGGTGTTGGTGGTTGCCGCTACCGATGGCGCGATGCCTCAGACCAGAGAACACGTTCTGTTGGCTCGCCAGGTTGGGGTGCCGAAGATGATTGTTTTCTTGAACAAGTGCGATATGGTTGATGACCCGGAAATGATTGATATGGTAGAAGAAGAAATTCGCGAACTTTTGACCAAACAAAACTTTGATGGCGCTAATACCCCGGTTATCCGCGGCTCTGGCCTCAAAGCTCTAGAAGCCAAAAGTCTTGACGACGAATGGGCCAAGAAAGTCATGGAATTGATTCAGGCGATGGATGACTTTATCCCTGACCCGGTTCGTGAAGTTGATAAACCTTTCTTGATGCCGATTGAAGACATTTTTTCTATTGAAGGTCGTGGGACTGTGGTCACCGGTCGGATTGAAAGAGGACGAGTAAAAGTCGGCGAGGAGATTGAAATCGTGGGAGTCAAAGATACCATGAAGACAACTGTCACTGGTATTGAAATGTTCAACAAACAGCTGGATGAGGGGATGGCAGGCGACAACGCCGGTATTCTCTTGCGCGGTTTGAAGAAGGAAGATGTTACCCGCGGCCAGGTTTTGGCCAAAACCGGTTCCATCACGCCTCACACTGAATTCACAGCCGAAGTGTATGTTTTGACCAAGGAAGAAGGCGGTCGACACACCCCATTCTTCAATGGTTACAAACCACAGTTCTATGTTCGTACTACTGACGTGACTGGTGAAGTGACTTTGGCGGAGGATATCAAAATGGTTATGCCGGGTGACACCGTCAATATGACTTGCAAATTGATTAATCCGGTCGCGATGGAAGAGCAAATGCGCTTTGCTATTCGTGAAGGCGGCCGCACGGTCGGCGCCGGTGTCGTTTCTAAGATCATCAAATAAATTCAATGCCAACCGCCGCTAAAAAAACTAAAAAGTCTTCCGCTAAAAATGAAGCTGGTGATATCCAGAAACTTCGTATCAAGGTTTCGGCCTATGAGTACAAAGTGTTGGATGCCAGCGTGAAGCAAATTGTGGATACGGCCATTCGTTATGATGGTCAAGTTTTGGGGCCAATTCCTTTGCCGACGGAAATCAAGAAATACACCGTTAATCGCAGTTCTTTCATTGACAAAAACTCGCGCGAGCAGTTTGAGATGAGAGTCCATAAGCGTTTGATTGATATTCTGAATCCGTCGCCGAAGATTGTAGAAAGTTTGACTAATCTAAATTTGCCCAGTGGCGTGAACATTGACGTTAAAATGATATAAAAGCGAAAAATCGTAAAAAACTGCTCTGGACCAATTGGTCCAGAGCAGTTTTTTTGTCCTTATTTTGTAGATTTTAAATTATCTTGGTTTCCTGCCATTTTTTATCAAAAGCGCGCGTCAAGTTGGGGCCTGACCATGTTTTTGCTTTAAATTTTTGGTCGCACGTCATACCCAATATACGATATACAATGTGTGATTTGTTGACATTCCGGCTTTATTTGTTAAGATATATCAAAGCTCGGAGGGGCTACTTCAGTCCGAGGCTGATTGGCCTAGGACTGAATTTTTTGGCGATATGAAATTTATGCTCGGCAAAAAAGAATATATGACCCAGATTTTTGATGAATCTGGCAAAGTCGTTCCTGGAACGGTTATTTCAGCTGGCCCCTTGACGGTGGCTAGCCACAAAAATGGCCGAGTGGTAGTCGGTTACGGCGAACGTAAGCTCAAAAATATCGCCAAGCCTCAGCACAAACTGGGCGAAGCGCTTGGCAAAGAAGGGGTTGGTTTTGCGACAATTAAGGAGTTAACGGTTGAAGAAACTTATAATCCTGGTGATAAAATTGACGTTTCCATTTTTGCCGAAGGTGATATCGTCACGGTTAGCGCCATTTCCAAGAGCAAGGGTTTTCAGGGGGTGGTGAAACGACATGGTTTTAGTGGCGGGCGCCGCACCCATGGCCAGAAACACTCTGAACGCGAGCCGGGAGCGATTGGGGCTGGTGGTTTGCAACGAGTCTTGAAAGGTTTGCGGATGGCTGGCCGGATGGGCGGTGAGCGGGTGACGGTCAAAAACTTGACCGTGGCTAAAGTGAACAAGGGCGAGAATTTGATTTTTATCAAAGGCGCGATTCCGGGTCGCAAAGGCACGTTGGTTGAAATAAAGGGAGTCTGATTTTATATTTTTTATATTTTAAATTAATACCGTGGAGGCTAAAATTTACAATCAAAAAGGTGAAGAGAAAGGCAAGCTTGACTTGCCAGAGAAATTTTTTGGTTTGCCGTGGAATGGCGATTTGGTCCACCAAGTAATGACCTCCATGCTTTCTAATAGTCGTTCGCCGATTGCTCATACCAAGGACCGTAGTGAAGTTCGTGGTGGCGGCAAGAAGCCATGGCGTCAGAAAGGAACCGGCCGTGCCAGACATGGGTCCAGCCGCTCACCGATTTGGGTTGGTGGTGGGGTGACTCATGGTCCGCGTTCAGACAGGAATTTTAGCCGTAAAATCAATAAAAAAATGAAAGCAAAGGCTTTCTTTACCGTTTTGTCGCAAAAGTTGCGTGACGGCGAAATTTTGTTTGCGGAAGCGGTTAATTTTGACAAACCCAGAACTAAGGACGCTCAAACCTACCTTAGCGGTCTGGCCAAGATTAAGGGTTATGAAAAATTGGTTTATAAAACCGGCAAAAGAGCAATTTTGGCTTTGCCGGAAAAGGATGAGAATCTGGAGAAGAGTTTTCGTAATATCAAGAGCGCCAGTTTGATGGAAGTTTCAAATATCAATCCATTGGATTTGCTCAATTACAAGTATTTAGTCGTTTTAAATCCGGAAAAAAGTTTGGAAGCGCTATCTGCCAGAGCCAAATAAAATATTATGTCAACAATTGGCAAAAATTTAAAAACAAAAATCATTCTGCGTTCGCCGCGGGTAACGGAGAAATCCAGTGTTTTGGCCGAGGGGAACCGCGCTGTTTACGTGTTTGAAATTTCTCAAGAAGCGACGAAGGATGAGGTGAGGAAAGCTTTTCAAGCTAAATACAATGTCAAGCCGGAGAAGGTAAATGTTGTTAATCTGCCGGATAAAGTTACGCGTCGTCGCGGCCGCGCCGGTATAAAACAGGGGGTAAAGAAAGCGATGGTTTTCTTAAAGCCTGGTGATAAGATTGAGATTGTCTAAATTCTAAAAAAGTTTTTATTATGAAAAAATACGCACCTACAACTCCATCACGCCGGAATACGTTAACGATTGAATATAAAAAACGCTTGTCCGGCGATAAGCCGCACAAGGCCCTGACTGTTGGTCGCAAAAGAAGCGTTGGCCGAAATAATCAGGGACGGATTACGACCAGGCACCATGGCGGCGGCAATAAGCGTCTATATCGGTTGGTGGATTTTAAATATGACAAAAAAGACATTCCGGCCAAAGTTGAAACGATTGAATACGATCCTAATCGTTCGGCTTTCATCGCTCTGGTTTGTTACCGTGACGGCGAGCGCCGTTATCATGTGGTACCCAAGGAGCTTAAAGTCGGAGCCACTTTCTTAGTTTCAGACAAGGCCGACGTGAAGACTGGCAGTCGTTTGCCTTTGTATAAGATTTCGGTTGGGTCTTTTGTTTACAATGTGGAAGTAAAGCCGGGAAGCGGAGCCAAATTAATTCGTTCGGCTGGTTCCTATGGCGAGATTCTCTCTCATGATGGCGGCTACACGATGATCAAAATGCCTTCTTCGGAAGTGCGCAAAATTGATGACCACGCCTGGGCTTCAGTGGGAATGGTTTCTAATGACGAACACAAATTGACGCGTAAAGGCAAGGCCGGACGCAGTCGTTGGCTGGGAATCAGACCAACGGTCCGCGGTTCCGTAATGAACCCAGTTGACCACCCATATGGCGGCGGTGAAGGCCGTCAGGGGCGAGGCACCAGGCGACCCAAGACCAAGTGGGGCAAGATTACCGGAGGCCGAAAGACCAGACCCCCAAAGAAGTACTCCAATCACCTGGTTGTTTCTCGTCGCAAGGTTGGCAAAAAACGCTAAAAATCAAAGAAAAACACTAAAAAACCAGTCGGCACGACGCGCCGACTGGTTTTTTTGTCACTTTCCGCGGCTAATTTTGACCCTAGATTGTAAATTATCTCGGCTTTTTGTTTCAAGGGCGTGTCAAACTTATGCTCGCTCATGCTTTTGCTTTAGCTTTTTGCCCAAATCGCGCCTCTACGTTCTCCACCCAAGGCACAACATAAAATATGAGACACGCAATTTGTTGACATTCCGGCTTTATTTGTTAAGATATATCAAAGCCACCTAAGGCTCTTTCGCGGCCCAAGGCTCTTGCTGTTGGGCGGAATTTAGCTGGTGAAGTAGGTGGTTTTTAATTAAAAAATGTCTAGGTCGCTAAAAAAAGGTCCCTATGTGGACGAAAAGTTGCTGAAAAAAATCACTGGCAAAAAACCGGCTGAAGCTGGCGTGGTCAAAACTTGGGCTCGTCGCAGTCAAATCAGCCCGGAAATGGTGGGCTTCACTTTTGGTGTCCACAACGGTAAGAGCCATGTAGAAGTTTTTGTGACCGAAGAAATGGTCGGACATCGTTTGGGGGAATTTTCGCCAACTCGGAAGTTTGTGCGTCATGGTGGCAAGATGCAGAAGGAACTGGAGCAAAAGAAGAAAGAGGCTGAAATTGCTGCCGCTAAAGCTGCCAAAGAAACTACTTCTGCCAAAAAATAATCTGTTTAGACCAAACAACGAACAAACTTTTAAATTAAAAACTGACCATGAAGGCTTTTCTTAAAAATTACAGACAATCTCCGCGCAAAGTTCGCTTGGTGGCTGACTTGGTGAAAGGCAAAGGGCTGCCGCAAGCTTTGGCAGAGCTAGACTTTTTGAGCAAACGCGCTGGCGACCCCATAAAAAAGTTAATCAAATCGGCGGCGGCTAATGCCAAAATCAATTTTGGGACAAGCGAAGAGAATTTGTTTATCAAAAGTATTACCGTTGATAAGGGCCATGTGATGAAACGATTCCAACCGGCCTCGCGCGGTCGCGCTCACCCTATTCGCAAAAAGATGAGCAATGTGGCAGTAACCCTTGAATCAAGAGAACCAAAACAAAAGTTGCCAAAAGTCGCGAAAAAAACTACCAAAAAATAATTTTATTATTTCAATTTTACATTTTTAATTAACACTATGACTCATTCCGTCCACCCATATTCCCATCGGATCGGCATCATCAGAGACTGGAAGTCTCGCTGGTTTGGGGTGGGTAAAAATTATCGCGAATTTCTGCGGGCGGATGTTTGTTTAAGAGAATATTTGGAAAAACGTTTGCGCGGGTTTTATGTGGCTGACTTGCAAATTGAACGCGGGGTTAATCAATACAAAATAATCATCAAGACTTCTCGCCCGGGCATGTTGATTGGCCGCGGCGGCGATGGGGTGGTCAAGCTCAAGAATGACATTTACGCCAAACTCAAAAAAATCGGCGCGAAGATTCCGAAGGAGTTAAGTGTGGAAATTGAAGAGGTCAAAGAACCGGAAGCGGAAGCCGCAATTGTGGCCTATATGATTGCTGAAGGTTTAGAGAAGCGAATGCCTTTTCGCCGAGTTCTAAAACAAACAGTTGAAAAAGTTTTGTCTAACAAAAATGTCAAAGGTATCAAGGTGGTAATCTCCGGTCGCCTGGGGGGCGCTGATATGAGCCGAACAGAAATGATTAAAAGAGGACAGGTTCCCTTGCAGACTTTTCGAGCAGACGTTGATTTTGCCCGCGAAAAAGCCTACATGTATTACGGCGTGATCGGTATTAAGGTCTGGATTTATCGTGGCGAAATCTTTAACAAACCAAACGAGTAAGTTTATTGAGTTTACATTTTAATTTTGCATTATGCCTTTATTACCCAAAAAAGTTAAATATCGAAAATGGCAAACCGGACGCGCCAATCCCAAGAAACTTATGCGTTCTGACACGAGGGGGATTGAATTGGCCTTTGGTTCTTTCGGGTTGAAGGCTGAGACAGCGGGCCGGATTCGGTCAAACCAGATTGAGGCGGCTCGTAAAACGATTGCCCGCCAGATGCAAAAAACCGGTAAACTCTGGATTCGTATTTTCCCCGACAGACCTTTTACGGCCAAAGCGGCAGAAGTTGGCATGGGTAAAGGCAAAGGCGACCCCCAAGGCTATGAGTTTGAGGTCTTGCCCGGCCGTTTGATTTTTGAATTGGACGGATTGTCTGAAGAGGTTGCCAAGGAGGCTTTGCGCAAGGCTGGCGCCAAATTACCAGTTAAGACCAGGGTTGTTAAGCGCTAAAACGCGTACCAATATCTGAATTCGGGCAATTGAAACGATTATGAAAAAAATTGATTTAAAAAACAAAAAAGAAGATGAATTAAAAAAGTTGTTGGCAGACAAACGCAAAGAACTTTCGGCTTTTAAGTTTGGAATTTCCGGCAGCCGGACCAAGGACGTAAAGGCTGGACGAACGACCCGTCGTGAGATTGCCAGAATCTTGACCGCTTTACATAGTAAGGCTGATATGGCAGAATAGAATCTGCGAAATTTATGAAAAAGAACGAGAAAAAAGTGAATAAGAAAACTCTAAAGGGAGAAGTTGTTTCTGACAAAACAGACAAGACCAGGACCGTTTTGGTTAAGCGTTATGTCAAACATCCCCTTTATGGCAAATACGTTACCATTTCTAAAAAATACAAAGTGCATGACCCGGAAAATCGCGCCAAGGTAGGTCAGACCGTGTTGATTAGCGAAACAAGGCCGATTTCCAAAGATAAGCACTTTGTGATAGTAGAAGTTAGAAGATAGGACTAAAGATAAAAAAGAGCAGAGCTTAGATAAAGCAAGATAATTTTACATTTTTATTTTTACATTTTAAATTACTTATGATTCAGCCAATGTCCATCGTGAAAATCGCAGATAACACCGGCGCAAAAGTCGGGCGAGTTTTTAAGGTGCTTGGCGGTTCAAAAAAGCGCTACGCGCGAATTGGCGATTTAGTGGTCTTGTCTGTCCAAACAGCCGAGCCGCGAAAACAAGTTAAGAAAAAGGATGTTTTGCAAGCTGTTGTTGTCAGACAAAGAAGTCCTTTTCGCCGTGACGATGGTTCGTACTTGCGTTTTGATGAAAACGCGGTTGTTATTTTAGAGAAAGGCAAGAAAGAGCCTCGTGGCGGTCGTATTTTTGGTCCCATCCCGCGCGAAATTTCCGAAGCCGGGTATCAGAAAATCGCCTCTTTGGCGCCGGAAGTTGTATAGTGGTTGTGAACAGTAATTTGCAGGTAGCATATAGATTATGAAACTTAAAAAGAATGACAACGTAATAGTGATCGCCGGCAAAGACAAGGGTAAAAAGGGTAAAATTGTCCGCATCTTTCCCGTGGATGGCCGAGTAATTGTTGAGGGTTTGAATTTGCGCAAAAAGCGTCAACGCCCCAAGAAACAAGGCGAGAAAGGTCAAACTTTAGAAATGGCTCATCCGCTGGAAGTGTCTAATGTTCAACTTTTTTGCGCCAGTTGTGGTAAGGGCGTGCGCGTTGGCGCCAAGGTTGGCGGCAAGAAGAAGATCAGGATTTGCCGTGGTTGTGGAAAAGAAATTTAATCATGCAAACTTTAAAGGGAAAAATTGAAAAATCTTTGCCGGAACTCAAGAAGTCATTGAAACAAGACAATGACCTGGCTGTCCCGCGTTTAGTCAAGGTGGTGATTAACACTGGTACCGGCCGAGCCCGCGATAAAAAGCGAGATGAATTGATTGTTGACCGTTTGGCCAAAATCACCGGCCAAAAAGCATCCGCGCGTGGTGCTAAGAAATCCATTGCCAGCTTTAAGGTCAGGCAAGGTGAGGTTGTCGGCCATTCGGTTACCTTGCGTGGCCAAAAAATGTATGACTTTTTGAATATGCTTTTGAATATCGCGATGCCGCGCATCAGAGACTTTAAAGGTTACAGCGAAAAATCTTTGGACAATATGGGCAATCTTACGATTGGCATCAGGGAGCATGTTATTTTCCCGCAAACTGCCGATGAAGAAGCGCGGGACATCTTTGGTTTTTCTGTTACTATTCAAACTACCGCTAAAAACAAGGCAGAAGCTCTGGCTTTCTTTCGGGCAATCGGCTTTCCCTTTAAGAAATAATTTCTCCTTACTTTCGTGGGGCAATTTTTTTAAGCGTTTTGCTCCATTTGCTTAATTTATTTTTTAAAAACGCGAATTAAAGTTTTATTTTGGGCACCTTGTTGAAGTCTCAAAAAATGATAGCTATTATCTCAGACAGTCATGACAATCTCGCTAATTTGGAGGAGTTTCTAAAACAAGCGAAGAAATATAAGGTGGATACGATTATTCATTGTGGCGATGTCACGACGCCGGAGTTTTTGGAGTGGTTGGCAGAAAATTTTGACGGAATCATCAAGGTGGCGCGGGGGAACATGGAAATCAGACCGGAGGAATTTGAAAACATCTCAAAAAAGCGCGTTGGAATGGAGGTTTTTCCGGAAGTCGGAACTTTGGAAGTCAAAAACAAGAACGGGAAGCTAAAAGTAGCTTTTGTTCATAGGCCGGAAAAAACTCAAGAATTGGTCAAAGAAGGCGGGTATAGCTTTGTTTTTTATGGGCATACGCACAAGCCATGGTTGTCTACGGCCGTTGGGGGCGTAATAGTGGCCAATCCTGGGACTTTGGGCGGGGTTTTTACCGAGCCAACCTACGCTCTTTTGGACCCGGAAAACGGCAAATTGGAACTAAAAAAACTGTTTGCCTAGGGATTTTAAGAGCGCGCGAGAATGAATTTGTTTGTGCCATTATTTTGATTGACAGAAGCGGCTCTTCTTGTTAGGATAAATAGTGGCTCGTGGAGCCTTATTAATTTGCTATGGCCAAAAAATCAGTAATAGCCAGATCAAAGAAAGAACCGAAATTTGCCTCCCGCGTAGTTAGGCGTTGTTTCCGGTGCGGTCGAAAAAAGGCTTATATGCGCGACTTCGGTCTTTGTCGTATTTGCTTTCGTGAATTGGCCAATGACGGCAAAATCCCGGGTGTTCGCAAATCATCTTGGTAAACCAAAATTATGATAACCGATCCTATTTCAGATTTTTTAATTCAACTAAAAAACGCCAGTCGCGTCGGTAAAGAAGCGGTGGTGGTGCCTTGTTCTAACTTGAAGTTGGAAGTTGCCAGTTTGCTTGAACGTGAAGGTTATTTGAAAAATGTCGTCAAAAAAGGCAAAAAGATTAAAAAGTATTTATACTGTGAAATTGTCTATAAAGGCAAGGAGGCCAAACTAAAAGACGTTGCGCGCGTTTCAAAGCCGTCCCGACGAGTTTATGTCAAAACAGCCGAACTTAAGCCGATTCGCCAGGGTTATGGCTTGGCGGTGGTTTCTACACCCAAAGGCGTGATGACCGAAAAAGAAGCGAAACAACAAAAAGTTGGAGGCGAACATCTGTTTAATATTTGGTAAGATTCTTATTTTAAAATTTTAACTTTTACATTTTACACTTATATTATGTCGCGAATAGCCAAACAACCGATAGAACTGCCGCAAGGCGCCAACGCCAAATTGGAAAATGGCGCGCTTTCGGTGACTGGCCCGCTTGGCTCGCTTTCTCGGCGTGTTCATTCCGATGTAAGTGTTTCTTTGCTAGAAGATAATAAGGTCAAAATAGAACCGGCCCATCGTTCCATTTCGGCTGACGCGCTTTCCGGCACTTTTGCCTCTCATATCAAAAATATGGTTAAGGGCGTGACCAAGGGTTATGAAAAGAAACTTTTAATTGAAGGAGTGGGTCTTCGTTTTGCCTTGAATGGCAATAATATAAAGTTAGACCTGGGTTTTTCTCATCCGGTAGAAATGGCGGTTCCGGAAGGTCTGAAGGTGGTGATTGAGAAGAACTTGATGACCATTACCGGTATTGATAAAGAGTTGGTCGGAGAATTTGCCGCTAAGATCCGCGCTTTAAAAAAGACCGAACCCTACAAAGGCAAGGGAATCAGATATATTGATGAGGTGCCGCGTCGCAAACAAGGTAAAAAGGCGACTGCTTAGTTTTTGAAAAATATGAGAACAATCAGAATAAAAACCAAAGAAGAAAAACGAAAGCGTCGACAAGCGCGAATTCGCGCGAAAGTATCGGGTACGGTAGCTCGTCCACGTCTTTCAGTTTTTAAGTCCAATCGACACTTGTTTGTTCAGTTGATTGATGACGTAGCTGGCAAAACCCTGGCTTCGGTCAGCGACAAAGAAATAAAAACCGAAAAAGGCAAAAAAGCCGATTTTGCCAAAGTGGAAACCGGCAAAGCCGTCGGTCAACTCATTGCCGAGAAAGCTTTGGCGCAAAAAATTAAAGAAGTGAAGTTTGATCGGGGTGGCAATCGGTTTATGGGCCGAATAAAGGCGGTCGCCGATGGCGCGCGCGAAGGTGGTCTTAAATTTTAAATAAAACTATGGAAACGACCAAAATGACAACTGATAATAAAAAAACTTCTGCCCCTCGCGGTCGCCGACCGGGACGCCGTTTTGGCGAGCGGGAGAAGCCGGAATTTGACCAAAAAGTTATCAATGTGCGCCGTGTGGCGCGAGTAATGGCTGGTGGTCGTC
>JAKJEI010000006.1:0-3301 GCA_022705505.1 Patescibacteria group bacterium
GGTTGGCTCGACGGTGGTTGGGGCTCCTTCTATCGGGTTGTCCTCCTCGAGCGATAACTTTATTGTTTTGAACTTTGGTTTTTGATTTTTTGTCCCCATTTGCCATTTGATATTTGTTTTTTGCTTTTGAAAATGAATTTAATTAAATTATCTTATGCCTAAAGAATCCACCCCCCAAATCCCCCCAAAACCAGACTTCAACAAACCCTTTACCATTCCCATGGAAGAGTTTAGACAATGTCGGTCATTAACACCGGCAGAACTCGCGGAACTGGGTGAATCTCCTTTAGACACCCCAACTCTATCCGAAAAAGTTACTACGACCACTGACGAATTTGTCAAAGACACTTTTGAAACTTGGGATAGCGCCAAGGCCTCGGGCATCAAAATAAAAGCCGAAGCTGTCCCACCACTAGAGCAACCATGGTCAGATTTAGAAGGAGATATAGACACCACCAAAGCCGGTGAATACACTCTAAACCCCGAAACCCAAGAACTGGACTTTGAAACGGCCAAAGTCTTCATTCCCGACCTCTCAAGCTTTAAGGGCAAAGAGTTATCAGAAGTGGCAGAATATTTGGTCAACACCTATGGTGACAAATACTATATTCCCGGCTTGGAATATGAACAATGGCTCTACCAACATGAAAACTTAGAGTCACTGCCTGAAGGCAAGGAATTTGAAGAACTCAAGCAACAGTTAAAAGATAGGGTTTGTTTCTTTTTTGGTTCTACCCTTCGTCGCCTGGGTGGCCTCTGGTGCGTGCCGTCTGTGTTCTGGGAAAGTTCGGGTTGGCGCCGGAATGCGCGTTGGCTCGGCAATGGTTGGGTCTCCAACGATCGGGTTGTCCTCCTCGAGCGATAACTTTATTGTTTTGAACTTTGGTTTTTGATTTTTTGTCCCCATCTTGCCATTTGATATTTGTTTTTTGCTTTTATTTTATAATTTGTTATTATCACCTTGAGTAGTGAACATGTCCGCGAGTACGCTTGCTGGCCACGGCTCCGGCTTGATAATTTCCAGAATCTTTGAGACTAAGGTTGATAAGAGTGAGGGTTATTATAGTTGTAAAAAACGATAAAGAATCAGTGCTGATTACTAGGGCATTATAATGCCGAATAATAGTCAATTGTTCGTTGAAACTCGGCCTTAAGACTTTTGTTTTTCCGAGGTCTCGGATGATGGTGAATTGGGTGGTAATCTGCACAAAACTTCGTAATCTGGACGGCCACTGGTGCGTGCCGTCTGTGGACTGGAACAGCTCGGGTTGGAACCGGAATGCGAATTGGCTTGACAATGATTGGGACTCCAACTATCGGGTTGTCCTCCTCGTTATTCTTTTCATTTCCTCGCCAGATAATTTTGGCGAGGTTTTGTTTAAATTTATTTTTCTGTTTTATTGGACTTGTTGTTTTTTAGGCATTGATTTTTCCAGCCATAAAGCATTCGGCCAATTTCTTCTAGTTTTATGGATAGTGAAAGAAACTTTTTGTTGTCTATCCCTTTTAACTCAAATAAGCAAAAAAGCATAAATTTTAGGGTATCATTTTTAATTATTGCCTTCCTAATAATTTCTTGCCTGATATCTTTGATTGAGAATTGCGCTTCCGCAGTCAAACTGATAACCTCAGCAAATAATTGGTCAATCCGAACACCTAAGGAATAACGCAAGGTTTTTGCGATTGTTGGCAGGTGTTGTTGCCACTCGGTGTAGACCATTAGTAATTTGGTGGCAATGCCAGATAGCTTCGGGGTAGGCGGGGCTTTGTAGATTTTATTATTCATGAATATATTTATTGCACAATTATGGCTAAATACAAAATATTGTCATATGAAGAAATAATTTCTTTAGAATCACTTCTTCCGAGTTGGCGGGATTTCAGTCGAGGCAAACTAGGAAAATCTGATGTCGCTATTTTTGTTTCAAAACTTTTGAGCAATCTGATTAAATTGGAGTCTGATTTGAATAAAGGACAATATAGACATGGGCGTTATTTTCACTTTAGAATCAATGATCCTAAGCCTCGCGACATACACAAAGCTACCGTAAGAGATCGGATTGTCCACCATGCTCTTTATCGGGCACTGTATCCCCATTTTGCCTCTAAATTTGTTTATGATTCTTATTCTTGCCAGTTGAAAAAAGGCACGCATCGGGCTCTTTTGCGTTTGCAAAAGATTGTTACTAAAGGCAGTCAAAACAACTCAAGACCAATTTGGGCTTTAAAAGGGGATATTAAAAAGTGTTTTGCTTCAATTGACCACGAGATTTTAAAAAACTTGCTGGCAAAGCAAATTAAAGATTATAAGACCTTAAATCTTTTAGTTGAAATAATAAATAGTTTTCCGGGTAATATAGGTATTGGCATACCCTTGGGCAATCTTACCAGTCAACTTTTTGTAAATGTTTATCTGAATGAGCTTGATCAGTTTGTTAAACATACGCTTAGGGAAAGGTATTATGTTCGTTATGCTGATGATTTTGTCATTCTTAGTAACGATGCTCGTCATCTGGAAGAAATAGTTTTAAAGCTTGATGAGTTTTTGCATTCTTCGCTTAAGTTATCATTACATCCTGATAAAGTTTATATCAAGTCTTTTGCTTCAGGGGTAGATTTTTTGGGTTGGGTCCATTTTCTAAAACATAGAACATTGCGACGCACAACCAAGTGGCGAATGATGAAAAAAATTAAAGAGAATCCGATTGAAAAAATAATAAATTCATATTTAGGATTGTTAAAGTACGGGAATGCTCACAACTTAACACTTCAAATTAAAAATCTTAAGTGACTATTTAGTCCTGCCGTGTTGGGAAACTTGAATATTGAGGTTGGAGTTTTTAGGCTTTACTGATTTAAGTATAAGCAGTTGGATATTTTGTGAGTTTTTGCTAGTATGGGTTGATAAGGGATGAATGTAAAATGTAAAATTTAAAAATTAAAACTTAAAATCAGAAAATACAGAAAACAAAAAAGATGTAGGTTCTCCATTTTCCATTTTAATTTTTAAATTTTACATTTCTTATATCACTTTACACTTTAATTTTTCCATTTTAATTTCCTTCTATTCGTATCATCCGCCCTCCTTCGCTTAACTGCAAGTTTCGGACGGGCAAGCATGAATTCGTATATCAGTGTCGCGCTATGCAAGACAAACAAAAAATTGAAGAACAAATAGCGGCCTTGGAGGCGGAAATGGCGGATCCGGGTTTTTGGCAGAATAAAGATTTGGCGCAAGAAAAAATTCAAGAATTTAATCGTCTAAAACAAGAATTGGCGGGGGTTGGCAAATATGACAAGG
>JAKJEI010000006.1:3311-11398 GCA_022705505.1 Patescibacteria group bacterium
GATGCCGAGGACTGGACGGCGATGCTTCTTGCGATGTATCAGAAGTATGCCGAAAAGCACAAGTTGGATTTTTATCTGGTTCACGACAATCAGAATGATCACGGCGGTTATCGCAACGTCACTTTTGAGCTTCAGGGCAAGGATGCTTATGGTTTGCTCAAAAACGAGTCCGGCGTTCATCGTCTGGTGCGTATCTCACCCTTCAACGCCAAGAGTCTGCGTCACACTTCTTTTGCTTTGGTGGAAGTTATTCCGCGTTTTGCCAAAACTGAAGAAATAACAATTCCGGAAGATGAGTTGAAAGTGGAGTTCGCGCGGTCCAGTGGGCCGGGCGGGCAGAACGTTAACAAGCGCGAGACGGCGGTGCGTATTGTTCACTTGCCGACCAACTTGTCGGCGCACGCCGATTCCGAGCGATCGCAAGCGCAGAATCGCGAAAAGGCCTTGGCGATTTTGTCGGCCAAACTTTACAAGAAGTTGGAAGATGATCGTCTCAAAAAAGAAAAGGGAATGTATGTTAGCAAGACCACGGAGATAGAATGGGGTAATCAAATCAGGTCCTATGTTCTTCATCCTTACAAGTTAGTCAAGGACCATCGAACTGAATTTGAGACCAGTAATGTTGAGGCCGTGCTTGATGGTGAGATAGATGGTTTCCTTGAAGCGGAAAAAAATTTGTTTTCTTGAATATTTGCGGTAAAATAGAGTAAAGCAACCATGATTTATTTTGATAAAGTTACAAAAGTTTACCCTAACGCCAAGGCCTTGGAAGATGTTACTTTCACGGTCGAGTCTGGCGAATTTGTGTCTATTGTTGGCCATTCCGGCGCCGGCAAGACAACTTTATTAAAAATGATTTTGGCGGAAGACAAGCCCTCGGCTGGGCAAGTCTTTTTTGACTCGATTAACATCCACAAAACCAATCGCCGAGATATCCCCAGATTGCGTCGGCGGATTGGCAGCGTTTTCCAGGATTTTCGTCTTTTGCCGAATAAAACCGCTTATGAGAATATCGCTTTTACGATGGTGGCGGCTGGTCGTTCTGATGAGGAAATTGCTTTAGATGTGCCACACGCGTTGGAGCTTGTCGGCTTGGGTGACAAAAAGTGGAATTTTCCCAGTGAGTTATCGGGCGGTGAGCGTCAACGGGTGGCAATTGCCCGCGCCATTATCAACCAACCGGATTTGTTGATTGCCGATGAGCCGACTGGCAATCTTGACCCGATCGCCGCGTCTGAAATTATTGAGATTTTCAAAAAGATTAATGAAATCGGGACAACTATCATCCTGACAACACACAACAAGAAAATTATTGATTCGCTTGGCCGCCGAGTTTTGACCTTGGACCAGGGCCACATTGCCAGAGACGACAAAGACGGACAGTACGTGATTTAAGAAGTTGGAAGTTATAAGTCAAAAGTTGTATACGAATAGCATTAAAGAATGTGCACACACAAATAAAATTAAAAATAACAATAAATTAGTTTTACGTTTTGAGCTTTAAGTTTTGAGTTTAAAAAAATATGTTCTGGATAAATACAAAAAGAATTTTCAAATTTGGTCTTGTCAACTTTTGGCGAAATGGTTTAGTGTCGTTTGCGTCGGTGATGTCAATGTCCTTTACGCTCTTCGTGGTCGGCGGTTTGTTTTTGGCTAACAATTTTATGAATTCCGCTCTGGACGAGGTTAAAAGCAAGGTAGATGTCAGTATTTCTTTCAAGACCGACGCGCCGGGGGGAGACATAGAGGCGCTAAAAAATGAATTGGCTCTTTTGTCGGAGGTCAAAGAAGTTATTTATTCTTCCCGCGAAAGCGAATTGGCTAATTTTCGCGAAAGGCACAAGGACAACGAGATTTTGATGCAGTCGCTTGATGAAGTCGGCAATCCTTTTGGCGCGCGCCTAAATATTTTGGCAGTGGACCCAGACCAGTATGATGTGATTACGCGGTTCGTGGAAAATAAGACCAGCCCTGAATTGGGCGGCGACCAAATTATAGACCAAGTCAGTTATAAGAAAAATGTAGTTGATAAATTGTTGCGCTTGATTGAAACCAGCCAGAAGGTGAGTTTTGGCATCAGTTTTGTTTTGGCGCTCCTGGCCATATTGGTTGTTTTCAATACTGTGTCGCTCGCGATTTATACCTCGCGTGAAGAAATTTCGGTGATGCGTCTGGTGGGGGCAGGCAATTTTTATGTTAAAGGACCGTTCGTAATTGAGGGCATTGTTTCCGGTGTTCTGTCATCATTTATTGCCCTAGTCGCTTTGTATCCGGCGGCGATTTGGGTGCGTGACCTGACCGCAGGCGTTTATGGCGGTGTTAATCTTGTTTCTTTTTACACCGCTAACTTTGGCAAAATTTTCTTAATTTTGCTTTTGACCGGAGTTATTTTGGGCCTGATTGCCAGCTTCTGGGCGACAAGAAGGTACGCGAAAGTATAGTAGATAGAATGGAGAACAGGGAACCCCCTCAAGCAACTACGTTGCTTGAGGGGGTTTGAATGAATAGATATTAAGGGATAAGTGTTAAAAATTTATCAAAAAAGAGAATAATTGCTTTTTAAAATTAATTGTGCTCTAATTATGGTTAGAGTTAGAGCATCAACGAGTTGGGGATTAAGGTAAGACGAGTCTGACTCGTAAAAAGGAGGAGAAATGGACGAAACCACAGGTAGAATTGTTCTTATTGCGTTTTTTGTTTCAGGGGTTGCTGCTTTTGCAATCTATATTTTTGGTCCCAACAAAGATTGCGATTGCCAAAAAACCCTCGATTTTCCACAGATCGTTCGTGTCGTGGGCGAGGTTGAGTCACCTGCCGCTGGTTCTGGCGATTTGGACAGCGGCAAGATTCATTATCTCGTTGAGGGAGGTAGTGGCCTGACGATTCTGGAGGTGGGTAAGGGTGAAAATCTCACCTCGGGTCAATATTTGGTGATAAACGGAGACAGGTTGAGTCATCAGCTCCTCCAAGTCACCACTGAGTAAACTATTCCCCTCTGATCCCAAACCGCCAGCTGAGCAATTAGCTGGTGGTTTTCTTGTTCCTCATTCCAAATTCCTCTTCTCTTGTCTCCTATTCTATATTCAACATTCTCTATTCTTCCCCCTAGCTCTTCCCCAACCGCCTAATTTTTTTCAAAAAGTTGTAGAGCTGGTATAACCTCGGCCTAAGTGGAATATCAATCAAGCCAACATAAGCAAATTCCAGACCCCCAAACTGGCGTTTGAAGGTGGTAATAGACGGCCAAAGTTTTTCATCAATCCCGCCCAAGTCGTAATATTTGAAGCCGCGCGCCTTGGCCTCACGCGCTGCTTGCCAATGCAGGTAAGTTGTAACTTTGGATTTAAGGCATTCGGTGGCAGAAGCGCCATAAAGATAAGTGGCAGTGTCGCCAAAAAAGAGGACATAGTGGGTGGCGGCCGGTTTGTTGTGTTGGTAGCCGTAAAAGGTGCCGATGGAAAGTTGGTCGGGGCTAGTTTCATCTTCAAGTGCCGGCAAAATTTTAAACATTGAATCAAAATAAGTTCGCGGCGGGTAGAGGTTTTTGCCGCTGTTGCGGCTAATCGTATCCTTGGCCATCTGCCAGAAATCGCTTTGGTTTATTTCTTGTCGATGATTTTTCAAGGTGACGGTGACACCTCGCCTTTCCGCTCGGTTTAGATTGGAACGAGTAGAGGAGTGAAAAGAAGCTAAAATTTCTTCTTCCGGTTTTGTCAGGTCTAAGGTCAGGTTATATTTTGGTTGAATGTAATAGTCGGGACGGAAAAAGCGCTCCTTCTCCAGCTCGGCGATGACCTCTTCTTGAACTGGCGGTTCCAGACGTAAAAAAACGAGGTGACGGTATTTTTGGGCCGCCCAATCTCTAATAAAAGAAAAAACGGCGTTGATTTTTTGTTGGTCCAGAGTTTTGGCCAGGACGGGTCCGCGCGGCAAATAGCCGTAAGAAAAACCAAAAGGCAAAGAATGTTCGGCCAACATAAAAGCGGCGATTAGTTGGTCGCCATCGGTAACAAAAAAACGTTCAATTTTTTTACCCCAGTCTTTTTTGAACTCGCCCCATTCCCAGGTTTGCATAAAGACGCCCACCGGCGGGTAATTGTTTCTGATAAAAATATTCCAGCTCTCTCGGTCGCTTGATTGGGCAGGAGTAATTTGCATTTTACTCTATGTTGATTAACGTCGCCTGGTCGCCGATTTTCAGGTTATGTTTTTGGACGAAGCCGGCGTTAACTTCCAAGACATAACGAACCGGCACGTTTGGTTGATAAAAAACTGGCGCGAGCGGGTCAAAATCCTCAGTCGCGTTTTCGGTGATGTCAGCGATTTGGCCGTTTTCTAGCCAAATAATGTCTAGGGGGAAGTTCATATCGGGCATCCAAAAGCGGTAACGATAAGGCAGGTCAAAAACAAAAAGCATTCCCTCGTTCTCATCTAAAGCGGGGCGACCGGATAAACCCTTAGTCACCGCTTCGGTGGAGGTGGCCAGTTCAACCGGGATAGAAATATCATTAATCCGCACTAAAGATCCGTCATAAGTCGGCGGTTGGAAATAGTTTTTTATATTTTGAGCGGGAGTCAAGACGGTTTGAGGGTAAAAAAACAGAGTTATGAGCGCGACGATTATCAGAAAAATCAGCCAAAAAACCTTTTTTCTAAGCAAATTAAAAACCATAAATTATCGGTCCAGTTTATTATAGCATAATGCAAAATTAAAACTATAAGAATTTAAACCAAGAAACAGGCCCATTTGATGGCCTGTTTCTTTACGTTTGATATTTTTTAATCTGTCATCGGGCATTTGGACATATTTCGACCAAAGCCGTTTCTTGATTGACCAAACATCTGGCGTGGTCCCTGGCCTAGCCCAAGCTCCTGTCTGATTTCGGCCGCTTCTTCAAACTTTCCTTCGCGCGTTAGTTGCCAGGCTTCGGCAAAGAGATTGAAGTTATCCTCGTTGATGACTTGGGTAACCCGACCGCGATTGCCCATCAGTTCTTTCCAGGTCTCATAGTTTTTTGTTTCCATGGCCTTGATCATATTCTCGTGTCTTTCGGGGGAATAGTTGGGACCAGATTGGCCCGGATTGCCCTGATAAGCCATTGCGGTGGAAGCAAGAAGAGTTATTGCCAGCAAAGAACCGACAATGATTGTTTTTTTCATAAGGTAAATATTTTCTTTGTAATACGACCTTTACTGATTATTACGATTGCCGGAAAAATTTCTTTCAAGATGTCTGGGCATCATCATTCGTGAACCTGGGTGAGGACCAAAATTGGCTCTCTGCCAAGGATAAATGCCGGTGGCGCTAAACTCACAATCGGCCGTTTGTTCGCCGATCACTCTAACTAACTGTCCAGTTCCGCGCTCAATCGGTGGAGCCCAAAAAGTTTCTTGGTTGGTATAAATTACCCAAGTCTTTTGTTGGGGATCTTTTAGTTGAAAGCTAAGGTTATCCTTATAGATGATTATTTCGCCGGCCAAACGACCAGCTTCTGGTTGGAGCCAAAATTCAAACCGTCGTTCACCGAGGCTTTTATAAAAAGGTAGTGCCTGGCCAAAACGGGTATCAAGGTATGCGCCAAAACCAAAGGCATAGGCGGTTGCGCCAATGATTAAACTAGTCATCAAGCTTAAGGCGATTACATTACGAGGCCTTAGGCGATAGCCCGTCTTGGTGGCCGAAAAGTTTAGGCTTGCCAGATAGGAGATGATAACAATTAAAATTAACCAGATGTGGGGCAAGGTGCTTAACAGTTGGTTGACAAAACCTTGTTTGGCCCAAAAAATAGTTACCAAATCATTGTCGCCGGCAAAATAAAGGATTACACCAAATGATAAACCGCCAATGATGATAGAAATTCCAAACAGTAGCCACAACAATTTATCCTTGGCCAAAAACCGCCAACGAGCCTTAGGCGCGATTTTTTCTTCTTTGATTTTGTCTATTAAATTTTTACTTAAGTCAGTCATTTTTTTATTTATTAAGGGTAGCTTTTTTGAATTTGAGTTTGGCTCGGTTCAGTCTGGCAGCTACAGTCCCAAGGGGGATTTTTAGAATGTCGGAGATTTCTTCGTAGCTCTTGTCTTCCAAGTAACGCAGGACTAAAATTTCTCTGGCTTTGGCGTCAATTTTTTCTAGGATTTTATCTACCAGATGGCTGGCTTCGTTTTGTTTGGCGAGGGACGAGCTATCTTCGCCGCCGTCTATTTTTTGCAGAAATTTTTCAGCCTCTTCTCCTGTAAATTCCAGACGGCTCTTGTTCTTAAGATAGTCTACCAGATGGTTGTGAGTAATCCGATAGAGCCAGGAAGAAAACTTCAGATTTTGGTCAAAGTCGTTCAGATTAAGATAGCACTTTAAAAAAACATCTTGCAGTAAATCGTCTTCGTCATCACGCTGGCCAATGAGTCGACGGCTGTAACGCCTAAGCGATGGCTCATATTTTTTTACCAGGCAGGCAAAAAAATCGGGGTTGCTCACGGCCAGAGCAACCAACTCTTCATCGGTTTTGGGCTCACAATCTAAAATGATCATCTGTTTATTATAATACGATTTATGGCAATTTTCCTTGCGTTTCGGAGTTTTTAATCGTCATCAAGAGAGCTTAAGGCTTCTTGAGCTGGCAAGTAATTTTTATTGTAGAAGACGGCCTTTTCAAATTCGGCTCGCGCCTCGTCCTTTTGGTCTTGGGCTAAATAACTTTGACCACGCAAAAGATAGAGTTCGCTGTCGGCCTTGTTGTTGTCGGCAAAGATTTTATCCGTCAAGGCAAAAACTTTGTCGTATTGTCTCAGGGCAAGATAAGCTTTGATTGGTTCGTTTTGGTACCATAGAAAGTGTTTTGGCAAATTGGCGGCGACCTTCTCAAAGGCGGACACCGAACCGGTGAAATCGCCAAGGTAATAATTGGCGACGGCCAGGTTAAGATTGGTGTTTATATCCGTGGGGTCTTGGTTTAATTGGTTTTGAGCCAAGGTGACGGCCTTTTGCCAAGCAATATTTTCAGTTAGGTCTTCGCCTAAAATTTTTTCTATCGCTGCTTGTTGTTCAGGTCGGGCAATAACTAAATAAGCATTATTGAATGGTTGCCACAACCTTTCAAATTCTTGGTAAGTAAAACGCAAGTTTTTGCCTTCTAGCGAGTCGTCCTGGATTATCTCGTTGGTTGTTCCATCATAACCTTTAATGACTCGGTAATGAGCGTAATCCTGGTCAGGATAGAGGAGCGTGCGGACGACAATCGGCAAGTCCAGGTTAATTAGGGCTTTTAGTTTTTCAATATCACCGGCCGGCCGATAATAGGCGACAAGGCCATAGTCTTTGGCTTTGGCTGCCAATTCGTTCGGGGGGGTCGATTTGTCATCGTTCTGGCCAGTGAGGTTGTGATTAGGCCGTAAGTCATTGGCCAGGTCTTCTTGACTTGCGTTGACCCCAAAGTAAGACAGGGCCATGGAGAGGGCGGCCGGCGCGCAGTTATTGAAAGTTTGATAAACGTGATAATCGGTTGATAAAATTTTTTGCCCGGTTTGGCTCTGGGAGTTTGTTTTATTGGGGACTAAGTTATCGGCTGGTTTTTGATAGGTGGTTGGTTCAGCGCGGTTAATTAGGAAAAAATAAATAGCCGCGGCAATTGCCGCTAAGCCGGCGATTGATAAGAGCAAATAAATAGAGATTTTGAAAAATTTAGACATATCTTACAATCTTTTATACCTGTCTTCGGTTAAAAAGGCAATAGAAGTTTAAAGGAGTTATCAAAATCAGGCAAACAACAAACCCGCTTCATCCACAACAGAAACGAGTCTGTTGTTTTTGAGCGGGTGTTAGTCTTCATTTAAGGTCCCCATATTCCCCATTTTATTCCCTCCACGCTGGTTAACACCCGAATTCTTTGGGTGAAGTCCTTGACCCGTTCCTTCTCCTCCTTTTTTAGGTTGAGAGAGTCAAGGTACCGAGAAAATTCCTCGGCAACCTCTTGGGCCTGTCCCCAGTTTGAGAATTTTTCAAGTTTGGCCAATTTTGTCACCTCCCTTCTAAGGTTCCAATCTAATGAACTAATAACATAAACTGTAGTAAATGTAAAGAATGC
>JAKJEI010000006.1:11676-26081 GCA_022705505.1 Patescibacteria group bacterium
GTTTTTTGATGAAGCAGAAACTTTGATTGATCAAAAAATTATTGAAAACAAGGAAAGCCAGTTATATTCGGAAAAATATTTGCAAAAAGTTCAGAATTGGACTAACAAATATTCTGTTTTTACTCAACCGGCGGTTTTTATCATAAGTCGCGATAAAGAAGATATAGAATTTTTGTTAGACAACTTAAAAGAAGTTGGAGGAAAGAAATGTGTTTGTTTGGAATGGAAAGATTTTAAGCCAAGTTTTTAGTCATGGATTTTATTCCAAACTTGTGATAAATTAAGAAACATAATGCCGGATCGTCTAATGGTAGGACACATCCCTCTGGAGGATGGTATCTTGGTTCGAGTCCAAGTCCGGCAGCACTTCGGCAAGCTCAGTGCAAGCCCTAAAATTATGAATAAAGAGCAAAATATTTTATAAAAATATGAAAAAGTTTATATACATTCTTATCATGGTCGCTCTTGTTGTAGGGGTTTACTATCTCTATTGGACTTTGGAAAATGATAGCGTCGGGCAAGATGCTGGGGCGCAACTTACCTATAGTCAAAGTGACGTCGGTCTCAAGTTTGATTATCCTGGAGGGCCGGAGGGTTATGTGGTTAACGAGAGAATGCCAGTAGACCTGGGTACCGGGCTCATAAAAAATATCATCCTCATGCTGACAGAGGATACCCTTCACGAGCCACCGGTCGGCGGCGAAGGCACGCCGGTTATTCTTGTCTCGGTCTTTGAGAACACTAAGAAACAATTCCCGAGAGCTTGGGCAGATGAGAATATTCAGTATAGCAATATTAATCTCATTATGGGCGAAGTCGAGGAAACGGTGGTAGGCGGAGCTAATGCTATCCGCTATATGGCTGACGGTTTGTATGCGTCTGAAAACGTGGTTGTTGCTCATGGGGATCACGTATACGTCATCACCGGTCAATTTATGGATCAAGACTCTCCGATTCGTCATGACTATCAAACTTTAGTTGAGTCAATCCGCTTCATCCCCACGCCCGAACAGAATTAAAATATTAACGATATTAGCCATAAAAGGAGGAGGCTGGTTAGTACTCAGTTTATCCAAGTGTTAATTTCTGGGAAATTGGGTTGAAACGCTTAAATTGTTTGTTTGGGTGTAGTATTATATAATCAAAGGAATGACGACTCTGGAGAATATTTTAAAAAAAAGGGAAGCCAGGCTCCGTTCGCCTGCTTTTCAGGCAGAAATAAATAAAGAAAAAGCTGAGTTTCAGGGAATTTTAAGAAATTTGGGAAACAATGCCTTAGAGGCCGGTTTGACTTTCTTTTTTAGAGGACCGTTAAAGATGACGGCGAACACACTTAAATTAATGTATGCTAAAAATTATGATGCCCAACGGTACGGAAAGGATGCCTTTAAAATTTTCTTTGGTAAAAATGGGGTAATGCATAGCACGGTTAGAGTGACCGCAAACGCTCTTCACCTCACATCTAAGTCGGTAAAAATTGGTTTTAGAAAATTAATCGCAAAATAAAATTTTATGGAAGTGGACTCTGAGTTGCAAAAAGTCATAGATGATTATGTTGAACAAATTCAAGAGAAGGAGGAGGATGTTTTGCGATTGACCGAAGGGATTGAACGAGTCACTAAAGAAGCGCAAAAACGTTTGGCTGAAATTGAGGCAAAGCTCAATGAACAGTTTGAAAAAGAAGAGATAACAGAAGAAGAATATCTTTTGCGTTTTAGGGAAGGAAAAGAAAAAGCTATTCAGGAGGCCAAAGATGAGTTTAATGCTTTAATTTTTGTAAGTCCTGACGTGCAATAAAACCAAAAACCTTGTGTTATTTAGAAAACGACCAAAGACAGCTAACGTGATAAGCAGGGGGGACGCAAACAGTTTTCGTTGCTCACTTTTCTTGCTATCTTGAAAGATTTGTTTTAGAATATAAGTAAGAGCAGAGATCAAACCGTGTTCTCCCCCGAGGGAGACTTTTTTGTTAAAAACTCTGTGAAATAAAAAAATGGAAATCAGAAATATCGCGATTATTGCCCACGTTGACCACGGGAAGACAACTTTGACCGATGCTATTCTTCGCCAGACTGACATGGTGCCGGACGGTTTTAGTATGGATACCAATACCTTGGAAAAGGAGCGAGGAATTACTATTTATTCCAAAAATGCCTCCCTTTTTTATAAGGGAACAAAAATCAATATTGTTGATACGCCGGGCCACGCTGATTTTGGTTCAGAGGTGGAACGAGTCTTGCGCTCAATTGATTCGGTGCTTTTGGTGGTTGACGCGCAAGAAGGGCCAATGCCGCAAACTCGCTTTGTCTTAAAAAAATCTTTGGAATTGGGGCTCAAACCGATTGTTATCTTGAATAAAATTGATAAGCCAGCGGCTGACCCGCGGAGAGTAGAAGAAGAAGTCCTAGAATTGTTTATGGACTTGGGAGCCAAGGATGATCAGTTGGATTTTCCAATTGTTTATGCTATCGGTCGTGATGGGGTCGCTAAAAAAGATTTGGATGACGAGGCAAAAGGTATTTTCCCAATTCTTGATTTAATTTTGGAAAAAGTGCCGGCGGCCGAAAATAACACCGAGGCGCCGTTGCGTGCGCAACCGTTCAATTTGGCGTATGATAATTATCTTGGTCGGATGGCAATTTGCCGAGTCTATGAGGGGTCTATCAAATCGGGCGCGGCGGTTTTTGTCAAAAACGAGATGGGCGAAACTTACGCGGGCAAAATATCTAAACTCTCTACCTTCCGCGGGTTGGAACGAGAAGAGGTGAGTGAGGCGGTCGCCGGTGACATTGTGATTGTGGCGGGCATCCCAAAAATTTTTATCGGTGAGACAATTTGCGCTGACGCGGACAGTGAACCCTTACCGGCGATCAAGGTGGACGAACCGACCATCGCGCTTGATTTTATGATTAATGATTCGCCATTTGTCGGGCGGGAGGGGAAGTTTGTGACCAGTCGCCAGATTCGCGAACGGTTAGAAAAAGAGCTTGAGGTGAATGTGGGACTGAAAATTGATTTTTCGGCTGAGAAGTTTAAAGTGCTTGGTCGCGGTGAACTTCACATTTCTATTTTGTTGGAGAATATGCGGCGAGAGGGGTTTGAACTGGCAGTCTCACAACCACAGGTAATTATTAAAGAAATTGACGGCACCAAGCATGAGCCGTTTGAAGAAGTGACAATTGATACACCAGCGGAGTTTCAGGGCGCGATTATTGAGAAGCTCGGTCAGCGGGGCGCGATTATGACGCACTTGAAGCAGGATGGCAATATTTCTCGCCTGATCTTTGAGGGGCCAACACGCGGGCTGTTGGGTTATCGCAATCAGTTTATTATTGATACACGAGGCGAAGGGATTATGTCCTCACGAGTGATTGGTTTTCGCAAATACGCCGGCGAAATAAAAAAGACCAATGTTGGGTCAATGATTTCCATGATTACCGGCAAGACGGTCGCGTACGCGTTGGACAATCTGGAAACGCGCGGCACATTGTATATCGGTCCCGGGACGGAAGTTTATGAGGGGATGGTTATCGGCAACACGGCCAAGGGTGAGGATATTATCGCCAATCCGATTAAGGGAAAACAATTGACTAACATGCGGGCGGCTGGGTCTGATGAAAACATTATGCTGGCGCCACCATTTATTTTGAGTATTGAACGTGGGCTTGAGATTATGGCGGAGGATGAATACTTAGAGATTACGCCGACCTCGGTTCGTCTACGGAAAGCCCACTTGACCGAAAATGATCGGTCTCGCGCCAAACGGACAACTTTTAAACCCGGGGGATAGAAGGAGAGATGTAAAATTAAAGCATAAAAAGCTGTTACGTAGCATGTTACGTAACATGCTACGTAACAGCTTCAGAGAGAGGATACCCTATTAAGAAGGAGGTCGGACCTCCTTTGATACCAATTGCCGACGATACTTGCTCTATTTTTTTCTCTGAGTTGCCGCTTTGACGAAGGCAGAGAAAAGCGGGTGAGGATGAAGCGGAGTAGATTTGAATTCGGGGTGGAATTGGGTGCCGACAAAGAAAGGATGTTTGGTCTTGGGCAATTCGGCGATTTCCATCAAAACACCATCCGGCGATTTTCCGGAAAAAATCAAACCGGCTTTTTCCAGGCTCTCTATGTATTCAGGATTTACCTCAAAACGGTGGCGATGCCGTTCGTTGGCTTGGCCAGCTTTGTAAGAGTCGCAAGCAATAGTGCCTTTTCGCAAAAGAGTCGGATAAGCGCCCAAACGCATGGTGGCGCCGTAATTTTTTTCGGTCATTAATTTCTTTTGTTCAGGCATAATATCAATAACCGGGTGTTTGGTATCCGGGTTGATTTCCGTTGTGTGAGCGTCCGACAAACCGAGAACATGACGGGCGTATTCAATAACCGCCAATTGCATCCCGTAACATAGACCAAAGTAGGGGATTTTATTTTGGCGCGCGTATTCAATCACTTTTATTTTCCCTTCAACACCGCGTTCGCCAAAGCCGCCTGGCACAAGGAGGCCGTGATAGTTTGCCAAATTCTTAAAGTGCTCTTTGAATTCGGTTGGACTAGCGACGCCTAATTCATAGTCGCCGGAATCAAGCCAATCAATTTTTACCTTTTTACCCAGAGCGGTGGCGGAATGTTTGAGCGATTCAATAACCGAGATGTAAACATCGGAAAGAACAAAGTCGCCAGTCCGAAAATACTTGCCGACAAGACCAATACGGATCGTGTCTTTGGCGCGTTCCCCCTTGGCCACCATTTGTCGCCAATCTTTAAGGTCAGTTGCCTTAGCTTTTAATTTGAGGAGTGAAAGAAGGGTTTCAGACAAGCCGTCTTTTTCAAAGTTGAGCGGGATATCGTAAATACTCTCAACATCGGGCGCGGAGATAATGTGGTCGGTTGGAATGTTGCTGGCAAAGGCGATTTTTTCCTTGCGTTTTTGATCTAGAGGACGGTCAGAGCGGGCAACAATGATGTCAGGATGGACACCATAAGAATTAAGACTGCGGACGGCATATTGGGTTGGCTTGGTTTTCATCTCCCCAATTTTATTTGGAGTTGGCAGATAACTGACCAAAACAAAAAGGACACTATTGGGATTTTTTAATTTCAAAATTCGCGCCGCCTCTATAAACATCTCGTTTTGGAATTCACCGACCGTGCCGCCGATTTCAATTATAGAGATATCTGAGTTGGTTTTGCGACGCGAGGCTTCTATCCGACGATGAATCTCTTCACAAATATAAGGAACCGGATCAACACAACGACCGCCGTAACCCAGAGCGCGTTCTTTGTCTATTACGTGTTTATAGACCATGCCGCTAGTCATATAATTTTCCGCCGGGAGACTTTGGTCTAAAAAGCGCTCGTAATTGCCCATATCTTGGTCGGTTTCCAAACCGGAATCCAGGACGAAAACCTCGCCGTGCTCAATTGGGTTCATCGTGCCCGCGTCCACATTCAAATAAGGGTCAATCTTGAGAGGATTGACCTTGAACCCGCGGGCTTTAAGTATTTTGGCGATAGAAGAGGCGGTTACTCCTTTGCCGACGCCTGACATAACGCCGCCAATAACGAAAATATATTTATGTTGGTGTTTCATTTTATTTCGCTTGTTGGTAATAAATTTTATTTTCCCTTGCCATTATACCTGACGGACTTCGTGGGTGAAGGTTGGTCAAAAGTGGATAAGTCCGTGGTTAAAAGATTGATGAGTTTTTCTCATCTATGGTAAAATTTAGGGAAAAAATAGGTTGGTTTTTATTAGTTATTAATAATTTTTAATAAAAAGTTTATGGATCCTCTTACAATACTTTTGGCCAAGGTGCTTGGCGTTTATCTGGTGGTAATTGGGATTGCTTTGTTTGCCCGTCGCAAGTATTTTCTCGCGGTTTTTGCCGGCTTTGTAGAAAATCGCCTGCTGCGCATGGTTGTCGCGATTGCCGAGTTGGTAGCCGGTCTTTTCTTGGTGTTGACACACCAAATTTGGTCTTCTTGGCCAGCCGGGATTATTACTTTCTTTGGGTGGGCAATGGCCGTAGAAGGTGTTGCTTACCTCTTTGTGCCGGACCGTTGGATTAACAAGATGTTTCGTCTTTTCAACACCAAGGTCTGGTATTTTGTTGGCGGTATTCTGGCAGTGGTTATCGGTTTATATCTGATTTCAGTTGGGTTTGGCATCACTCTGACCCAAATTTAGTCATAGAAGAAAGAATATAAAAGGCCCCGCCTCGCGCCGACTGGCGCGAGGCGGGGCCTTGTTTCAATTGTTTTGGGAGTGAACAGAATAGGGAGAAAAATAAACCAAAGCCCGGTCAAATCTTGTTTAACCGGGCGTAAGAGACTTTCTCTTGGGGCTGCTGAATGGCGGTCAAATAACCGTCGTCACTGGTCGTGGAGCTTTCTAGCTCTGGTTCTCCCCAAAAGGGCAAGCCGGCCAGGTTGTAAACATTGCCGACGTCTTCCAAGCCCAAGAAAAATCTGGTTGTTTCCCAATAAAATTTAAAAGGCTGGATTTCGCTTGGGATTAGCTTCTCCAATTTGTCGTGACACTTCCGACAGATAGAGATGATTGGCGGCGGCGGGTGACCACTCCACCTGTTCGTGTTGGCCATTTCAGGCCAGTGTCGTTTGGGGAATACGTGGTGCCTGGTCAAAAATTTTTTTTGACCACAGGCGGGGCATTCTCTTTTACGCGACATAATCTCCCCCTTTTTGGTTTAGCGTCGGTCCCGTAAGTCAATAAAAAGAACTCCTTTTTTAGCTTAACTTAACTAAATAATTAGTCAATTTAGGATAAATTTGTTTTGTGGTAAAATACTTAAGTATGACAAAAGTAGCAATGATTGGCGCCGGTGAAATTGGTCGGGCGATTGGTAAAATTTTGGCTTCGGCCGGACATAAGGTAACTTATTGGGATAAAAACGAAAGTCTTATTTTTGATATGGGCGAAAAATGTTTGTCTTTGCCCGAAACCTTGGTTGAAGCGGAAACAGTCTTTTTTTGCGTGCCATCTTGGTCTCTGGGTGAGGCCCTGGCCTTTACGGCGCCATATTTTAAAAAGGGGACAGTGGCGGTTTCGGTAACCAAAGGGATTGGAGAAAATAACAAATTATTGGTTGATGAAGCGTTAAAAAAAGCTTTGCCGACCGGCGCGCCGACTGTCGTTTTGTCCGGCGCGATGATTGCCGAAGAATTGCTTGCCGGTCACGGTGGAATGGCGGTAGCCGCTTCGCCAAACAAGAAGGCCGCCGGCCAAGTTGCCGACCTTTTTGCTGATACTTCTATCAAGGTGACGATTGTCGCAGACGCGCGCGGGGTAGCCGCGGCCGGCGTGTTAAAAAATATTTATGCTTTGTCTCTTGGGATTGCCGATGGCCTTGGATGGGGGCGTAACGAACAAGGTTTTTTGATGGCCCGAGCATTACAAGAGATGTCAAAATTGATGGTTTGGCTGGGCGGCAAAAAGGCCACTTTGTTTGAATCGGCAATCCTGGCCGATTTTTTTGCCACTAGCACCAGTAAAGATTCAGCCAACAAACAAGCCGGAATAGAGTTGGCTAAACACGGGTCAGCTTTGATTAAGAGTGAAAGCGTGGCTTCTCTTCCGGCCTTGGTCAAAATTGTTGGGAGGGATAAAGTAAAAAAATTGCCCATTTTATTCACCTTGGGTCGGGTGGTGCTCGGCAAAATAGAGGCCGAGAAGGCATTTGAAGATTTGAAAAAGCTTTGACACAATGCGAATCCGCGAATTTAACGAATCTACGAATAAAAAATGTAGACCAGAAGAAGATTTGACGCAAGATAACAAATTTTTATTAGTTTTTATTCCCCACCCAAGGCGGGCAGGCGCGTTCATTCCGCATTGTTAGAGGTTTACTTTATCTCTTTTTCGTTTTAGAGTGGGAGAGTGAACCAACGAGTTTTAACTGGAGAATTGATTGACTCTGGGGTGCTCAAAACGCCACGATTAATCAGGGCTTTCTACGCGTTGGACCGCAAAGATTTTGTGACGCCGGATAATCTTAATCGCGCTTATCTCAACCAACCTCTGCCGACTTTGCGTGGACAGACTATCTCTCAACCATGGACAGTCGCTTTTATTTTGGAACTTTTGTCACCAAGGCCGGGGGATAGGATTTTGGATATTGGCGCCGGTTCTGGTTGGCAAGCGGCCTTGTTGGGTTTTGTGGTTAGCCATGATGACGAGGGCAATGAGTTGCCGGCGGGAGGAAGTGGCTATGTGGTCAGTTTGGAAGTTGTGCCGGAAATTTGCGATTTTGGCCGGCAAAACTTGGCCAAATATAATTATTTAAAAAAAGGGATAGTGGAATACCACTGTCTAAACGCCAAACATGGATTTGTCGACAAGGCGCCTTATGACCATATTGTGGCGGCCGCGGCGTTGCCTCCCGCACCAATTGGCGGTGAAGAATCTTCTGACGTCCCGCTGGAGTGGTTCTCACAACTGAAAGTTGGTGGGCGGTTGGTGGTGCCGGTTGGTTCCAGAATCAGATTAATCAGAAAGACGGGGGAAAGTAATTTTGAAAAAGAAGATTTTGAAGGGTTTGTGTTTGTTCCACTTGTGTAAAGACCAAAGTCTAGCGCAGATAAAACGCCGCTTTGCGCCGATAAAATAATACAAAACCTGAAAGTTATTAAGAATAAAATGATTTTGAACAAAAAATTTTTTCAAAGACCGGTCAAGACAGTAGCGGAAGATTTGCTCGGCAAATATTTGGTTAGACGATTTGCTGACGGCCGGACTTTGGCGGAGATGGTTACGGAAGTGGAAATTTACGATGGCCCGGAAGACAGGGCTAGCCATGCTTGCCAGATTGGAACTGACAAGCGGAGACGAAACAACAAAGGAAAAACAAAAAGAACAGCGCCGATGTTTGAAGCCGGCGGTATTTTTTATATCTATCTTTGCTACGGGATGTATCAGATGCTTAATATTGTGGTAGGCGAGAAGGATTATCCGGCGGCAATTTTAATTAGGGCAACAAGAGAAACGAAAGGTCCGGGACGACTGACGCGTAAATTCGCGATAGATAAAAGCTTAAACACTAAGTCGGCTTTGCGCGGGACCGGCCTGTGGTTTGAAGACAGAAAAGAAGAGTTGGCGCCCCAAAAAATTGTTCGAGCGCCACGGACCGGAGTGGATTACGCCGGCGAGATTTGGAAAAATAAAAAATACAAATTCTTTTTGAAAACATAAAATGTGAAAGACAGAATGGAAAATATTAAGAAATAATGAGATAATATAGATGGTCGTTAAAAATTTTATTAGGAACTAATTTTTATAAACAAATGTCTATTTTTACTTGGGCCAACCGGTTGATTAAAGATTTTGATTGGAAGGATATTGCCGCCACTAAATTAAGCGTGGCCTTTTTTATTTTGGCAATTGCCAAACTGTGGCCCGGCATCTTAGGCCTTGAGTGGTATTGGTACGGAATTTTGTTTGTCGCGTTTGCGATTAAGCCGTTCGCGAAAATGTTTAAGCAAGGCAAAAATCCAACCCCGGCGCAAATTCAGGGGTGAGATAGTTTTTGGGCGGTTAGAAATGAGGAGAAAGAAGAAAGAATAAAAAATATCGGGCGAGAGCAAAGCTTTCGCCCGATATTTTTTATTTTGTTTTTGTGTCCTAACCGTTAGGCTATTATCCCAGGAGCTTCTCCAGCACTTCCTTGACCACCGCGCCATCGGCTTGGCCTTTGGTCTCTTTCATAACCGAGCCCATAAGTTGGCCAATTTTGCTTTTATCATTTATGCCCAGCTCAGTTTTCTTTTGCTCGGCAATTTTTTGAATTTCTTCGCGCGTCATTTGGGCCGGCAGGAAACTTTCTATAAAAGCAAGCTCTTTGGTTTCGGCGGCAGCCATCTCCGGGCGATTGCCGATGGTAAATTGCTCAATGGAATCTTTGCGTTGTTTGGCGAGGCGCTTCAAAACCGCAAGGGCGTCGTCGTCGGTTAACATTTCATCCGGCCTCTGTTTTTTGACAACCAGTTCGTTGGTAAAAGCGGCCAAAATGTTGCGCGCGGCCATCAGGCGCTCGGTTTCTCGCGCTAACATAGCCTTTTTTATTTCGTCTTTAATTTGTTGGTGTAACATGGTTCTTAATGTTAATCTTGCTTTTTTAAAAAACTTTAGGATTTGTTTATGCTTTAATTTTTAAATTTCGCTTGTTTTCTTTTTATTATCTTAGCACAAAAATCAAAGAGGCGAGAGCGGCACAAAATAAAAACGTCAAAACAAAAAAGCCGGCCCTGTATATAATGATAATGATACAATGCGGACCGGCTCCCTACCTTTTAATAGTAGCATATTTATTAAAAAGATGCAAGGGGTAGAAAAAGCTTGGGAATGCTATAATTTGGGCATGAGCGCCCAAATGGCCCGGAAACGGGAAGAATACCAAGCAAGGTTTAATGAAGCTTATAATCGCCTCAACCCGGCCCAAAAAGAAGCCGTGGACACGATTGAAGGCCCAGTGATGGTGATTGCCGGACCGGGTACCGGCAAAACTCAAATTTTGGCTTTGCGAGTGGCCAACATTTTGTATCAAACTGATACGCCACCGTCCGGCATTTTAGCGCTGACTTTTACCGAAGCTGGTCAAAAAGCAATGCGTCTCAAGTTGCGGCAATTTATCGGTTCGGCGGCTGATGAAATTGGCGTTTATACTTACCACGGTTTTGCGTCGGCGGTGATGGCGGAATTTGGAGACCATTTTCCCCACTTACGTCAAGCCAAACAACTGACCGAGGTGGAAGCAGAAACTCTTATTCGTGAAATTCTGCGCGCAAAAAGATTTTCTCGCCTGCGGCCGCTGGGTGACCCGGATTTTTATGTGGGCAAGATTATCAAAGCGATTGGCGACTGCCGAAAAGAAGCTTGGACGCCGGAAATGATTGCCGACTTCGCGGCAGCGCAAATTGAAGTTATCAAAAATGACCCGGCTTCAATTTCTAGTCGCGGAGCGACCAAGGGCCAGCTTAAGGCTGACGCTCTGAAAAAAATTGATAAAGCCGAAAAAACTAAAATTTTTGCCGAAGCTTACGCGACCTACGAAGAAAAGAAAAAAATTGAGCGGCGGATTGATTTTGACGACCTCATTTTTGAATTAACACAAGCACTGGAGCAAGATGAATTGCTTTTGCGTTTACTCCAAGAAAAATATCTTTATATTTTGGTTGACGAACATCAAGATACCAATGACGCGCAAAACGCGCTGATTAAAAAAATTGCCGATTTTTATGAAGAGCCGAACTTGTTTGTGGTGGGCGATGAAAAACAAGCAATCTATCGTTTTCAGGGCGCATCGGTGCAAAATTTTTTGCGTTTTCAAAGCCTTTGGCCGGCGATGAAAGTTATTTCGTTGGAAAACAATTATCGTTCTCATCAGGGAATCTTGGATGCTTGTTTTGGTTTGATTGAAAACAATTACCAGGCGGATGAGTATCCCGAGTTGCGTATCAGATTGAAGTCCGCGAACGGCGAAGAACAGGAACCGGTAGAGGTGGTAATGGCCGGCAACGTAGCGGCAGCGGAAAAATATTTGGCCGACGAGATAAAAAAAGTGTTGATGGCCGACGACAAAGCGACTGTGGCGGTTATTACGAAAACCAATCGTGACGTGGAAAATGCTCTGCGGGTCTTGGAAACGGCCGGCGTGCCGGCGGCGGCGGAACGCGGCGCTGATGTGTTTGGTCATCCGCTTGGACGCCTGTTTTTTGCTTTGGCCGAATATTTAGCCGATGCCGCTAAAACAGAATCTTTGGCCTATGCTTTATCCGGCGGGCTGTGGGGTCTTGATTTGTCCGAACGGGCGGAAGTAATGAAAAATATCAGAAGTGGAAATCTGAAAGATTTGGATAAAAAATTATCAAAACTTTCAGTTCTCAAGGAAAAGGCGGTTTCCGTTAGCGCGGTGGAATTTTTAATTTTAGTCGGTGAAGAATCCGGACTGGTGGCTTTGACGCTTGGCGACCCGCTTTCAATGGAAGTATGGCGGTCAATTGTGGCTCTGGGCGAGGACTTGGCGCGGACGC
Source organism: Patescibacteria group bacterium (assembly GCA_022705505.1). GTDB lineage: Bacteria > Patescibacteriota > Minisyncoccia > Phycocordibacterales > XYD1-FULL-46-19 > JAKJEI01. The sequence goes on from JAKJEI010000006.1 coordinate 23,725, forward strand.
AAAAAATAGAAGACCCGATTTTGTTGATTGAGGCAATGTTGTCTTTCCGACAAACAGCCGAAAACAAGAGTGTCAAAATTATGGCTGGTTTTGGTGAAGCGCGAGTGCGAATCATGACTGCGCATGGGTCCAAAGGGTTGGAGTTTGATTATGTTTTCTTGCCTTACGCGACAGAAGAATCTTGGATGTCGCGCGGTTTTGGCAATTACTTTTTATTGCCAGAAAGCAAGGAAGAAAATGATGATTTACGCGATGCGAGGCGGTTGTTTTATGTGGCCTTAACGCGGGCCAGGCATCGCGCGGTTGTGGTTGTCGGTTTGGCGGATGGAATGAAACGAACCTTGACTCCCTTGCGCTTTATTGACGAATTGGACCAAGAAAATGTGGCGCGGACCAGCCTCCCAGCTTTGGTGACGGCTCCGGCGGCGGTTAACTTGTCTCAGTTGGCGAAAAAAGACGAGGCGCGGCTAGTGGAATTTGCCAAAAATATTTTGCTGGAAAAAGGTTTGTCGGTGACCGCTTTGAATCATTTTTGCGAGTGTCCAAGCAAATTCTTTTACAAAAGTATTTTGAAGGTGCCGGAAGCGCCGGCGATGCCGGCTGAAAAAGGCAACGCGATGCACGAAGCAATCGCGGCGGTTTGGGCTTTGCCGGAAAAAACCGAGGAGAAAATTACTGAAACTCTAAAGACGACTTTGCAAAACTATTTTGCGCATTCTCTTTTGTTGTCAGCAGACAAGGAGCTGGCTCTGGAAGAGCTTCTTTTGGCCGCGTCCAAAGTGGCGGCCGCGCTTGGGCCACATTTTGCGATAAAAGGCGTGGCGGCGGCGGAAAAATGGGTGGAGGCCAGGCTAGAGTTCAAAGTGGAAAAACAGGCGGTTGAACTGAAAATTCATGGCAAGATGGACGCGATTATTGATACCGCGGAGAAGGTTCTGGTTTTTGATTACAAAACAAAATCGGCAATGAGCGAAGCGGCGATCAAAGGCGAAACTAAGAATGATGACGGCAATTATTTCCGTCAGTTGATTTTTTATAAAATTTTGTTAGCCGAGAGCTCTTTTTATCGCGGGCAGACGATTGAACCGGCATTGGTTTTTGTTAAACCGGACAACAAGGGGCGGTGTCCGACGGTCTCTATTCCCATTGCCGCGGAGGATATTTCTCGGGTCAAGGGCGAAATTGGGGTGTTGCTTGAAAGTGTTTGGACCGGCCGAATTTTGACGGAAACTTGTGGTGACCCTAAGTGTGAATATTGCCAATTGATGAACTTGTAACGTGAGTTAGACGCAGGTCGCGCGGAACCCCGGCTCCTATTTGGTGTCTTTTAACTTGGCGGTGAAAAAGAGACCGGAAAGAACCAACAAGCCCAGGAAGAAGAAAACATAGTTAAAGTCAAAAAACAAAAGAATCAAAGAGACAAAAAGTGGACCGATGAGATAGGAGAAAGGCACGATGATTCGCGACAAAGAAATTAGACTAGTGTCGCTTCCGTCGATTTTCTTAAACAAATAAGCTTCCTTCATTACTTCAATGCCGGCCGCGCCAACACGGGTGATAAACAAAAGACCGGCCCAAACCAACCAACTGGCTGAAGGGATAAAAGCTAAGACCGAGGTGGATAATCCGGTAATGACTAAGCCGCCCATCAAAATTTCCTTTTCGCCCATCCAGCGGTCGGCGATGCGGCCAAGGGGCAGCTCCAGGATAACGAAGGGGACCAGCATGATAGTAAAGACCAAGCCGAGTTCGTTCCAAGGGAGACCAAGATGCTCATGCAAATAAAGAGGCATATAGATGACCATTACGGCGTAAAAAAGACAGAGCAAAAAATCAACTGCCAAAATACGGCGAATACAGCGGTCAGTTTGGTTCTCTCCGCGCCATAGACGTCTGAGTTGGGGGAATATGCTTTGGCCGTCATATTTGAGGTCTTTTTGTTCATAAAGAAAAACGCTGGCGATGGCGATTAGGGGTAGGAGGGACATTGCCGCAACCACGTAAATTTTCCAGAAATCGCCATTAACCACCAGGCGGCTCGCCAAAAATGGAGAGATTAGCCAGGCGGTATTTAAAAATGTCAGATAAAAGCCCCTAATTAAACCGGTGTTTTTGTCATCAGAAATATTCTCCAGGTAGACATCTAAGGTGTAGCGGATGAAAAACCCCAAACAGTAGTAGATGATGAAGGTTGAAATAATGACAGTAACAGATTTAGCAAGGGCAAGCAAAATCAAAACAAAAATAGCGAGAGCGGCCGAAGAAACCAAAACTTTGATATTGCCATAGGCCTTGATCAGTTTGGATATTTGCGACATCAAGATAACCGACAGCAAGGCGCCGATGGCAAAAATAAA
>JAKJEI010000006.1:26179-36342 GCA_022705505.1 Patescibacteria group bacterium
CCCGTCAATCATTACCAGTTTGGCCGAAGCCATTTGTTTGAGGGCGGAGATTTTCTGTCCTTTGTCGGAGATTTCTATAATGGAGCCGTTTTCTGGAACGATAATATTTTTTTCAGGCATGCCGATTATTTCGTGCGCGACGTTAGCGTGGACGTGGAGCATAAACTGGTGACCATGAACCGGTAAAAGAAAACGCGGTTTGAGTTTTTTATTAACCCAAGCAATTTCATCTTGATAGGAGTGGCCCGACGAGTGGACGTTGGCAATGCCATAATGAACAATCTTGGCGCCTTGGCGCGCTAAATTATCTTTTAGTCTTTGGACAGCTTTTTCGTGGCCCGGAATAACGGACGACGAAAGCAAGATCGTATCACCTTTTTTGATTTTGACCGACTTGTGTTCTTTTTGGGAGATACGCATCAAGGCGGCGTATTCGTCCCCTTGGGCGCCAGTGGCCAAAATTACAATTTTGTTTTCGGGCAAGGTGGCCATCTCATCCGGAGTGGCGAAGGTGCCACGCTTGGTTTTTAAGTAGCCAAGCTCTTTGGCAATCTCGATATTGGTTTTCATGGCGCGGCCCTCAATGGCTACTTTTTTGCCCAATTCCTCGCAGGCTTCAATAATGGCAATAATGCGGTCAAACAAAGAGGCAAAAGTGCCAATAATTACTCGCCCCTTGGCGTTGGCGATAATCTCCTTGACGTTTTTTTGCACTTCTTTTTCCGGGTAAGAAAAACCTGGTTTTTCCACGTTGGTGGAGTCAGCCACTAACAGTAGGTTGTTTTCTTGCCCAAGTTTGTTAAAACGTTCCTCTTCAAATTTTTCCGGCACGCCGTTTGTGTTTTCCACTTTTAGGTCGCCGGTAAAAATCACGTTACCGAAAGGTGTTTCAATGATGACCCCGATAGAATCTGGAATAGTGTGGGTGGTGGCAAAGAAACGGATTGATAAATTACCAAGTTTTATTTTATCCTTTTCGCTAACGACATTTATGTTTAAAGCCGGAAGATGGGGAAATTCCTCTTGGCGTTTTTTTATCATAACAGCCGACAAGAGAGAAGTGTAAATCGGCGGGTTGCCGATTCGCGACATCATGTAGGGGATACCGCCAATATGGTCAAGGTGGCCGTGGGTGATAATAACGGCGCGGATTTTGGACTTTTGTTCTTCCAGATAGGTTGGGTCGGCGATAATATAATCCACACCCGGCGCTTCTTCGCCCGGAAAAGTTAAACCAATATCAATCACAACAATGTCGTTGCCAAATTCAACAACCGTCATGTTTTTGCCAACTTCCTCCACCCCGCCCAAGGGAATAATTCTGATTACTCCGGGCGCGACTGGCGGGATTTTTTGTTTAGGCTTGTTATCCTCGCTTTGGGTTTTGCTGGGTGAAGTTTTTCGCGGGCTATGGCCTCGACCGGTTGTTTTTTTATTTGGGCTAAAGCGTTGACCACCCATTTTGCCGGAAGGCCGGCCAACTTTTTCGGTCTTTTTGTCAGCGACAAAGGTTTGAATATTGCCGCTTGCATCCACTCGGATTCTTTTTATAGGCATAAATTAATAATTAAGTTTGAGGCAAACAAAGGTTGCCAGATTGCTAAGTTGATAATAGTTTTTATTTATAGAGATTGGCAAAAATCTTCCAGACCTTATCAGTGCGAACATACCATTTGTGAATGTTGACAAAACGTTCGGCCGGATTGGTTAGGGTTGGCAGGGAGACTCCCATAATGTTACTGGGCAAAAGATAAAGGAAATAAGGGGAATAAATAAAAGCGACCGGCTGATCTTTTTTTATCTCTGTTTCTGCTTCAAAATATTTCTTGTTTCTCTCTTCTAGGTCTGAAGTTTGCCGCGCTTCTTCCAGTAGGCGGTCAACCTTGGCGTTGGTATACATCGCAATGTTCAGGCCGGGGTCGGTGCGTTGAGATGAGTGCCAAAAAGGGTATGGGTTGCTGTCGCGGCCCATAACTTCGCCAAACAAGAGGGCGTCATATTTACGTGGTTTGATGACATTTTGGTTTAGGTCGTTTGACTCGTAAATTTCAATCTCCACTTTGGCGCCGAGGGCGGTCCAGTTGGCTTTTAATTTTTCGGCAATTTGTTTGAGTTCCTCAATGTTGGAGGTGGCCAAGGAAAAAGTCAGGACTTGAGTAGCGGCCGGCTTGTCCTTAGAGGCCTTTGTTGTTTTTTGCATCACGCCTTGGTCGTTGAGTTTCCAACCGGCGTCGGTCAACATTTTTTTGGCGGCAGCTAGGTCAGTTTTTGTAGGTTCACCATTAGTTGAGGTGAAAATGCCTTCCAGCGGCTCAGCGTAACCATGAAAAATATTTTCCACGATTTCTTGTCGTGGCACGGCTAAGTTTAAAGCCTTGCGAACGGTCGCGTCCAAGAAAACAGAGTTGTGGTTTTGGTTAAAGAAAACAGCAAAAACTCGAGGCAGGGTGGACTTTACGACTCGCTGACCCGATTCCTCCAGTTCTTTGACAAGGGCTGGCGAAAGAGAGCTCAAACTATCAATCTGTCCATTTTTGTAAGCTTCAACTAACTCCTCTTCGTTTTTATAAAACCCGATGGTAATTTTCTCCAAACGCGGCTTGCCCAAGGCAAAGTCAGAAAAGGCCTTCAATTCGTAAGCGGTTGGTATGCCATTTGAATCTTTTGTGATTTTGGAAAGTTTGTAAGGACCAGAACCGATGGCTTCCAGATTTTGTTCGTGGAGGGGGAAGGATTCAGCCGAAGTGTTTTGCCATAAATGGCTTGGCAAAACACCAAGAGTTGCGTTTTCCAAAAAGGCTGGGTAGGGTTTCTTTAAAGTTAATTGGATTGTTTTTGGGCCTGGTTGTTCTATTGAAACGCCATTCCAATTGGCGCGTTTGGCGCTTTTGACTGCCGGGTCCATTGCTTTTTCAATTGTAAAACGAACATCATCGGCCGTTAACGGGGCGCCGTCATGAAAGCGTAAATTATCTTTTAGATGGAAAGTGTAAGTTAATTTATCTTCTGAAACCTCATAACTTTTGGCCAAGTCGGGAATGAAATTGCCTTTTGGTCCAACTCTGACCAGGCCGGAGTAAACAAGGGAAGTCAAGTCACGGTCGGCATCGGAAACAGCCAAAAGCGGGTTGACGAAGCGCGCCGGACCAATGACCCCTTCTGTTAGTGAACCGCCTTCGGTTGGCACTGTCACGATAAAGTTTTGGTTTAGTCGCCAAACCAATACACCTAAACTACCGACAAAAAAGATAAACAAAACGACAAATAGGGCTTTTAGCCGAGGCGGCAAACTGTCAAACGCGAAGCGAGTTTCTTTAAACAGAACTGTTTTTAGTTTTGATGGCATAAATACAAAATTTGATATGACACTAATATCCTAAGTTACATAATAAGTTACATAAATTAAGCGAATAAAGAAAAGAAATTAAAATAGGGAATATTTCGGATTGAAACCTTATTAAAAAAGAGAGGATTTTGAGAAAAAACTTCTAAATAAACAAAGCTAGCATTGTTGAAGCAACAAACAAAACGGCGATGATGATAGTGGCGTTGAAAATCTGTTTTTCCAGACCGCGCTTGGTGTGGGCTGGGGCGCCGGCTTGCCCGCCGCCGAAAGAGTTGCCTAGACCGGCCTCATTTTGTTGCAACAAAACCGCTCCGACCAACAAGGCGGAAAGAATTATTTGAATCCAAGGCAAATAACTAGATAAAAGCGACATTGAGAAAGAGTATAGCAAAATTAAAAGAGGAGGTCAACAAGGCTAAACACAGGTTACGTACCAAGAGCAAGTCGAGTTTTGCCGCGAGGAGCTACTTGATATTAGGGTGATTTAGACTGCTCTTGATTTTGGCCTTTTTTGGGTTATAATAAAAGGAATTTGCTTTGGGGTCGAATTCAAAGCATCTTTACAAGCTAAAATAAGGATAAGCTCTTTATTCGTCTTGATAAGAGCTTCTTCAGATATGTAACAATGTGAAAAGAATTATTATTTTCTCAATCTTCTTATTTTTACTTATTTTCTCTGTTTGTATTCATTAATATATTAGTGTCACGTTAAATTTCATTATGGCTTATGGCAAAAATAAACATTAAACCATTGGGCGATCGTGTTCTAGTGGAAATCAAAAAAGAAGATGACCGAACCGGTAAAACCAAAAGCGGCATCATTATTCCGGAAACCGTCTCCAAAGAGCGGCCGGAGGAAGGGGTGGTAATTGCGGTGGGTGAGGGCCGTCGCTTGGATAACGGCACCTTGGTCCCCCTGTCAATTAAAAAAGGTCAAAAGGTGATTTTTTCTAAATATGGTCCCGATGAAATCAAGGTCGGCGATAAGGATTATTTGATTGTCGGCGAATCTTCTATTTTGGCTGTTATTGAAGACTAGTCTGTTTTGTTGATTGGCCTTATAAACTTTATATTTTAATTTTTAATTTTACTATGGCAAAACAAATCACATTCAATGATGACGCGCGCAAGGCGCTCAAAAGAGGTATAGACCAAGTGGCCGATGCTGTTAAAATTACCATTGGTCCCAAGGGTCGTAACGCGGTTTTAGATAAAGGATACGGCGCGCCGACGATTACCAACGATGGTGTTTCTATTGCCAAAGAAATTACGCTCGCTGATAAAGTTGAAAATATGGGCGCCGAGATAATCAAAGATGTGGCTAGCAAAACCAATGATATTGCCGGCGATGGCACGACCACGGCCGTGATTTTGGCGCAAGCGATTATTGAAGAAGGTTTTAAAAAGACGGCGCTCGGCGTGAACGCGATGGGGGTCAAAGCGGGAATTGAAGCCGCGGCCGCCAAGGTGGTCAAAGAGCTCAAGGCGATAGCCAAGCCGATAAAAGACAAACATGAGATTGTCCAAGTGGCAACCATATCAGCTGAGTCGGAAGAGTTTGGCAAAATTATTGCCGACGCGATTGAAAAAGTCGGCAAAGATGGCGTGGTAACCGTGGAGGAGTCACAATCTTTTGAGGTGGAATCAGAGTTTGTGGAAGGGATGCAATTTGACAAAGGTTATGTTTCGCCCTATATGATTACCGATGCTGAGCGAATGGAGGCGGTTTATGAAGACCCGGTCGTCTTGATTACCGACAAAAAAGTTTCCACGGTTAAGGAAATTTTGCCTTTGTTGGAAAAATTGGCCGGCGCCGGCCGCAAGGAAATGGTGATTATTGCTGATGACGTGGATGGCGAGGCGCTAACGACTTTTGTGGTCAATAAATTGCGCGGCACTTTCAACGTTTTGGCGGTTAAAGCGCCCGGCTATGGTGACCGCAAAAAAGAGATGTTGGTAGATATCGCAACTTTGACCGGCGGCACTCTTATTTCTGAAGAAGTTGGTATCAAGTTGGAAAATGTTGAACCCAACATGCTGGGACGAGCTAGACGAGTGATTGCCACCAAAGATGGCACGACGGTTGTTGGCGGTAAGGGTAAAAAAGCCGACATCGAAGAACGCGTTGCGACCATCAAAAAACAAATTGAGGCCTCTGACTCGTCATATGACAAAGACAAACTGCGTGAACGTCTGGGTAAGCTTTCCGGTGGTGTGGCCGTGATTAAGGTTGGCGCGACGACCGAAGCGGAAATGAAATATAAAAAATTGAAAATTGATGACGCGGTGGCGGCAACCAAGGCGGCGGTTGACGAAGGGATTGTGCCGGGTGGTGGCACGGCTTTGATTAAAGCCGGCGCTAAGGTGGCAGCTAGCAAGATTGCCGCGCCATCGGAGGATATTGCAGCCGAGTTTCAAGCGGGGGTTGAAATTTTGCTTGACTCACTCAAGGCGCCGATAGAGCAAATTGTTTTGAACGCCGGCAAAAACAACGCGGCGGTGGTGATTGATAAGATTTTGTCTGGCAAGGCCAACGAAGGTTATGACGCGAACGCGGATGCCGTGGCGGAAGATATGTTCAAGGCGGGCATTATTGACCCGGTCAAAGTAACGCGCACCGGTTTGGAGCGGGCGGCCAGCGCGGCGGCGATTTTGCTCACGACCGAGGTGGCCATTACGGAAGAGCCAAAGAAAGAGGAGCCGCATAATCATGGCGCCGAGATGGGCGGGATGTACTAAAAGGTTCAAGCCCAAATATAAACAAAAAAGGAGGGTGGCGGAAACAAATAACAATTACAAAAAACGAGCCCAAGGCTCGTTTTTTGTAAACAATAATTAGTTGCTTGCTTGATAAAGTGGTATAATAAATGAGTCGGGGTTTATTCATTTATTAATACAAACTATGATTATTTTTTGGATTATTTTGGCGCTGGTGGCGGTTGTAGCCATCTGGTTGGCAGTGGCCTACAATTCGTTTATTTCTTTGATTGCCAGAACCAAAGAAGCTTGGGCGGACATTGATGTCCAACTCAAGCGACGTTATGATTTGATTCCTAATTTAGTGGAAACGGTCAAGGGTTACGCGACTCACGAAAAAGAGGTCTTTGAAAGGGTGACTGAAGCCAGGGCCAAGGCTCTGTCAGCCGAAGGTCCGGTGGCGAAGGGGGAGGCGGAAAACCAATTGTCTGGCGCCTTGAAAAGCGTTTTTGCGGTGGCGGAAGCCTATCCGCAGTTGCGCGCGGTGGAAAGCTTTGCCAGTTTGCAAGCGGAGCTGGCAGACACTGAAAACAAAATTCAGGCCGCGCGACGATTCTATAATGGCAATGTTCGCGACTTGAACATCAAAATTGAATCTTTCCCGTCAAACATCGTGGCGAATTTGTTTAAATTTGAGAAAAGAGAATTCTTTGAATTGGAAGAAGGGAACGAAGCCAAAGAACCGGTTCAGGTTAAATTTTAGTAATGGCAACCCTTTATACTGAACAAGATAAAAATACAAGACGCACGTGGCTCTTGATGGCGGGGTTTTTGGCGATAATTGTCGCCCTCGGTTGGTTTATCAGTGATTATTACAACAATTCGGCAATCTTGTATGCGGCGATAATTTTTAGCATTCTGATGAATATTGCCAGCTACTGGTGGTCAGACAAAATTGCTTTATCGCTAAATGGCGCCAAAGAAGTGCCGCGCGATGAGAATGTGGAGCTTCACCGTTTGGTGGAAAATTTGGCTATTACCGCTGGTTTGCCTAAACCACGAGTTTATGTGATAGAAGACCTCGCGCCCAATGCCTTTGCCACTGGGCGTGATAAAAATCACGCGGCGGTAGCGGTGACCAGAGGTCTTTTAAATATGTTAGACAAGAATGAATTGGAAGGGGTGGTCGCCCATGAATTGGCGCACATTGGCAATAGAGATATTTTATTGCAGACGGTCGTGGTAGTTCTCGTTGGTTTTGTGGCGATTATTTCTGATATGTTTATGCGCTTAAGTTTTTCCGGCGGTGACCGGGATCGCAACCGAGGCGGGAATCTTTTAGCAATAGTTGGAGTTGTTTTTGTAATTCTGTCACCAATCATTGCCACTCTGATTCAACTGGCGATTTCGCGTCAGCGAGAATTTTTGGCCGACTCCTCCGGCGCTCTTTTGACGCGCTACCCAGAAGGCTTGGCGAACGCTTTGCAAAAAATTTCCGGTTATGGCGGGACGCTTAAAAGAGCCAATAATGCAACCGCGCATATGTTCATTGCCAATCCTTTTGGTCCAAAGGCGGCGCGCGGTGTTTCAAAATTATTTATGACTCACCCGCCGGTGGAAGAGAGGATCAAAGCTTTAGTTGGCGGTAAGACTAAGATATAATTTTGATGAGCTTTTTTAATTTTTAAATTTTTGCGATGGAACAAATACCACCAAGAGAAAGTAAAAAATTTGATTCACTGGCAGAGTTGCGTAACCATCTGGAGAGCGTCTACCAGGAAGAAAAAATGGTCGCCAATGTTAGTCATCTGACTTTCGGTGAAGATTTTGACCCATACGAGTTGGGGGAAGCTGATTTGGAAGTATGGAATTTGGCCCAGGATTATTTTGGGAACGTTATTTCGTTCGACGAACTTATGGGTGTTTTTCGCGCCTATCAATTAAGTTTATTCAATGAAAATTTTATGGCTTCTAGCCGAGGGAAATTTTCCAGCTACTTATCTAATATGATAACAAAAAGACATCTGGAAGAAAGCCGCCCACCGAATCGATGAACGAAAAAAACGGCAAACAAGATTTTTACGAGCCTTTTGAAATTTGTCGAAAATCTGTTAGGATAACTTCAGATTTGGAGGGTTCGCATAGCGGTCTAGTGTAAATAGTGGTAATTTGTGCTAGCCCTGTTATAATTTACCAGTGGTCAATGTTCAAGAACTTAGATACCCTGAAAAAAGTCATCGAAAGAAAGTAACTATTCCAAAGTATTCCCAAAATTTAGCGGAATTTTTTGGTATTATGATAGGTGATGGGGGTATAAATAATACTTGGCAAGCAAATATTTCAGTAAACGCTATTTCTGATTTAGAGTACTCTGATTACATTCTAGTTCTTTGCAAAACGCTATTTAATATTATGCCCGCTATTAGAAAACGCAAGGAGTCAAACACCCTTGTGATTTCATTAGCAAGTACGTCTGTAGTAGATTTTCTGGTAAGAAATGGTTTACCTCGAGGGAGTAAACTAAAGAATGGGTTACGTATTCCTGAATGGGTTTTAAAGAATAAGACATATAAAAGGGCTTGTATTCGTGGACTAATAGATACTGATGGGTGTGTATTTATCCACATTCATAATGTTAGAAATAAAACATATAAAAATATTGGACTTACTTTTACTAGTTATTCAAGGGACTTAATTTTTCAAGTCGCTACAATACTTGAAGAATTTGGAATTATGCCGCATATTAGTAAAAGAGGGCAAGACATTTATTTGTATCAGGCTGATTCTGTTCTAAAGTACTTAAAAATTTTTGGGACATCTAATAATAGAATTAGATCCGTTTATAATCAATGGAGAGATGCAGGAGTGGTTTAACTGGCAGACCTGGAAAGTCTGTGCGCGGGAAACCGTGCCGAGGGTTCGAATCCCTCTCTCTCCGCACTGGTAATTTTTTCATACCGAAAACTTGAAAGGATGGTAAAAATTGGCAGCTTTTTGAGAGGAGGGATTTGAAGGGCGCAGATTCAGACTGATTGAAGCGAAGAGAATCGAGCCGGGGTCGAGAGTACTTTGACTTTTGCGAGTCCGCCAGCTGGCGGATCCGAGCAAAAGACTTAGTAACTCGTGACCGAACCCCTCTCTCTTCGCTCGGAATATTAACAAGGGTGCCCTCTTGGCCACCACCTTTGGCAGAGAGAAAAAACCATCATTTTCTTGCTTCAGGGAATAAAGTCTTAAACGGCTCAATACGTTGAGCTGTTTAAGGCTTCCAGCTTGAGGTATTTTTAAAATAGGAAAATTTTATTTTCCTCAACCAAAAAAACAGTCAAATTTAATTTTGTTTTTCTTCTTAACATATCCCCAACTTTTGTTGTTTTTCCAAACTTTTTATCTTCTCTTCGTGCTATAATTTGAGGGTCGGATGAAATTGAATACAAGTTATTTTTTGCATAGGTTAAGGCAAGGATTTGCTGTTCTCATCTTGCTTCCACTAACCTGGGGCTTTTTCGCTATGCCAATTTTTTTGGGACCGAAAGAGGCGAGGGCGGAAGTTAATTTGCAGGCAAACTATCAAGGTTTGTTGACGAACGTCTTAGATGAAATTATCGCTGACGGGAATTATAATATGGAGTTTAAATTGTATACAGTCCCTTCCGGCGGTTCTGATTTATGGACCGAAACCTGGACCGGCGCCAATCGAATCCAAGTCACCAACGGTCACTTCTCAGTCATGTTGGGTTCCCTCCAATCTCTGGCGGACGTAGATTGGAACCAAACACTCTATCTTGGTGTTAATATTGGCGGCACTGACGATATTCCCGACTGGGATGGGGAAATGACTCCCCGTAAAATCATTGGCGCCGTACCAGCCGCTTTTGAAGCGCGCAAGTTGGGTGGTCTCCTGCCAACTTCTTTCTTGCGTTCTGACACAGAAAACAGTCGCGCCACCATCACCAACGCCACCACCACTAATTTATATTCAACTCTCATCAACTCCATCACCGGCCTCTTCACTTCGCTCACGGCTGAAGATGTAACCATCTCAGATAGTTTGTCAGTGGCCGGCAACGCCACCACTTCCGGTTATGTCACCATTGGCACGGCTCCCACGGGCGCCAAC
>JAKJEI010000007.1 GCA_022705505.1 Patescibacteria group bacterium
CCCCCGCCAAGAAAACGAGGGCTAACAAGGCCAGCTCCTCGGCTGACTTTTCGTCAGCCATGATCACTGGTCCCTCTTCTGTCAGAGAGACCCAGAGGATCCCCCCTCCGAACTCCTGTTTATAGTGGATCTCCAGAGTGGAGTCCACTTCCAAGGCGCCTTTCTCGGACCAAAAGTCCAAGACCAAGACGCCAGGACCGGAGACCTGAACGTCAGCGCTCTGGCCCATGTTCTCGAACTCCCGAACGGCCAATCCGTCCTGGAAAAGAGTCCCCTGAATATCATAGTCGAAGGAAACCGGTGGGACTTCTCCCGGGTCCGGGCAACCGACGACCAACGACACCAACGTCAACACCACGACCAAACCTTTCATTGTATTCATGGGAACCTCCCTCCGCCGATTGGCGGAATTTCCCGCCAATTAGCGGGCCAACACGGCACAAGGGTTTCGGACCACCCGATCCCCCTTCTTTTCAAATAACCAGGCCAGCTAAAACCAGCCTTCATCTACACCCAGGCATAACAAAAAATAAGCAAAATGTCAACTAAATAAGCAGCCGTCCAAACAAAGACCGCGAAATCTTTAACCTTCCCTCATTTAAGAGCCGGCTGAATCCAGCCGGTGTTTATTTCACGCTTTTTTGCGTTTTAGCCACCTACTTTTCTTAGGGTAGTGTTGATTTGTTTTCTTTGTCCGCTTGAACCTCTTCAGACTCCAACAAACTTTCTTGGTCAGGGTTTACAAAAGGCTCTTCTTCGGCTTCTTCAGCTGTTTCATCCCCCAAGATTGGCAAACTGACTTCGTCGCCCTCTCCACCCTCAAATCCTTTTTCGGTCAATTCGGATAAAGAAGAATCTTCATTATCGTCAAACAGCGCCTCAAGCGGAATCGCGCCCTCGGACTCAGTCGGCGCCAGAGCCGCTTTTTTTTCTTGACCACCAAGGTAAATTACTCCGGGCGGCGTGGGAACGACATCAGCCGCTATAGTTTCTTTTTCTGCTTCTTCGCGCGCTAATTGACTTAAATATTGTTTGTCAGAATCAGTTAAGGTTGTTTCTGCCGGTGCTCCACCACCAAGAGTGGTCGAGCCTGATCCATCATCATCTTCTTTGTCTCGCCACAATAACCAGAGCAGGAATAGAATGATAGCCAACAGAAGCAAGTTCAAAAGCCAACACAAATTGTCACCAATGAAGTCAGCCAAGATACCAAGGGCTGCCAACAAACGCTGAGCGCCGGAAACTCCGCTTGGCTCACCAGTAAATGGCCCCGAGGTCGCGGAAGGAGTTGAAGAAGCTGTCGTGGTTGGAACGGTCGTGGTTGGGATAGTTGTTTCCGAGCCGCCAATCAATCCCAAAGGCTCACCAGTCAATTCTTGGTAATATTGTCCAATAATATTTCGTAAATCTAATGAGTTAGCAGTATCGCGACCGCAATAAATATTATTGATGGCTAAAGTAGTTGTGATAAAGACATAACCAGTCGGATCGTTAATTCCCCAGGGACGCAAGACATCACGCAGATAACGCTGTTGGAAATTTTCCACCGCGCGCAAGGTCCGCAAGTCATAGTAACCGCTTATCGGCACGTCATAACCTTCAAAATACTTTAAGAACAATTGAAGTTTGATGACCTCGTGCGGATTATTGTCGCGGCCATAACGAATAAACTCTTTTAAGTAAAGCGGACAGGTTTGAGGCAATTCTGGTTCTTCTTCCTTTTCCACACGACGACCTCCACCTCCGCCTCCGCCACCGCCTCCGCCTCCGCCACCGCCGGAAGAATTAGTGACAAAAGAATTCTCCTCACTGACACCAGGAATATCAGGGTACGTCAAAGTAACGAAGGTCCCCTCCGAACTAACCCAATGAGGAGGCGGTGGGGGTGGGGGTGGACCATCAGACGTCACGAAAGAAAATTCTGAGCTGACCTTGGGGATAATCGGTCCGTCCAAAGTAACAAAAGAGTTCTCGGAGCTAATTTCCGAGTCTTCAGGGGGTGGCGGGGGTGGCGGGACATCGGCTGTGGTGAACGTCAGTTCTTGACTCACCTTTGGCTCAACCGAACCACTCAAAGTATTAAAATAATGTTCAGCGCTAATAACCTCCTTTACTTCGGGCATGGCCTGAGTGATAAAGGACATTTGGGCGCTGATTTTTCTTGGCGTGACCGGGACAGGTTCCGTTTGAAAAATATTTTCAACGCTAACCGCCGTTTCGGTTTCGCTCTCGTTTGAAGCGCTTTCTGTTTGGAAGCTATTTTCGCTACCAGCATCATCGCTAGTTTCATGGCCATCTCCTGAATCTTCGGACAAGCCAGCCCCAAATTCTTCGCTGATGACAACCCGACTGTTAGTCTCTGATTCTTCATTAACAGCCTCGGTCGTGAATTCCACCTCATCGCTGATTGCCAAAGCTTCGCTGATTGCCCCCAAAGTATTACTGATAGCCACCAGAACTTCGGTTTGTCCCGCGGTTAAAGCAACGGGAGTCGTGAGCTCGGCACCCTGATTGAAGTCAGTAGCGTCGGTAGTGCTAGCCTGGCCGATGCTCGTAGAGCTAGCCATCAAAGTAGAAGAAGTTTCTTCTGCTTCTGTAGATAAGGCAGGAGTTGCTGTTGCTGTCTCCGAAAAGATTGCCATTTCGCCTTCTGGCGCTTCAGGCTCACCCGCTTCATCAGAATTTGAGCCATCATCTGGATCTGGCAAATTCTGGTCTTCGGTTTCAACAACCGAATTCTCAAATAGGTTTTCGTCAAGGGTCTGCTCCAGCGTCTTTGTTTCCACTGGCTCTGTAACAGACAGTCCAGGTCCTGAACCGGACGATTCCTCTACTATTTGAACATCAAGAACATCGCCTACTTCTTCGGCCATCAATACCGCCGGAGTTCCGCACGCCAAAAACAGCCCTAGTACGAGGACTCCCAAAATAGTTGATTTGGTTATTGATAGAAATGGCTTGTTCATAAAGGTAACAGAAAAAATATAGTCACAAATGAACAAATCATTTCAAAGAGCGGATCAGAGGCCCAAACGCTTCTCCCCAGAAGCTGAACCTTTAACTGATTTAATTCCTAACAGAACAACAATAAAAAATCAAGTACTTTGTCAATTAATGTTGGACCAATCTTAAGCCAAAATTCAGGTAAAAATTCAAAAAAACAAAGCAAGTCTAAAAGACGTTGTAAAACAAGGGTTTTTCAAACGTGTCCTTTATGTCCTTTAGATTTCTGTCCTATAAATTTCTTCATCCAATTTTCCGACGCTCCATTTGTTTTCTGTTTCTTTTGTTTCCCAGTTCCACTTCACCGCCTGTGGATAACTACGGGAAAAATGTCCCCCCCAATAAAAATTCTCATGCTAAAATCAGTTTTGAAATAGCTCTTGCCCAAGCGCCAAAAAGAAAGGAGGGAGGACCCATGCTCAATAATAGAACAAGAGTATCCGAAACTAAGGGTTTCGGTGAGGGTAGTCACCACCACCCGCCAAGGAACCCGCTGGGGAGACTCGAGCGAACGAGGAAAAGATTCAGAAGGTGGTTGCAAAGAATAAATTCGCGAAGACTTGCCTGCATCTCCGATGCCAAAACCCAAACTTTGTGACTTTGCCCAAAATTGGGTCAAAAGGCCGGAGTCGGGACTTCCCGCTCCGGCCTTACTTTTTTCTTTTTTAACTTGCTCTAAGACGGGCTTAGGCGACGGGAAACCCTGTCTTATTTACCGCAACACTTTTTGTATTTCTTCCCGCTCCCGCACGGACAGGGATCATTACGACCCACTTTTCTTCCTTCTTCGCGCGTCTGATTGGCACCAGCCGTGATATTGGAAGCTGACTCATGGACTTCGTCCAGTGCCACTTTTTCTTCTTTAACCTGCTCCCCTAAATTTAGAATATGTTCCAAGGCCGCAGCGGCCGCCGATATTTCCATATTTTTAAACAAAGCCAGGCCTTCGCGCTTAAACTCTACCAGGGGGTCGCGTTGGCCATAGGCGCGCAAACGCACGCTACCTCGCATATAATCAATTGCCTCCAAGTGTTCCACCCAAAACAAGTCTACCACTTGCAGAATAATCCGCTTGGCGTTGGTATAAAACACCTCCTCGCCCAGAGTGGTTTTTTTGGCCGCAATTTGTTTTTCGGCCTTTTCTCGCTCGCCCTCATCGGTCATTCCGGCCAAAACTCGCGTCAGATAATCATCTACCGCCTCCGGCCCACCTAATAAAATTTTCCGCCGACGCTCATAAACAGTGTTACGCTGGTGACTGGTAACGTCGTCATATTCCAACAGGTGCTTGCGCGCGTCAAAGTGAAATCCCTCAATCTTGCCTTGCGCATTTTCCAACGCGCGCGACACAAAACTGTTTTCTATTGGTTCATCTTCCGGAATCCCAAACCGGCCCATCATCCCCTTGATACGGTCAGAGGCAAAAACGCGCATTAGTTGATCTTCCAGAGAAACAAAAAATTGGGTCTCGCCTGAATCGCCCTGCCGCCCAGAACGCCCGCGCAGTTGGTTGTCAATTCGCCTGGCCTCATGACGTTCAGTCCCCAACACAAACAAACCACCCAAATCTCGTATCTCTGCCGCCTCCTCTGGGGTGGGAGTCGCTCCCCCCAACTTGATGTCTACACCGCGACCGGCCATGTTGGTGGCAATCACCACTCCACCCTTCCGCCCGGCGTTGGCAATCACCTGACCTTCGTTTTCGTGGTTCTTGGCGTTTAAAATATCGTGCGCCACGCCCTCCTTCTTTAAGTAAGAAGAGAGGAGTTCATTTTTCTCAATGGAAATGGTGCCGACTAAAACCGGCTGACCCTTTTGGTTCAGTTCTTTGATTTTACGGGCAATCGCCTTAAACTTACCCTGCTCAGTCTGAAATATGACATCATTATGGTCAATACGCCTTATCGGCTTGTTGGTTGGAATGGAGACAACGTCCAAGCCGTAAACTTTCATAAACTCTTCCGCAGAAGTCTTGGCAGTCCCGGTCATACCGGCAATTTTTTGATACATTCGAAAATAATTCTGGAGCGTAATCGTCGCAAAAGTGCGAGACTCATCTTTAATCGGCACTCCTTCTTTGGCTTCTATCGCCTGATGCAAACCTTCCGACCAGCGTCGCCCCGGTTGAAGACGGCCGGTAAATTCATCCACAATAATAATTTCACCTTCGCGCACCACATAATCTTTATCTCGCTCAAAAAGCGCTTTAGCGCGCACAGCCGTTTCCAGATGGTGCACATACTTAATTCCACCTTCAGTATAAATATTCTCCACCCCGAGCTTTTTTTCGGCCTTGTTGATGCCTTCATCAGTCAAAGTGATGGCCTTCAGTTTTTCATCTACTTCATAATCCTCCCCTGCCTTGAGTGAGGAAGCGATTTGCGCAAAAGTGCCATAGAGCTTTTCCGATTCAGCATAAGGCGCCGAGATAATCAAAGGCGTCCGCGATTCATCAATCAGAATAGAGTCCACTTCGTCAATAATCGCGAAATGATGGCTGTCTTCTTTAAAACGTTGAACCAAATTGGCGGTATCATAAACCAAATTATCACGCAAATAATCAAAACCATATTCATTATTAGTGCCATAAAGAACATCCACCAAATAAGCTTCTCGACGCGCGCAAGGCCGCAAAAATTCATGTACCACCCTAAAAGAACCTTCTTCGTCACGTAAACTATCTTTATCGGTATGCTCCGGGTCGTAAAGATAAGAAGTCTGATTGTTCAACACTCCAACCGAAAGACCGAGAAAAGAATAAATTTGGCCCATCCAAACCGCGTCACGACGCGCCAAGTAATCGTTGACTGTTACTATGTGCACTCCTTTGCCGGTAAGCGCGTTCAAATACGCCGGCAAGGTCGCCACCAAGGTTTTGCCCTCACCAGTACGCATTTCGGCAATTTTACCTTGATGCAAAATCAAACCGCCGACCAGCTGGACATCAAAATGCCGCTGACCCAGAACCCGTTTGGCCGTTTCGCGTACCACCGCAAAAGCCTCCGGCAAAATTTTATCTAAAGTCTCCCCATCACCCAGCCGCTTCTTGAACTCAACTGTTTTTGCCTTTAGGGCTTCGTCGGATAAAGCTTGAATTTCATTCTCCAGAGCGTTTATAACTGACACCGTGCTCGCGGCCTCTTTTAAGCACTTCTTGTCCTGGTCGTTTATCGTCTTCA
Organism: Patescibacteria group bacterium; assembly: GCA_022705505.1. Lineage (GTDB taxonomy): Bacteria > Patescibacteriota > Minisyncoccia > Phycocordibacterales > XYD1-FULL-46-19 > JAKJEI01. The sequence continues at coordinate 6,183 of JAKJEI010000007.1, forward strand.
AAATATTTGAAAATATAGACATGATTTCCTAATGTTAACATAAAAAAGAGGCAAAAAACAACGCGCGGCAAAATTGACAATTTGACAATAAACAAATGACAAATGAAGAAAATATTGCCCACAGCCGATAACTTAAAACCCGCATAGAGTAAAAAAAAATAATAGTGGATTAGTTTTAAAAAATAAGCCGCCGCCACACTTGTTCTATGTGGACCTTCGTCCAAGTAAGAAAAAAATTCCGCACGAGGCGGAATTTTTTCTGGTGTACGATAGAAAAGAAAATTATTTCTTCTTTTTCTTGGCTACCTTTTTCTTGGCGACTTTTTTAGTGGCCTTTTTCTTGGCGACCTTTTTCTTCGCCGGCTTCTTAGCCTTTTTCTTTGCTGCCATTTTTTTATAGTTTTACTTTTTTTATAAAGCTCTTTGCAACAGTATTCGACCTTTAATCATAACACTGCTGCTCCTGCTCTTAATTATCAGATAAAAAACAAAACATCTCAATCTTTTTTTACAAAAAATTGTGGATAACTTATGAAAAACATTTTCAAAATTTTTCTGAAAAATTTTTAAGACAAAAAACTTTCTACTAATTTTTTATTTTGAAAATAAAAAAACGATTTTAAAAAATTTTTTTTAATAAATTTAAATTTTAAAAATAAAAAAACCCGCCCGCGGCGAGACTTCTCTTTGATGCTCATTGGCGGCCGACAGAGAGCTAACTCCATATGCTAAATGTCCTAATGTGAGTGCCTCTGTCGGCCACCAATGGTCGCCAATATTTTCAATTACTGTTATCTTCTCATATTTTAGATTAAAAAACAATAAAGTCCCAGCAAGCTGGGACTTTAACTTCAAAAACCAAAGGCCCGTTTCCGGGCCTTTGGTTGGACATTTAGCACTGGAGTCTTCCCCATGTTATGAAGAAAATCTCACATTGGAGTCATTATAGCAAATAATGAACAAAAAATCAAGGGTTTTGTCCTTAAAAACCACTTAAATCGTCTGTAAGAGGTTTTCAGCTTTTGTTTTCAAGGTTTTTTGCTCTTCCTTAGCTAAGTCAATAATTACTTGCAGACTCTTTTTCGCTTCAACGTTCTGACCTAAAGCGATTTGGGCCTCGGCCAATTTTAGAAAATTTTCCAAGTTTTCCGGGTTGTTTTGGGTCAGGTCGGAATAATAACCAGCCCTCTTGACGTGGATATCATTAAGTTTAGCCCTGTCATTGGCCTCGTTATAATAGTAGACAAAACGGTCGTCCAAAAAGTATTCTTCACTATCCTTGATTGGTTCTATTATCTCGGCGGCAAGTTCACTCTCGCCGACAATAATCGCGCCCAAAGCATACATCTTGCGCGCCTCTGGATAACCCGGCTCAAGCTCAAAGGTTTCCTTCAGCTCAGCCATGGCCAAATCCGGTTTGTTCATTTTGAAATGGAGAGTCGCCAATTCAAGTCTGGTCATTTGTTTTTGAGGCGAGAGTTCTTTTGCTTTCTGCAAATTGATCAAAGCTTGGTCAAACATCCCCACGGCCGACAAAAATGAACCAAAGTAAAAACGGGAGCGAGTGTCCTCGCTGAAACGTTCAAGTTGTTTGGACCACTCATCAAGCGCCAATTGTCCAAATTGATTACGCAGGTTTTCCGACAAATTTTCGTCATCCAACACGGATAACGTTTTGCTTAAGAGTTGCTCTCTCGCCTCGCCAGAGACGAAGGTGTCGGCGGCAAATACTTTTTGATAATAGTCTAAGTTAATCGCTGAATCAGGATAAGTCCTGATTGCTCCAATAACATTTTTCCCCGCGGCGATAGGTTTAAAGTTTAGTTGGTACAAAGAAGCAACCAACAAAACGCCAACCAGGGTGCTGGTAACTAAAAGCCTCGCCAGCTCATTATCTGAAAAATTTTTGGGTTTTGCGTTCCCTTCCCCACCGCCAACCGAGATAAAGTGAACATAAGCCAAGACTATAAAAAAGAGGGTGTAGCTGGTTAGGTTATCAAATACAAATAAGTTCTGAAAAAAGTAGGCCGCTAACAAACCGACCAAAACTCCCGTTCCAGCTTTTTCACGCCACTCTTCTTCTCTTAATTTGTTTTTTTGTTTGTTTTTGGATTCTTGAGAATCTTTTTCTGAACGCCAAAATTTTCGTCCCAAATAATAAAAAGCGAAAAATAAAATTGACAAGTAAGAGAGCAGGCCCAGGAGACCGGCGTTAATCAGCCAGTCAAAAATTATATTATGAGCCCGATCAAACCATGGCTCTTGTCGCCACATCAACGGATTATAATGCTTCGCAAAAACATAACCGAAATTGCCCGGACCCCAACCGAGAATTGGCTTTTCCTTAAAACCTTGCCAAGCCATTTGCCAAATCAAAAACCTTGACTGAGTTGTTGTCTCGGTAAGCGAAATTGAGGCAAAGCGCGACAAGACTGGACTTGATTGAACAAAAGCAGTGTCTTTCAATATCCAAAACAAGGCAATTAAAATTAAAATGGCTAAAAAGGAAAATAGAAAAATCTTTCTAATTTTTGGTTGACTCCAATTTCGCAACAGTAAAATAAAAGTAGTCAGCAAAACTCCCCCAATCAAACCAAGGATGGCGCCTCGAGTGGCTGTAAAATATAAAATTACCAAATTGGCAATGATCGACAAAACAAACAACCACCTTAGAGACCGATGTCTAAAAAAGAGATATCCCCCGATAAAAACATGAAAGAGACAATATGTCGCCAAGTAAGCCGCGTTACCGAGGCTAGCGTCCAGGCGCACGCCGCCCTGGTGGATTTCCGCCATCCCAAGAAGTTGCCCAAAGCCATAAAACAAAACAAGGGCGTTTGCCGCCAAAGACACATAAAAAAGTTTGAACCAAGAATCCTCGCTTTTTAAAATGGAAACCAAAACGACAAAGAAGACACCCAAGTGAAGCAAATTAATTAAACCATCCATCCTTTCAAAGTTTGACCAAAAACTGTGATAGGGGCTAACGCCAAAAATCGTCGCCAGCGTAGCCACAACCAAAAACGCCAAGACGCTATATATAATGAGCGATTTTTGTGGTCTATACTTTTTATCCCAAAAAGCCAAGATTAACCAAAGGGCAAAAATTAATTCTACAATTATGCGAAAAGCAAAATTCTTGCCGCTTATAAATGGGAAAAGAAGGGAATGGGAAACAAACAAGGGCAAGAAAGGGACCAGCCCGATGCCGAGAAGAATCAACCAATGAAAAATTTTTTTCAAATCCATATGATTCAGACTATACCACATTTTTTTAGCAAAATCTAGAAAAATGCCTTGATTTGTTGTAAGATAAGGCTCATGCAAAGATTACGAGATGCTGTTTATAATATTCTCCGTTGGAGCGAAAAATACGTCAAGACCGACATGATTTATCTAACCAAGGGCGGGTTCTGGTTATTATTTAGTTATTCAATCCAGGCAATTACCGGACTAATTTTATCCGTTTCTTTCGCCAACCTGCTGGCAAAAGAAAGTTACGGATTTTATCAGTTTGTAATTTCAATGGCCTCTATTTTGGCTGTCTTTTCATTAACCGGCATCGGAACAGCAATTATAAGAGGGATAGCCCAGGGCGACGAAGGCTGTTTACGGCCAAGCGTCAAAGTTTCTCTTAAGTGGACGCTCGGCATATTACTTACCGCAGCGGCAACTTCGCTTTATTACTGGACGAAAGGAAACTACCAATTGTCGATAGCTTTTGCTGTTGTGGCTATAGCCCAACCACTTATCACGACATTTAATTTATATAAAACCTACTTACAGGGAAAGAAACTTTTTAAGAGCTATTCCGTAATTCAAACCGCGCAAAGACTCCTGCCTTTCACTCTGCTACTCATCGCAATCCTTTGCACTCGCAACCCGCTCACCTTGGTTATTGTCTACTTTATTTCTCATGCAATCTCGGCAGTCCTCATTTATCTATATGTCGTGATAAAGTTTAAGTTGCCAAAACAGTCAGAAGTCAAAGACCTCGTTAAATATGGCAAACACCTCAGTCTAATGGAATCAATGGCCGAATTGGCCACGGCCGCCGACAAGGTTTTAATTTGGTTTTTTCTGGGGGCCGCGCCGACAGCTGCCTATGCCTTAGCCCAATTGCCAATAATTCATCTCCAGGCCATGTTTGGTTTTATCCGCGAATTGGCCTTCCCCAAAATTGCCCAAAAAAGTTTGCCCGGGCTCGCCAAAGCCCTTCCGGAAAAAATAAGGACCTACTGGATAGTCGCCCTGGCCGTGGTCGTTTTGTATATAATTTCTGCTCCAACTATTTTCCATATCTTCTTGCCCAAATATCCGGAAGCTGTGATTTATACGCAAGTTTTGTCATTAGTAATTCTTGTTGTTCCAAGGTCATTGGTCACCCACACTTTTGCCGCCCACCAAAGAACTAAGGAGCTCTACCTTGTTAATTTTTCAACGCCAATTATCCGTCTCTCCTTGTTGGCAATTGGTTTGCCAATGTTTGGCATCTGGGGAGTGATTGGCGCAACCCTTATTTCAGAGTGGTGCGCGGCCTTGTTACAATGGAAATTGTTTTCTAATATCATTAATAAAATATCATGGCCAAAGCAAACAAAGATAAAATAGAACAAAAGCTAGAAAGCAGAGACTTTTATAAGAAATTAAAATTGGCTCAAAATTTTGAGAAATATTCCGGCGGTGGCCTAAAAAGAAAACTTCAAAGAATTCTTTACGCCTCCAAAATTTATCTCCCCTATTTACTGGTTGTTAAGGCAGGAATTGGCAAAAAAGGAACTTCAAAAACAAAATTATTTTGGGGCCGAAAAATAGAGATACCCTTAACTGACTTTGATTCTCTAGCTCTTCGCACTTATGGATTCGCCGGCGGGACTGAAGCTGAACTAAAGTTAACAAAATTTTTTATTAAAAATCTTAAGCAAGAGGACGTTTTTTATGACATCGGCGCCAACTACGGCTTCTTTACTTACCTGGCCGAAGAACTATGTCAAGAGGTTCATTCTTTTGAGCCGATTCCGAGCTTGTCAGAGATTATAAAAAATAACAGTCGGAACAACACCCGGGTTAATAATTTAGCCATCTCCAATCAAAAAGGAGTTACTAAACTTTTTATGTCTGAATCAACGGGTCTGAGCACCATCAATGAATCAGCTACTAAAATCCACACTTATTCATACGACCAAGCCAAAGAGATCGAGGTAAAAACAGACAGTCTTGACGCTTACTGCGAGAAGTTCAATAAACCGACTATACTCAAAATTGACGTGGAGGGGGCCGAAGGTGAGGTCGTTGATGGTGCAACATTTTTTTTGCAAAATCACGCGCCGGTTATCGCCATGGAAATCTGGGGCGAGGGTAATGGCGGCGACATTTCCAAAGTGGCCGTGGCCAGGTTAAGAAAACTTGGTTTTGAAAGTTACCAGATAGAACCAACTGGCAATATTCAGAAAGTTGAGGGAGATATCACCAGACTGATACCTGCTATGGGCGTGGACAATTTTATCTTTAAGAAAAATTAGGTTTTAAAAATCTCTCCAGGCAAACTGAATTGAGCGCCAAATGCTCGCGCCTTGGCGATTAAATCATTTAAACGATTTTTCTTTTTCTCATCAAAATAATGAAGATGACAGACGACAACAAAAACACCATCACGTTTATTAACATAATCTAAACCGGCAAATATATCCGGGTCTTCCAACCGATAACTGCACATCTCTCGGTGTCGCCCAAAATCAAGCACCCAGGGATAGACTCTTGTCTTGACCGAAATATAATTTGGGAAACGGAAAAAGAGCATTTTAAAGAAATTCTTTAAGTATTCTTTTCGCCAAATAAAATTTCTCAATCCGGCGCCCCGGCCACGTATTATATCCATCTGGGAATCTTCGATCGCCAATATCCCATGAGCAGAAATCCAATCATGCGGAGGGACAAATATTCCCACGCTTGAACCAAAAGCCTTCTCCAACTCGGCCTTTCCTTTTTGAGTTGGTTCAAACAGGCCCCCACTTTTGGCATACTCAAATACTCCGTTGGTATTCTCATGGAAACAACCATGCTGTAGAATTTCAATATTTTTGTTTTGCTTTACATAATTTACAAGCTCCAGATTTCCGCTTATTGGATATTCTTGTCCGCTTGATCCAGCCCCAACATAAACATCGCTATCCTTCCTTACAAATGGTATTGCCGCAAAGCCAACCGGAATATTTTTAGAGAAAATATCAGAGTACCAACGTTCGATATCGCTAGGTTTACTAAAATAATTTAGGTCATCATCTCTAATTATAAATCTCATTGCTTTTCCTTATTCGTAGCGTTTAAATATTAACTTCAATTCGTTTGGTGTTTCCCTATAATCTCTTGGCAAATATCATAGACCGATTTTCCAAACGGTTTCTTGTTCTCAACCGCCACCCTCGCTTCCACGCCCATTTTTTTTCTGATCTCCGGATTATGATAAAGATATTCTATTTTTTCCTTTATCATCCGGGAATCTCTTATCGGAACGACGAACCCTGTCTTCCCATCCTCAACAATCCCTTGAGCGTTCTCGGTAGTGATAATCGGCACCCCGCAGGCCATGGCCTCCAAGGTCACCCGACCATAACTTTCCGTTAGTGATGGAAATACAAAAAGAGAGGCGTCCTTGTAGTACTCTTCGGGATTAGGTGTATGTCCCACGACTACAATATTTTTGTTCCGGGCAATTATTTTTTCATATCTTTCTCTTAATTTATTTGGAAGAGAATCAAAACCTCCAACCAAAGTAAGTTCAACATTTGGCAATCTAAGTTCTTCCCAGGCTTCAAGCAAATAATGAAGTCCCTTTAAAGGAGTCGTATATGCCATATAAAGCACTTTAAATATTTTTGTTTTATCATGAGGCTCTTTTACGTCAAATCTTGAAAAATCAATATCAAAATTAGCCAAGTATATTTTATCGGCAGGGTAACCGGCCTCAATGTATGACTTTTTGACAAAATCCGAGCTGGCAATTATATAGTCAAATTTATTTGAATGATTGTATTTCAAACTCATCTTTTCATGATAACCCCCTCTACTTTCAAGTCCTAGGTTAATTAATTCTTCTTTTTCCAATCTGGCATTTGTGTTGGGATGGGCAAGCCGCGGGATGTCTACAGTAACCGACCCTGCCTTTGAGGCTTTTTCAAGTGTCCTTCTTAAAAAATGGCCCCCATGGAATAAAACTATTTCAGAGGGTCTTAATCTTAGGCTGGCGGACCAATCAAATATTTTTTCATAGAAAAATCTAGAAATTTTTATTTTAAAATATTTTTCGGCTATTCTAAATAAATAATGCAACGGCAAGGGAATAGCAGAATAGGTGCGGGGAAAAGAAAAATTTCGGTTAGTGTAACAAACGACCTGTTCTAACTCACCGCCAGCCGAAAATTCCTTAATAACCGGCAATATATCAGGGGTTGAAATACTGATTTTCTGCCCAAGACTTGAATAGGTTATAACGGAAATCGCCATACTTAAACTTTTATACCAAATCTACCATTACCGACCCTAAAAAGGAGCATCTGAATGCCATTTTCTTTGAAATACTGGTCTACCGCCTCTTTTGAACCTTTCCACGAGCCGTAATCATCAATAATTAGTACCCCGCCTTTTTCAAGCCGCGGGAAAAGATGTGTAAGTTCATGATAAGTAGATTCATAAAAATCCGTGTCCAATCGCAAAATAGATATTTTTTCTGGCATTATTTTAGGAATAGTATCTTCAACTTTTCCCTTAACAAAATTAATTTTATCTTTGGGGTAGTTAGTGGTACTGACATTTTTCTGCACCTCTTCAAGTGAAGCATAGCACCAGTTGTTGTGATCATCTTTTTTGTCCGCTTCCCATAGCGATTCCGCGGTTTCCCCGGTGACTAAATAGACATCTTGTTCTGTGGGTCTACTCATACCCGCAAAGGTATCAAACAACCATAGAGTTCGATCAAATTGGTTCAACTTAATTAGGGTATGCGCAACCAACATCGATTGGCCTCCTCGCCAGACTCCACACTCCACAAAATCACCGGGAACCGCAGCCCCAACAACATATTTCACTGCCTCAAAAAGGGCATAAGACCTGTCTGCGGCAACCATTGTATAATCTTTGCATTTTTCAAGAACCGAAATAAATTCTTCGTCACTTTCAATGTCTGATGGGAGTTTATTCTTTATTACTAAATAACCCATCTTATGTATTATCGCTTTAGCTATATTTTTTAGCATATTAATAAATAATTAAACTCCCTCCCAATAATTTGGTTTTTGAAAATTGTAATTTGTAATGTCGTTAAAATGAACCGGTTCTCTCTTGTTCTCGGAAAAAAATGATATTGGCAAGTCCTCAAGAAAAACTCCTCCGAACTTTGACCTTCTTGAATAGATTGCATTATATATCATGGGAATTCTAAATATGTTATAGCCCATCATTTTGGCGGCCACCGCGTCAATATACGCGGGGTTTTCTCCGGCAATTAAAATACCGATTGGCTTCGGAGTCGGACTTAGGGGGCCTTGTTTCTCGCCCGCGATAATTCCGTCAACGATATTTAAAACCTTCCTCTGCTTTTTTGAATGAAAATACAAGATGTGGTTTAAATCAATTACCGTCCGCCAAATTGTATCGTTCCCCCTCCAACTGCCTGCTTGGATGTTTTCTTTGCCAATCCTAGAAAACAAAAGAAGGTACCTCATTACCTTTATCAAAATTTTTCTTTTCCAAACAGACAAAAAATTCAGATTTTCCCACATATAATCATAAAGGTTCTCGTATAATTTACGCAACGGATTATACGCCATATAACAATCCCCTCCCTCAAGAAAAGAGCCCTTAATATGGTGCGGCAAAAACTCTTTGTGACCATTTATGCCCACCAAGTTTTTCATTGCGCAAGTTATCCCAGTCTTCATATGCGTTTTCATTTTGGGAAGATTTATTATAAAATCCACATCAAAAACCCTTTTGGTGATTGCATACTCATGTTTGCCCGGGCCATGATGTTTCCGCATCAAACTGGGCTTGTAATCAGTAACCCTGAATCGGTCAGCATACTCCGAGATTTCTTCCAAAAAACTTTCTTTTCCCAAGTCATAAACCACATAGGAATCTGAAACATCATTTTTAATTTTTTGCGGTTCTTTGTCTTTCGAATGGACATCATTCAAGGTTGTTATCCTCCAATCCTCTATAACAAAACTAATATTTGGATAAGCTAATTTCATTTCTTTTAGCATATCGTCAATTCCCGCTCTTTGGCGTAGTATTTCAAAATTACACTTCTGCAGTGGCGCATCGGCCATGACAATCTTGCCTCTATTGCCCAAAGCAATCGCCAATAAATTTATTACTTCTTTTATTAGCACAGTGTGAGTTATCAACGAATCAAGGTCGTAACCCAAGGGATTGGCTTCGCGAACCCAATTTGGTTTAATGAGCACCGTCTGGCCGGCTTTTACATACTCGCCAAAAGGATTCTGTTTACTTAAATTCAAACCTCCCAGTAAATCCAGCAGAGCATTTTTCATCGCCCCATTTCTAGACAACTCCTCGTAACTGGGAGCGGTTTTGACGATAGAAACAACGGGCTTTATGTTATTTTGATTTTCCATATCACTTCAAATGCCAATGTCCACCCAGTTCAAAATCAAACTCAAGTGGTGTAAATAACTCCAGGCCACTGCCAGGATAGTGGGTTAATTCACCAAAATAAATACGATCCCCAATTGAATACAAATCGACCCTTACAAACCCAAAATCTTGTCCCAATTTTTCGGCCAACTGTAACATTTTTTCAAAATTTTGCGGTCTGGGGATGTCCGGGCCTTGAGGGAATTTTAGCATGATTTTCAGATATTTCCATTCCGGAGTATATAGACTTCTTGTGTGGTTTGTAAATCGATCAAAATCCACATGAACCAGATGACACTTTCCATGGAAGACATAAAACTTAAAATCTTTAGGGATTCCTCCAGCTTCATCAAGCATCAATCTCTCCACAATAAAACTCGGCTTAATACCTTGATATGCCCATTCATGTTTAAATGTTCCGTAAGGGAGTTTGCTTAATTTTTTTAACCTCGACTTGTCCTCTCGACGAACCTTTTGTCCTTCTCTGATAATCAAATTGCCACCAGAATCATGGTTTGTTTTGATGATATAATCACCACTTAAATCATCAAAATTTATTTTATCTATTGTTCGGGCCTGAGCCAACATTGGTATTAATATTTCATTTGCCTGTTTTTCTCCAAGGATTTCAGCGATATATTTTCGAACTAAAAGTTTGTCGGCCGTAACTCTTAAAAGCGGGTCCCTGTCGTATATCTTTTTCCAGGCGACTTTCTCGCTAAAACTTGACGGATTTTCCAAGTTAAGTTCGTAGCCCAGGCTATTTTTAAACCTCTTTTTTTCGTGTCGGTATCCAGTCAAGGACTCCCCCATAAGAAAAATGGATTTTCTAATTAAAAAGATCGGCCAAGAGTTCCAAACCTTTTTGAATTTAGATTTTATTTTCATAGCAATTAATAAATAGCGTTTCATAATTATTCGCCGTAACAGATATGTCAAAATTTTTGACTTTCTCGCGAGCAAAGCGCCCCATTGTCTTTAAATCTTTATTCAACATTTTATTAATACCGCTAAGCACCCCAGCAACGCTGTGTTCATTTATGAAAAAACCATTTTCCCCCTCCGTGATCAATTCGTCAGTCCCTGCCGTTTTAGTTGACAACAAGGGCAAGCCACAAGCCAAGGATTCAAGGTAAGCATTTGACAAACCCTCAATTTTAGAAGTGGAAATAAAAAACTCGCCAATAAGGTAGTAATCCAAGGGATTTTCCACATGCCCAACCAAAGATATTTGGTCTCCAAACTTGAGTTTTATTATTAACTCATTCAATTCCCCAAATAACGGACCCTCGCCGAGAATCAACAACTTGTATTCGGGGTTTTCCAAAGCAAATTTCGCAAACGCGTTTAACAAAAGTCTTTGGTTTTTTTGCGGCGTCAGCCTAGCTACGTTTATTAAGATTTTGTCTTGCTCCCGAAATCCCAACGAATTTTTTAGGGTATTTTTGTCAGGCAAATGAGAGCGATAATTTTCAATATTGTCTACACTTATGCCATTATGAATAACTGTGAATTTTGTAATTGGGATATGTTCTTGTCGTGACGTAAAATCTGCCACCCCCTTGGATACCGCGACTATCTTATCGGAAAGATGGGCCAGGAGTCTGTCAATCAGTCTTTGGATGAAATTTTTTTCAGTATAGGTATTATGTTCTCTGGTAATCACTTTGTAACGGAGAATCGGTTTAATCAACCTAATTATTGTGTTGCTGAAAAAAAGACTTGACATTACTATGTCAGGTTTTATCTCAGCGATAACCCCATATAATTCTTTCCACGACCTTAGGTCATGGAAATTTTTAAACTTTAGCTGATAAACATCTAACCATTCGGGTAGTTTGTTATACAGATTTGCGCGCTTCTCAAAATAAAAAAGCGTAATCAACGAGAAATCAAACTTACTTCTATCAAAATATGGCAACAACTCCACAAGTTGTTTTTGCGCCCCGCCAACGAGAAAATCATTAATAACGATTACAATTTTTATTTTCTGATTGTTCATTTTGTACAGACCAAGACTAGGCCCAATGGGTAATCGTTTTTCGAATACTTTTTGCGGAGGAGCTTTGCCAACCAAGACCAAGCGGCATCCAAAGACACCATTAGGTGGCGTAGGATTTTATAGTTCAGATAACGTAAAAATTTTGGAAGCAACCGGTCAATAAATAAAAAGCAGGACGCAAACACGCCAGAACCCAAAAAAGTTATTTTCAGCTCCCTGACGCCGACCGCCCTTACCTCTCCTTCTAACGCCTGACTGGTAAATCGCCAATAATCATTTGGGGATGGATGGATAGGAAAAAGAAAGGGAACAACAATAATCAATTTACCCTTTGGTTTCAAAACACGGACCGCTTCAGCCAACAGGAGGCGAAAATTAAAAATATGTTCAATTACGTTAATCAGCAAGACATTGTCATAAGATGAATCTTCAAAAGGGAGTTCTTTTTCCAGGTCGTGATTTATATCTGCTCTAGCGGCTGGATCGTTATTTAAAGTCAGAACATTAAACTGCCCCCCAATAAGCTTGAGGTAGTCGCTGTCCTTTTCACCTCCTAAGTCCAAGACGCTTCCTTCAAGCCTAATGGCTGATAAAGCCTTGTTTTCTTCTATCCTCAATAAAGAAGGCGCATTAAACATAAGGTTAGTATAACAAACCGACCAGACGGTCTCCAAGCGCTCCCAACGAGTGTTGTTTAGACAAACTTTTACAATGGTTCACCAATAAAGCCTTTTCTTCTTTGCTCAAGGCAACCAAAGTGGCAATCTTTTTGGCCAAATCAACTGCTGTCCCATCAAAATAAAGTCTCTGGTCTGCAATCTTGCCCCAATCACTGCTGGAACTGATTACCAAACATCCGCAAGCGCCCGCCTCAAAGATTGTTTTGTCATACATTCCAGACGGACTAAGATTAACAAATATCTCATGTTCATTATAAACATCAACCGTTTGATCATTAGGAATACCCGAGTTAAATGAAACCTTACTTGAAATTTGCAGTCGGTCGCTCAATTCCTTCAACTTAACCAAATAACCAAGCCCCCGTGGTAATTCATCTCCAAAAAAATCAAGTTTTGTTATTGCCGGAACTTTTGCCACTGCTTCAAGAAGAATATCCAGCCTCTTGTCAGCAGCCAATCTCCCAAGAGATAAGATGGTTTTCTCTTCCCGAATCAAACCTTTATCAACAAAAAAATTGGTTTCCACCCCGACCGGCATTAAAATTGTTTTTTTAAATCTGGCCGTGTAAGAAAAAGCCGAGGTACAAAAAACCCTCGCGCAAAACGCTACCGCCAAACGAGTCCAAAGATTGCCATAGTGATAGTTACGCCACAGATATATCCTTTTGCCCAACAAAAACCAGAGCCAACCGGCTAGCAAAATATATTCTTGGTTCATGTGAACAAAAACTGCCTCGTAATTTTTTCGTTCTTGCCAAATATATTTATAAAAACGCCAAACGTATTTAAGACGGGATCGCCCCCCTTCTTTGCCTAATGACAAAACCTTGACTCCGGGCAAGCGGTGCTCACCTCTCTCCAAACAGATGACTGTCATCTGCTCAACATGTCTGGCAAATTCTTCCAGCCAACGATGGAAAAAGCCCAAAACTGAGTCATTTTTGTCTACTTTTTGTGTGATTACCAAAAGCTTCACAAGGTTGATTGTAGCACAAAAAAACGGCCCCTAAAAATTGGAAGCGAAAATTAGCCTAATCAACCTCGGCCCATTTATGGCAAAAAATCCTTTAAAATCTTCCGGCGCGCCCCACATTTTTCTTGGATAGTTTTATGTGTTTGAAACAATTTTTTCCCAATGACTTTTTATCAAACTCATATATTCCTGCTTTGATTTAATGTCACGGTCCAACCTATCAAATAAATTATCGGCCAAGACGCGAGACAAAGACGGATTAGCCAAAATTGACAAAACAGACCGAGCAAACTGCTTCTCATCGTCTTGAGGACAAATTATTATTTCCTTGCCGTTAATCAATTCACCAGCCAAACCAACTGGCGTGCTAATGACCGGCAAATGGTTCAAACCAGCTTCCACCAAAGCCATTCCATATCCTTCAAAATAAGACGTCTGAAGAAAAACATCCGCCCCTTTGTAATAAGGAGTAACATCATTGCGCCAACCTTCAAAACTGACAAAATCAGAAACTTGAAGCTGTTCAGCCAAATTTTTAAGCTTGTCCGCTTCGGGCCCGGAACCGACCACAACAAGCCTGGCATCAGTAGACTTCCTTACCTCGGCAAGTATTTTAATAGCCAACGCTACATTTTTTTCAGGTGACAACCTGGCAACAACTATTATTGTTTTAGACTGGCCTTGAACCTTTATCGCCCCACTTTGTTTGGATAACAACTTTTCGGCATCAATATAAACAGGAAGAACCATTATATTTGAACGATTATAATTAAATCGAGAGGAAACTTCATCAGCTAATTTTTCACTGACGGCTAGCAAACCTTGGGAACGCGGCAAGGTAAATTTGACCAGTTCTTTTCGCACGAAATTCAGAATTCCGGAAAAATAGGTTGAGAATGGGTCAGTGTGCAACTGGATTTCAATCGGCAATTTACATAATTTGCCGAGAATTATCGCGGCTAGGCCACAGTCAAAAGGATCTTGCGCTGTAATCAAAGATTCTCTTTGCGAAGGAAAACTGTTCCTTATGATGTTTCTGCCAATTTTAGCGGCGCCTATAATGTAGGTCCAACGCGTCAACGAGTTGGTTGGGTAAAGCCAAGCGTTATCGGCAATTTTTTGCGGACTTAACCCCAAAGAACTTTTGGCAAATACTATAATGTGTATTTGTTGGACTGACCCAAAATACAATTTTATTCTTTCACGTACGTCGCTACTTGAATCAAACATATTTCTATCTCGGCTGATCATCAAAACGTTAACCATTGAGAAGGGCACTAATCTCATAATAAATTTCCGAGGGAGTTATTCGATACATTGACTCATAATATTCTCCATCTTGGTGTTTAACTAACTTCAAATGAAGAGAGTTCCCTTGTTCATCGTGACTATGGACAATTCTCTTAACCGGACCATAGTGTTGTGGGTTCCATTCAAAATCGGTAAAAGTATCACAAACAACCACCTTTTTACCTAACATTATTCCAACCCACAACAAACCGGTATTGACCGTGCAAAAAACAGAGGCGCCGGCGATCAAATTCTTTATCTCCTTGAAAGAAAAGTGTTTTACAATCAAAGTCAAATTTGGTTGGGAATCGACATAAGAAACAAGCTCTTCGGCAAGATACCATTTTCCTTCATTTGGGGTTAGGGTAATCACCACTTTTTGCGATTTATCAAACAATTTTAATAACTTCACCAACTTAGCGGCAGGGTAAGATTTTTCCAACCGAGAACCGACAGGGTGAAGATGTAAATAATCACCCTTTTCTATATCAACGGACCCAAAATCCAACACCGGAAAACCGACACCCGCCGCCGCATTCCCAACCTCGACAACAATCCGGTTATTTCTTTGCCAAATATTTTCGCCCTCATGATAAATAATTTGCTTGTATGGATAAACTGGGTCAATTTCTTTTTTGCAAATAATGATATTGGCTGACAACTTTTTGGCCACTCGATAAAATATTCTCGTCGGCAATCTCAAACAAGTAAAATGAAAAGAGTTGATAATAAAAACTTTTTTTACAAGGCAAAGCAACCACACATAAAGCGTTGAAAACAAATAATAAAGACCGTCAGCCCTCACTATTTTGGCGGAAACAACATTGCTATTCAACAAAATATCGTTCAAAAAAAACCTATTTTTTCTGACCAAAAAAATAGACCTGACCCCCGCCAACTCCAATCGCTTAGCCAAATCAAGTTGGAACAAAAAATCCCCTACCCCGCCATGAGACATTATGATTGAAATTTTTTCTTTCTTTTTCATTTTTCAAAAATTTCGGCAAGTTTGATTGCAATTTTGTCCCAGTTATATTTTTCAACCACCAACTGGCGAGCTTTCTCAACCACTTGGTTTACCAGCTCATGATTGGCAGGGTCGACAATAAATTTAATTTTTTCAGCAATTGATTGCGGATTTCGCGGTTCGCAAAACCAACCAGTTTCATTATCAACCAAAAAATCCGGAATCCCTCCGACCGGCGTGCCAATCGTTGGCAAACCGACCGCCATCGCTTCTAGGAAAGAATTGCCCAGCCCTTCTGACAATGACGGCCGAACAAAAATGTCCGCCCCGGCCAAATGGGCAAAGATTTTTTCTGGCGTCACCAAACCCGCAAATTCTACTCTCTCCTCCAATCTTAAATCGTGGATTAAGTTTCTCAATTTTTGTTCGTCGGGACCGGCGCCGACAACTTTTAATTTGAAATTGTCCGCCAAAAAGGACAGGGCTTTAATCAAATCGTCCACTGCGTTCTTTTTTACCAACCGCGAAGTGGTAATAATTAGAATAGGTTTTAGGTTGTTATGGTTATTTTTATTCGTGTCACTCACCTGAATTCTTATGTTAGGGTCGCATTTGCTTCCATTTGGCACCACGACAATTGGGCAAGTCGCCCCCATTCGCCGCGCCCAATCCTTTAGATAAGTGGAAATAGCTTGAATAAAGTCGGCCTCTCTAAACATCGCCCTAAACCGCCGGCCCAAAATTCGCGCCTTTTTCTCCACTTCGACCAAGTCATCACCCTCCTGCAAAGTCAACAAAAAAGGCGTTCCGGTGTGTCTCTTGTAAGCCAAGGCCGCTAGCCCACCAAAACTGGCCATAATCCCCCAAACTGTGTCAATTCGTCTGTTTTTAAACCTTTTAGAAGCCCAAAAACCACCCCAAAACGCTAGAATAATCTTGTCTAGCCACAAACCAAGCCCCAGCCGAAAAACCTCTACCTGGCCGATTTTTTCCTGTTTTGGTAAATCACGACGAAGACGGGCCGTAACCAAGCAAAAGTCATACTCCGGCAAGCGATCGGTAATTTCTTTAACTGCCAGCTCCGCCCCGCCCACCAACGGCAGATAAGCCGTTGAAAAAATGAGGATTGTTTTTTTGTTCTCCATTTTCCAATTATACACAAGTTTACTCCAGATCAACCCTGAGAATATCTTCCAAGACATTCTGCGGTATTTCTTGTTTTTCCGCTTCGTTTTTTGTCATTGGCGTTTTCTCCGATTTCTCTTCCTGTTTTTTTTCAACCGGCGCCGTCAATTTTTGAACTGTCTCTTTTTTCCCCAACTCCTCCTTTTTGACTTCGGTCGATTTCTTCGGTGGTTCTTCTTTTTTGTTTTTCTTGTCTGCCAAAATTTCTTTTAGCACTGATTTCAAATCTTCTTTGTGACCGCTAGCTTGTGGCTTGTGCCTTAAAATATCCAGCGAAAATTTCCTGGGCACGTTGTTGTTATTGTTTATTTTGGGTATTACATTTTTCCCAACGTTAGGCGGCTTGACTTGGACAAATGGTTTGAACGATTGTTGACCATCATCCTTCTTTTTAGATTCCCCCGCCTTTGGGCCCTCTTGCTTTTTGTTGCTTGAATTTCCCACCTCTTCGCCATACCAACCTGTAATTTCCTTTTGGACTTGGTCGCGCGGTTTGGCATAAGTCTTTCTGGCATAATCAACAATCGCCTTGCGGTTGGATTCGTCCAAGGCCACAATCGGCGGAATGGTAACCGCCGAAAAAGGCGGTGATCCGACACCGTCTATCATCAAAGTCAGATAGATTTGCGCAAAACCCAGATTAACTAAGTCTTCTTTAGTGAAAGTCGGGGCAAAGATTTTTTCCAACAACTCGGCGTCGAACGGTCCGACCCGGAAGGAGATGATGCTCCCAACGTTGCCAAAGACGGCGTTGCGGACGGTTTCCGGCATTTGTTCAACATACTGGTGCGCGATGGTTAGACACAGTTTGTATTTGCGCGCTTCCGCCAAAATATCAGCAAACGAATCGTTAACAAAAGATTGAAACTCATCCACAAAAAGATAAAATTGCGGCAAACGAGACAAAGCGGAAGGAGAGATTTCGGCGCGCGACATAGCCGCCAGATAAATTTTGGTAATAAACATTCCCCCCAAAAGATTGGCGTTTTGCTCCCCCAAACGCCCCTTGGACAAGTTGACAATCAAAATCTTTTTTTCATCCATTGCCCGCCGCAGATCAAAAGTGGACTTGGGCTGACCGATAATATTTCTAATCAATGGGTTGGAAGTAAATTGACCAATTTTGTTCTTAATGGCGTCGCCCGCCTCTTGCATGTAACGCTCGTTGTATTTGGCAAACTCGTCTACCCAAAACGATTTGACCGAGGGATCAGAAATATTGTTCACCACCGTTTGTCGGAATACCTTATCCGATAACATCCGATTAACACCAAGCAAAGTTGAATTTGGATATTCCAAAAGCGCGAGCAAGGTATTATTCAAAATATATTCCATTCTTGCCGACCAAACATCCGGCCAGATTTTCTTGAAAGTAGACATTAGGCCGTTGGCGACCAAATGTCGTTGATCCTTCCCCACGTCCTCCATAATATTAAAAGCAACTGGGTAATCCAGGTCAAACGGCGCAAAATAAATTACATCCTTGATTCGCTCGGGCGGCACAAAATCAAGCAGAGTTTCCGCTGACTTGCCATGCGGGTCAATAAAGGCCACCCCCTCGCCGTTTTTGATATCCTGCACCGCCATATTCTCAAGCAAAGTTGATTTGCCTAGACCAGTCTTCCCAATCACGTAAAAGTGGCGGGCACGGTCGTCAGACTTGATGCCAAAAGTCGTCCGTTTGCCACGGAAATCAGTCTGAGCAAAATAATTGACGGTTTGATTATTCATAAAATGCGACTCCCGTACACAAATGCCTGTAAATTATATAAATGAGAAAACTAGAAAATAATGTAATTTTGCTGTCCTAATTATAAAACTTAATTGTTAATAATTCCAGTTGAACAAAAAATCGCCAGTTGCAAAATTAACCTGACCCAGCCCGACTTTAGTCAAGAGTTGATGACGACTCTTCTCCAATTACCGGTACGCCCCCACTGTATAGATGTTTGCCGGGTCCCACATCATCCAAGAAGTTAGGCCAGCATCATAAACGGCGCGTTTTTGCGCTTTAATCATCTCAGCCGTGTAGTCAGCCCCCAAATCAAAATCTTGCAACCAAGGCCTAAGTTTAAGCGGCGAATAACCCTGCGCCACCACCCGCGTGGCGGCCACCCCCATTGAATGGTTCACTATTTCATAGGGCACGGAGGCCGGATTTTTGTAATTCAAAAAGCCTGGCGGGTAATGTGATGGATAAACCATCGGCGCGACATAATCAAAATATGGAATCGCGTTTTCCAAAACTTGCCCAATCCCCAGGTCGTCGGTGTTAGTTGCTACCATGCCAAACACATCGGCCGAAATTGGCGCATCAATCTCTTTCATTTTGGCATTCAAATAAACAAAAAACTTACGCAGAGCTTCGGCTCTGGTATCAACACTTAGGCGTGAATAGGGATAGGCGACATTGCTCGTATTGCCATCAGAGGGGAAACGGATGTAATCAAAATTCAATTCATCAAAACCAAGGCGGTACGCTTCTTTGGCTACGGCAATCGTGTAATCCCACACTTCCGGCGCGCTGACATCCAACCAGGCAATTCCCTTCCGGTCAGTCCAAAGCGCGCCATTATCCAAGCGTTTAAGCGCCAAGTCAGACCTTTGCCGTGACAACAAATTATCTTGAAAAACAGAAATGCGTCCAATCACGTAATAATTTTTTTGGTGCAGATAATCCACGAACTCCGCCAAATCTTTGACTCGCCCACTTAGTTGACCGGCCGTTTTAGTGTTTATATCCATAGAAACAGCACCCGAATAATCTTTGACATCAATCACTATAGAATTTATTTCTGTGCCCGCTAAATTATTGATGAGGCGCTCGCGAATGTTTTTGGTCGCCGCCACCCAACTGGACATATAAACCGCCTTGACCACCGCTGGCGTCTTTTTATGCGTAACGATCAATTTTGGTTCCTCTTTTTGGTTGGAAGTAGTTTGGGCCAATAAATCGCTGCTAACTAGACCGGTCGTTCCACGATCGTAAATCGGCGCGTCAGAAGATTGCCAAAACCAAAAAAACAACAACCCAAAAGCGGCGACGCCAACCGCCGCCGCCGTCCACCATCGCTTATTGTTTTTCGTCTTCTTCCGGCGCATCAAAATTGGTTACCTCGATTTTTGGTCCTTCTCCGGCTAGCCCCGACTTCTTACGACGCGGCTGTCGCTTTTTGACTTTGTTCATTTCAGTCACAAACTCTGGCAGCTCTTCATTCGCTAACGACTCGTCAGCTGATTCGGAGGTTATGGCCACCGTTTCTTCTTCTGCCACCATTGGCCTTGGTCTTGCTGTCATTTCTGTTTCCGACGCCAATTCCCAGTCCGATGTTGATTCAGCCGCTACTTCTTGATTATAAGAAAAGCCACTAGTTGATTCCCGTGCAAAACCAAAAATAACAATCAACAAACCAAACAAAACAATAAGAGCCGTGCGCAAAGGTTCCGGGAAACCGGTAAACGGAATAATCATGATTAGTAAACCCAGAATCGCGCTGGCTCTGTTACGCCAAATAATGTGTCTCATATGAGAAAAGGATAGCATAAGAAATGTAAAAATTAAAGCTCAAACTTTAATTTTTACATTTCTCGTTAAGCCTTCCCCGACTTTATAAATGTCCCCTGCGCCAATTGTCATAATTAAGTCCCCTTCTTCGGTATCTGTCCTTAGAGCCTCCGCGATTTCAGCAAAATCCCTCAGGACGCGTACATTTCGATTTTTGCGGGCGATCGCCTCCGCTAAAATTTCGGAACTGATAGTCGGGTCGGCCGGTTCGCGCGCCGCGTAAATCGGCGCCATAATAATTTCGTCCGCCAAAGCTAGCTTGGTGGCAAAGTCTTCTTTCAGAATTTTGGTGCGACTATAGAGATGCGGTTGGAAAACCGCGAATAGCTTGCCGGTCATTTGGCGATTAGACATAAACTCCCGCGCGCCGGCAAGAGCCGCTTCAATCTCGGTTGGGTGGTGCGCGTAATCATCATATACCAAAGCGCCGGTCTCCATTTCGCCTTTAGGTTCAAACCGTCGCCAAACACCACTAAAACCGAGCAACGCCTCAAGGGAAGTTTTCTCAGCAATTTGCAAAATTTCACCTACCGCCAAGGCCGCGCTGGCGTTTAAGAGGTTGTGATGACCAGGAACCGTGAGCCCGGATGATGATATTCTTTCCAAAAAATTTTTATAATCTACGACTGTCGCCTTGGTCTGTCCTAAGACCAGCTCCAGGCGCAGGTCTTTTTTGTCGCAAACAACAAAACCATCATCCGGTACTTTTGAGATAAATTCGGCAAAAGCTGATTGGATATCGGTAAAGTCTTTATAGTAATCCAAGTGGTCATTATCAATATTGGTGATAACCGCAATCCGGGGTGACAAATTTAAAAAAGAACGTTGATACTCGCAAGCTTCCACGACTAGGTATTTGCTGTCGCCGGCAATAAAGTTGGTGCCGCCGGGAAAAGAACTTTCCGTGTTTTTTTGTTTAAGCAAGCTGCCGACCACAACTGTCGGCGACAAACTAGCGGCTATCATCATTTCGGCAATCATCGCTGTGGTTGTTGTTTTGCCGTGAGTTCCGGCCACGGCAATCGTGTATTTTTCGGCCGAGATCAGACCGAGTGCTTGCGGATAAGTGAGACAGTCAATGCCCTTGGCGCGCGCCGCCAAGAGTTCGGAGTTGTCAGCCGGGATAGCAATCGTATAAACAATCAAATCAACATCAGCGGCGATATTCTCCGCTTCTTGTTCATAAAAAATCTTAGCCCCCAACTTTTCCAACCCTTCGGTGACCAAAGACGGTGCGCGATCAGAGCCGGACACTTGCTTGCCTTCGCCTAAAAACATTCGCGCCAACGCCGACATCCCAATACCACCGATTCCGATAAAATGAATTTTTTGCCTGTTTGAAATTATTGACATTCAGATATTATACGGCAAAAAACAGCGATTTTGTAGTTGACTTTTTGACCTCCTGTGTTGGTTTTAACTTAAGCTGGGATGGTTATAGATTGCCAAAATTTGTCTCTGAGACGATTGTTCTTCGCCGCCGTATGTGTAGTGGTTTTTGGCAATAACTTTTTTCTCGGTACTGTTGGCTATTGCGGTTTCGTCACCCAAATAAAAACCAATGTGCTGGTGATTGTGACTATTATCGCGCGGTTTGTCCCAGACGATAACACAACCCGGTTTTAGATTATCCGTTTTTTGCCAGCCGGCTTTTTCTAACGCCGTAACTGTGCCGCTAACCGTCGTGTGCAGCCGGTCAATCAACCCAAAAATCGCCAAAACGCCAGATACGTAAAAGGCGCAAGATAAGTTGCCGTCTTCTAAAATATCTTGTTCAACCCCATCCACTTCGGCATAGAGATGACGAAACATTGTCGTTCCCGCGCTGGCTTCTATGAGCGCCAACAGAGATTTTAAGGTTAATGGTTCAATTGTTTTCTTTTCCTCTGTCTCTTTCATGCTGTTCTAAGTCTAATATAACAAACTCTATCTTCCTTATACAATAAATTATATCCTTTTCACTAACTTATTAAATTGGTCGCCTCGATCATATTCATTTTTAAACACTCCAAAACTAGCCGCGCCTGGTGATAGTAAAATAATATCCCCACGTTTGGCTTGAGCTTTAGCCCAAGCAAAAGCCTCTCTTATGTTATCAAAGACCTCCACCTTATTTTGGCCTAGGTCCGTCCTAGACCGGCCTAGGACGGACCTAGACCAAAGAACCTCTAGAATTTTGTCAGTCGCGGTGCCACGGAAAAGCGCCAGGGCCTTGACGTTCTGCCTGACCGCCTTAGCGTAAGTTGCGTAATCAAGATTTTTATCAGCCCCGCCGCCCAGTAAAATTATTTTGCCTTTATATTTTTTGAGCGCGGCCAAGGCTACCAAAACCGCGTCCGGGGTGGTAGCGTTGGTGTCGTTGTAATATTTAATTCCGCCTTTCTCCTTAATAAACTCTAACCGCCCCGGCAAGCCCGGGAAAGCGGCAATGGCTTTTTTGCTAACCTTATCAAGCGCCCCCAACTCACGCGCCGCCGAAAGGGCCAGAGCAATGTTTTCCAAATTATGCTCACCCAATAAGTTGTGTTTCCAGTTGGCTGGCAAATCACTTTTTTTGACAACCTTAAATCGCCCCTTGATGCCAGCCTTGTCTTTCTCTTTTATTATCTTGACCGCTTGTGGTCGCGCCAACAAAATACCATCTTTCGTTTGCCAACGATAAATGTTCGCTTTGTCGGCAAAGTATTGTTCCATACTATTCTTGTAATAATTTTGGTGGTCACTCAGAAAAGTTGTAAACAAAGAAACCGGCGGGCTAAGGCGGCTTTCGCCGAAACCTTGCAATTGCCAGGAATCAAGTTCCATCACAACAAAATCCCCTGGTTTAACTTTTTTCAACAAGGGTAAAGTCGCAATCCCCCTAACATTACCGCCCAAATGGACCTTTGATGACCCAAAATTTTCTTTTAAGATTTCATACAATAAGTGAGTCACCATGCTCTTGCCCCTAGTCCCGGTCACCCCAATTATTTTTACGCCAGTCGGCGCCAGTTTGGCAAAAAGCGAAGCGTCCATTTCTATCGGAATTTTGTTTTTTTTCGCTTCAGCGATAAACGGTGAATCAAGCGGCACCCCGGCGGCCTTTATAACCATGTCCCGATTGCGAAAATCTTCCAGACGATGTTCTCCCAGGACATATTTGATATTTTTGAAAACAGCCAGCTTTTTTAAAGAAGAAGACAATTGCTCTTTTGTCTTCAAATCAGTCACAATCAAATCCGCGCCGTTTTTCGCCAAAAACTTGACCACGCCAATCCCCCGCCCCAAAAGACCCAGTCCCACGATAGTGATCTTTTTATTTTTGAAAAAGGTTTTGTAATTCATAAAATTCTAAGGCTTTTTTAAGGGACTGACCTTTATTAACAGGCAGACTTTTTCTATCAAAAAATTTCGCTTCTTCAATTTCCAAGTCATCAATCGTTATTTTGGCACCTAAGGCTTCAGCCAAAAAAACATGGGTAGTATGATTTCGCCAGTACTTATTTTCAAAATATTCTCCCAATTTCTTTATTATTTTTATCTCTATCCCAGCTTCTTCTTGTGTTTCCCTGATTGCTGTTTGTTCTGACTCTTCGTCTTTAACACTGTTCCCGCCCGGCAATGACCAAACCTTTTTAAACAAAGCTTTCCTGATTAGCAAAATAGAGTCACCATAAAAAATCAAAGCAATTGCCCCCTGACTTTTTGGCCTAGTAAAAAACCAACCAATAATCTTAAAAACTAAAACAAAAAGAGCAAAAAAGCGTCGAATCTTGTTTTTGTAGTTCACAAAAAGCATTTTAACACAAGAAAAAGGCTACGCAAAAATCCGCCGAAGCAGAGTTTATTGTGCGCGATCCAGGACTCGAACCAGGGTTTTTCTGCCTTGGGCGAAACCTTGTCATTGTCAAATAAAAACGGACATCTCCAACTTTCATCACTCTATGGAATAGTATCTTGAAAATTAAATCAATTGACGAGCAACGTGCGCATGGTAGGACTCGAACCTACGACCTCGTCATTATCAGTGACGCGCTCTAACCACCTGAGCTACACGCGCACGTTGCCAACCAGATTATTTAATTTTCAAGATATCATTCCACCTGCTTGCCCATCCAAAGCTCAGGTTCTGACTTGCGCGAAGAAGGGAGAGACACGCGCGTTGTGTTAAGTTAAAATTTAAAAGTTTAAAACCTAAAAATTTAAACCCCAACTTTCTCTAGAAATATATCAAAAAAAAACGCCAAAAACAAGTCAAAAAGAAAGACCCGTCCGGCTAATCCGTGACGGGTCTATGGCTACTCTTTGTCGGGGCTGCCCCCCGAGCCAGGCTCCGGGTCTTCCCCGGGCCGCGGCGCCGGTTGCCAATTTGGCCCTACTTGCACCTCCTGGTGCAACTCGGGCACCTGGCCGTAAATTGGCAGGTACTCGTCCAGTCTATACTGGACGAATCCCCGGCCAGGCTCTTTTACTCCGACCCCGATCAACTCGGAGCCGAAGTAAAAGCCGACGGGCTTCGCCAACTCATGGCTGACGAAGAACCAGCACAGGCCGAGACATGCCCCGAGGAGGACCACCCCAAGTCCTTGAGCCAATAACTTCCCCATTTTCTCCTCCTTCCGCCGCTCCCCGGCGTTTTTTTCAAACTGCACGCCACAATGACCTTCAGTTAACCTTTGAAGTCGAACACCTAGTAAAATAGGTGTATGGCAAAAATTAAAAACAAATATAAGCATTT
>JAKJEI010000008.1:0-17715 GCA_022705505.1 Patescibacteria group bacterium
TTATCGCTTGCGGTTTCCCAGAAGCGACGCTTAGCCGTCGTGACCGCGCTGAAGCTAGCGCCGGCACGCTGGCAGAAACAAAAAAGGAAGAGCCAGTGTCCGCCAAAGATACCAAAGAAAAAGAAAAGCCCGAGGTTACCCCAGCCAAAGCCGCCGAACGGCAGACCTCAAAACCACTGGTAACCAATCGGTCTGAAAAAACACCAGAAGAAGAGGAGGAAGACGATTGGTCGTCAATTCCGGCTTTCTTAAGAAGAGCGAAAAAATAGAGAGGTAGAATTTGGAATATAGAATAGAGGGCGATAAAGAATATAGAAAATTTGGATAGCTAATATCTAGGCGTATTCTTTATTTAATTTAAAACTTCCGACCCCCAATTTTCTGTATTTGAATTTTACATTTTAATTTTTACACTTTAAATTATTATGCATGATCTAATCATTATCGGTGGTGGACCGGCTGGCGTAGCCGCCGGCGTCTATGCGGCCAGAAAAAAGTTAAAAACCTTGATCCTGGCCGAAAGCCTAAATGGCCAGTCTAGTGTTTCGCCGGAAATTCAAAACTGGATCGGCGAAATTACCATATCCGGCGTTGATTTGGCCAAAAAGTTAGAGTCACATTTGCGTTCTTATGAAAGCGATAATTTTGTAATCAAAACCAAAGAGCAAGTTTCCGCGATTAAAACTAAAGCAGAAGGGTTTGAAGTTGTTTCCACGGGAGGCGTTTATCTAGCCAAAACAGTCTTAATTGCCGCCGGCGCCAATCGCCGCAAACTGACAATCAAAGGCGCGGCGGAATTTGAACAAAAAGGTGTCACCTACTGCGCTTCTTGCGACGGACCAATGTTTGCCGGTCAAAAAGTGGCCGTTATCGGCGGTGGCAACGCGGGCTTTTGTTCGGCCGCGCAACTCCTCGCCTATTGCGACAGTGTTACTTTGCTAGAAAGCGCGGCCTTGCTCCGTGCCGAACGAGTCACCGTGGACAGTCTGTCAGCCAACCCCAAATTTAAAATTCTGCTCAACGTGGAATTGCTAGAAATCAAGGGCGACAAATTTGTTACCGGTCTTATCTATCGTGACAAAGAAACAGGCGAAGAAAACGAACTGCCGGTAACCGGTATTTTTGTGGAAATCGGATTTGTGCCCAGCACCGAGGCTTTCCGCGATCTGGTGGAAATGACCGATTGCAACGCGATTAAAATTGACCACCGCACCGGCCAAACCTCCCGCGAGGGAATCTGGGCCGCCGGTGACTGCACCGACACGTTTTATCATCAAAACAACATCGCCGCTGGCGATGCCGTCAAGGCCGTGGAGGATATTTATAATTATTTGCAGAAAAAAAGATAAGAGTTTCTCGGTTCTGTCGGTTCTAGGCGGTGTTTTATTAGCCACCTGCTAATTTTATCGCCAGATAAAGAATCGTCATCCCCAAGACAGTAGCCAAAGTGGTCCAACGCGTGGAATGCCCATGGTGGCTTTCCGGCAAAAGTTCAGCCGCGCCGATATAAAGAAAGAAACCGCCAAACAGCGCCAGAACAAGACCAAGATAATTTTCCGGCAAACTAAAGAAATTGGTGGCCAAAATGCCCAACGCCGGCGCCAAAGATATCGGCAAAAGCCACTTGAACGCCTCCCGACGTTCCCGACCATCTTTTAACAAGAGACCAACAACGTTGATCCCATCAGAAAAGTTATGAGTCAAAACCGCTACGGCCATCACCAGACCAGTGGTCACTGATACTTGCAGCGCCAGCCCAACCGCCAAACCGTCGATAAAACTGTGAACAGCCAAAATCAAAACCGTCACCGGACCGCGCATTTGGTGGCCGGCGTTATGACATTGTTCAACCGTTTCGTCACAATGCGAATGAAAGAGAATCAACCTGTCCAAAATCAAATAAATCATAAAACCCAACGCGCTAAGGGAAAGAGCGGTTGCCACTGACAAAAAGTTTCCAGTCATCTCTATCGCTTCCGGCAAAAGGTCAAAAAAAGCAACTCCAATCAAAGCGCCCGCCGAAAAGCCCAAAACCAAATGCAGGCGGTCACGAAAACGCAGCGCAAAAAATCCGCCCGCTAACATTAAGACAAAAGCCAAAATAGCTACCAAATAGGTCATAATCCAATTATTTTTAAAGCGACAAGCGCGCTGATTTATACTATTTATTATAAACTATCCCTTAAACTCGCGCCAAGTTGGAAAAAGATTGTCCTCCCCTAACGTTTTAACTGTTACGTAACATGTTACGTAACAACGCAAAAAGTGTAATTCTCTCCCCAAGGCTCCTGGCAAGTTTTGTCAATTAAAAAATAAAAGGCGAGCTAGGAGCTCGCCTTTTGGGCCCTCAAATCCTGGACTCTCACCGAGCCATCGTTCTCATCCACGTAATAGTAAACGTGATGTTGCGATGGGCTCCTGAAACAGTATGTCATCCCGTCACAATTATTATGGTGCACCCGATGCACAAAAGAAAATTCTGTGTCGGGATATTCTTGCCCAAGAATCTGAAGGGCTTGTTCTTTGTTGAGAACTTTCAGATATGAAAGATTCTTCATCTCTCACCTCCTTTGGTTCAAAAACGGATCCAGCCTAAGTATAACGAGATTAATTCTTGACGACAAGTGTTGCCCAAATTGTCAATTTATAGTATATTAGACAACGTAGAAAAACGGCCTCGGGCCTATTTTTCTATACAAAGTTTGTTAAATTTAAAATTGGCCCTATCGTCTAACGGTTAGGACACCACTCTTTCAAGGTGGTAATCCGGGTTCGATTCCCGGTAGGGTCGCGAGTATAAAAATGAGCCAGCACAAGCTGGCTCATTTTTATACTCGCGACCCTAAGAGAGCAAACTGCCCGCCAGAGTGGATTACAACGATCTTGAGCGCGAAGCGCCTCTAACCCCTCTAATTGTCTAAAAGCAAAATATCTTTTAAAATACAGCTAATGCAAAAACACGTCCTCACCGGCGGCCCCGGCATCGGCAAAACAACCTTGATTGAACTCTTGGCGGCGCGTGATTTTGAGATTGTGCCAGAAGCGGCAAGAATGGTAATTGAAGAAGAAAAAGCCAAAAACAGCGATGTTTTACCCTGGAAAGATCTTGGACTGTTTCAAACACGCGTCGCTGAACTCCAACTGGAATTAGAAGAAAAAAACAAAGGTGAAATTATTTTTTTGGACCGCAGCCTGATAGACGGTTACGGTTATTGCGTTTTGGAAAAGGTGCCACCACCGACTATTATTGAACAATTAGGGCGAAATCGTTATGATAAAATTTTTCTCCTCGATCCCCTACCTAATTACGAAAATGATCATTCACGGCTAGAAGAGAAAACAAAAGCAGAAGCAATCCATCAGGCTATCAATCAAGCTTATTTAGACTTCGGTTATCATCCGCTAAAAGTTCCGATTTTACCACCAGCAGAAAGGGTGGAGTTTATTTTGAAAAATATTTAAACTATTTTATTAAAAAGAAAAGCGCTGGTCAGGCGCTTGAATTTTATGACCTTAGAACTTAATTAGTTAACCAACCGCGGAATCTTCTCGACAGAGTCAAGAAGCTCTTGGTTGGAATAACTGTGACGTAATGCATAAATTTTCTTCCCACCTTCGCTCGTCTTGACGGACTGCGTCACGCCGAAGCCGAACTACAGCGAGGCGAAGGCGGAAAGGGTGGGAACCTCACTGCTCGACTTCGAGGACTCGTCTGCGCTTTAGATACCCACGGTTTCTAACACTCGCAGACTCGCTGTTTTCCTCCACGGGAGGACACCCAGTCCTCCCGACCCCACCTCTGGTTCAAATCCCGCCCTTTCCTTGTTCACAATGTTCACTGCGGAAAGGGTGGGATTTGAACCCACGGAGGGATTGCTCCCTCACCGCATTTCGAGTGCGGCGCCTTCAACCACTCAGCCACCTTTCCTTACTGCTATAAATTAACAAATTTTCAGCCAAAATGCCATCTTCGTGGATAACCCGCTTCAACCACTGATTTTTTTGTGCGATAATTAACTTATGAAAAAAATTGTTCTTCCTTCCCTTCTCCTTTTTGTAATTTTGCCGCTTGTTGCTTCGGCCCACTTGCCTCGTTACATGATGGGCGAGAATGTTTCCCTCCATAGTCCGGCCGAGATAGACAACCCAACTGTCTCGCAAGTTTTTTACGGCCAAATGCAGGGCACGCCGGATTATTATCATTTTTATTTATCTCAACCAAGCGATATCCTAATCGGGCTCCTGATTCCAATTAATGAAGTCCAGTCCCCACAGGTGGAATTAATCGCCCAAAAAGGCAAAGTCCAAAATCTAACCGGGGACTTCACCGAAGTTTATTTTGAAGAATTTGGCAATGATTATTATTTGCGTGGGCCGGAAAAAACTTTTTCCCTGCCGGCCGATAATTACTTAATTAAAGTTTATAACGCGAGCAGTACCGGCCGCTATGCCCTTGTCGTTGGCAACGAAGAAAAATTTTCGGTGGGCGAAATGGTCAAGACCATCTTTATTTTGCCGATTATCAAACAAAAATTTTTTGACCAACCAATCTTGGAGCTCTTCTTGGCCAGCCTGGGACTGGTTTTACTGGCCTTGGGCTTGTCTCGAACGCTCACTAGCCGTTTTCAAACTTCTTTCAAATTATTTGTCTTTGGCGCGGGGCTCTTGACCTTGTCCAGCATTTTTCTGCTTGCTAAAAATTTCTTTAATATTCTCGGCTGGCTCAAACTGATTTTCCTGCTAATCGCCTTGATTGTTTCAATTTGGTATTTCTGGAAAAAACCGCTCAACAAAAAGCGACTTCTTTGGGTTCAAACCCTTCTCTGGTTGCTAGTTTCGTTTTTGACAGTGGCCAGTTTGTAGAGTTGCCGTTTTTCCTTTTTTTTGTTAAATTTATGAGTGTAAGCAGGGGCGATGTCGGGGAGCCGACCGAAGCATAAGCTTTGGCAAGAGGAGAATGAGGGGGCGGAAAATTATGTTTGTAAGTTGAAATTAATAAGGGCGATTAGCTCAGTTGGCTAGAGCGTCTCATTGACGTTGAGAAGGTCAGAGGTTCAAGTCCTCTATCGCCCACAAAAATCCCGCTCTGGCGGGATTTGTTGGTGATAAGCAACTGAACTGCTTCAGTTGCGTGAGAACTTGAACGCCGGAGCGGTCTCCACCTAGCAAGGCGGAGCAGCGAGGCGGTGCCCAGCCCGACGAAGCGCGACAGGCGCGAGGAGAGGCGCGGGAAAGTCCTCTATCGCCCACAAAAACAAAATTTGGCTCCCCATTTCCTTATCCACTTATTCCATGGATTATTAGGGGGTAATTTACTATAATAAATTCATAAACTAAGTTAACTAAAAAATTATGGTATTCCTTACTTTTATTGGCGGGGTGGTAGTTCTAGTTCTTGTGCTCAACCTTCGAGATCGCGTACAAAAATTAGAGCAACTTATTGAAAGTGGTGTAGTTCAACAGACATCAGAGCAAGGCTATCAGCCATCCTCCGAGCAACCGGAAAAACAACCGCTCGCGATTCCGGGTCCGTTGTTTGATTACGTCAAACAACAACTACAACTAGGCACGGACCGAGAGAAGATTAAAAACTCTCTTTTGTCTAATGGTTGGCAAATATCTGATGTTGAAAAAGCTTTCAGCGCGGTAATTGCCCAAACCCAAGTTCAAGCTCAAACATTAAGGCCACTGGTCATGCCAGAACAAACAGGACCAACCATGTCTCAAAAATTCATTGGGTGGCTTAAGGAAGATTGGCTCCTCAAACTTGGAGCACTTCTTTTACTTATCGGCTTTGGTTGGCTTACGACCTACGCGTTCCTTAACGACTGGATTGGACCAATGGGCCGGATTGCGCTTGGGGTTATCGCCGGGTCTATTTTTATCTTGCTCGGCTATTGGAGAATAAAAAAATATCTCGCCCAAGGCGGTATCTTCCTGGTTCTTGGTTCAACTACAATTTTGCTAACTATTTTTGCAGCCAGGACAGTCTACGGTTTTTTCACCCCCTTTTCCGCGCTTATTGTAATGTTCCTGAGTACCGCCTTTGTGGCGCTTGCCAGTGTCAAATACAATAGCCGCGCCCTTTCACTGTTGAGCTTAACGCTGGCGGGAATCGCGCCTCTACTAACAAAATCCCCAGCGACAGACCACGTGGGGCTTTTCGCTTATTTGTTTGTTGTTATTCTTGGCGCAATTTGGATAGTCGCGTTAACCGGGCAAAGGGAACTTACGGCAGCTTCACTTATTATCGTTTCCGCCTACAGCGCGCCACACCTCCTTTCCCCGTTTTCATTTCCTTTGGTGGATACTCAAACCTTACTCTTGTTTGCTTACGCGTTCGCCACATTGTTCTTCTTAACGAACACTGCCGGTCTGCTCAAATTAAAGGGTAAGGACATTGTCCCCGACCTGATAGCCGCCGCCGGCAATGGACTATTTTTGCTCGCCTGGATTATGACCACCGCGCCGGATGAATGGAAAAGTTTAATCATTGCCGCGTGGATGGTGGTATTTGCCGTCGGTTCATTTCTGATATTTAGAATCACCCAAAGACAAGAATCTTTTTATGTTTATGCCGGAGTTGGTGTCGCGATGCTGGCCGCGGCGACATCCGCGGAGCTAAGCGGCGCGACTCTTACAATCGCCTACGCAATTGAAAGCGGCGCCATCGCGCTTATTACCTACGTAATATTGCGAAACATAAAAATTGCTGAGAGGACCAGCCTGCTCTTAATCGGTCCAATAATTTTGTCTATAGACAGCTTGACCTCGATATCGTGGTCAAGGAGCGTTGTCCACAAAGACTTCTTTGTGCTCCTGGTGTTAAGCTCAATCATGCTTGGACTTGGCTCATTCTTTTTGCGCCGGGTCAAAGAAATTGATGACAAAGAGCCGCGCAGGATTAATGCCCTGTTGTTGATTGTTGGTTCCGCCTACGCCTTTGTTCTTCTGTGGCTTTCGCTGCACGCCGGACTTCTTAACAACAACAACGCGGTCATGATTTCACTTGTTGTCTATACGATTATCGGCTTAATTACTTATTTCTACGGTCTTGCCAATGGAAAGAGAGGTCTTTATCTTTATGGTGGAGTGCTCGTTGGGTTTGTTATTGGTCGGTTGTTTACCGTTGATATCTGGAAAATGGAACTTGCGGGGAAAATAGTTACTTTCTTCCTTATCGGCGCGTTACTGGTTAGTACCGCCTTTTTAGGAAAGAAAAAACATAACAAGGAAATAATAAATAACTATTAAAATATGAAAAATAAAATTTTAATTTTATCCATTTTCCTCGTTTTCGGTTTTGTCTTCACTGCCGGCGCGCAGGAACCTCAACAAAATTTAATTTTGTCTTTAACAAACGCGTATCGTTTTTACAAAGACGTAGACAACCTCGCCATAAATGTCCCGACCGTTGTGGAAGTTCCGTTGGCAACCGAATTTATTGAACACTTTGACTTTGTCGTTCTCGATAAAACAACCAACTATTTTGAGCCCCATTATTTCAAACAAGAAACATTGGTCAACGAAATACCGATAACAGTAACCACCGCCCCCCATGCTGGCGAGGCAAACAGAATGATAGATAAAGACGCTTGGACCTATGTTGATTTTTCATTGCCGGAGAACGCCCAGGGACAAGTTAAAATTACTTTGACTAGCCCAAGTCCGATTTCTTCGTCCGCCCTAACCATCCTCCTTGACGACAACACGGCATTACCTACTTCCGTAGAGATCCGCGCTTCAGTGGGGGGACAAAACAAAATCGTGGTCGCAAATAAAAAAATGGACCAACAGACTATTCGCTTTCCACAGACAACGTCAAATTGGTGGGAAATCACTTTTAACTATAGCCAGCCGTTACGGATCAGTGAATTACGTTTGGATCAAAGCAACGCGATAAAATCAAATAGTCGCGCCCTAAGATTTCTGGCGCAACCCGGTCATTCCTACCGTGTTTACTTTGACCCAGACCGACCAGCAGAAGCGCCAGTTGGTGAAGCGGGAAATTTGACCTCAGCGCAAGATGTTCTGGTAATCTCTAAAACTTTGACACCCCAAAACAACCCTAATTATGTGATTGCGGATGTTGATAATGATGGGGTACCTGACGTTCTAGATAACTGCGTTTCTGTTAATAACCAAGACCAGCAAGACGTCAACAACAATGGCCGAGGCGACGCATGTGATGATTTTGACCAAGACGGCAGGATAAATTCAATGGATAACTGCCCCGACAATCCCAACCGGGACCAAAAAGATACTGATAGTGATGGGATCGGCGATGCTTGTGATAAAGAAGAAAGCCGAATTACCGAGAAATATCCTTGGATTCCGTGGGTTGGGATTGGATTTGCGGCCATTGTTTTGATTGTGCTCCTGGTTTTGACCGCGCGAGCAACGTATCAGGAAAAACAGGGCGAGAACCAACTATAAGCTTTTCACGGTTTCCATAATTGACTAGCATTAGCAAACAAAGACAAGACAAAGTTGCCAGGCCCCTTTCAATATGGGTTTAGATTTGGTTTAATAAACGCAGGCAAAATCCCTGATACCGTAGTGATGAAAGCCGGCAACCACAAGCTCCCTTAGTTTAACGGATAGAACACGGGCCTCCGAAGCTCGTAATGCAGGTTCAATTCCTGCAGGGAGCACCGCCCTTTAAGAAATAAGCACCCTTAGCTCAGTTGGTTAGAGCGTACGATTCACATTCGTAAGGTCGCAAGTTCAACTCTTGCAGGGTGCACTAAATAACAGGCGCCCAGCCAGGGGCGGTCAAGGCGCCTATTGGCTTGCGTTTTAAACTTGCTTTTTTTATAACCTATGCTAGTATAATCATTGGACGACCTGTTGTCGTCCCGCTCATTGTTGTGGGCCAGCCTTCCTCTCTTCCGAGGCTGGCCTTTTTTATTGCTGGCAAGTCATTTTTTCGTTATAGTTTAACTCTATGATAATTTTAGCGATAGAAACCAGTTGTGACGATACGGGAATAAGTTTGGTCAAAGCCACTGGTGGCTTTAAAAGACCGCAATTTAAAGTTCTCTCCCACAACCTCTCCTCTCAAACACAGATTCATGAAAAATGGGGTGGCGTCGTGCCGGCCTTGGCCAAACGCGAACATGGCCGAAATCTAGTCCCCTTGCTAACCAAAACCCTAAAAGAAGGCGGTTTGCGCCAAGTCACCACACCCCAAAACAGCCCGGCAGATACAAAAAAAATCCGTAAAATTTTAGAGCGCGAGCCCGAATTATTGGAACTTTTTAATAAGGTTATCCCCACCCTCAAAACCCCCAAACTTGACGCTATCGCCGTAACCAAAGGCCCCGGCTTGGAACCGGCCCTTTGGGTGGGTATTAATTTTGCCCGCGCGCTGTCTCTGGTCTGGCGTAAACCGCTAATCCCCGTCAACCACCTGGAAGGGCACCTCTGTGCCGGCTTAGTAAAAGAAAAAGATAAAGACAAAAGAGCAAAGCCCAAAAATCCTCCTCTCAATTTTCCGGCCTTGGCATTGATTGTTTCCGGCGGTCACACTGAATTAGTTTTGACTCATGGCTGGCTCAAATATAAACAAATCGGCGGCACGCGCGATGACGCGATCGGTGAAGCTTTTGATAAAGTGGCGCGGATTCTTGAATTGCCCTACCCCGGGGGACCGCAAATTTCCAAGCTGGCCAAAGAAACAAAAAACCGAAAAGAAAATCCGATTTCTCTGCCTCGCCCAATGATTAATTCGCCGGATTTTGATTTCTCTTTTTCTGGTCTTAAAACCGCTGTTCTTTACCTGGTCCAAAAACTGAAGGCCGAGAACAAATTAGACAAAGAAACAAAGTCTTTCATTGCGGCTGATTTTCAACAGGCTTGTCTTGATGTTTTGTTAGCCAAAACCCAAAAAGCCCTTATCAAATTTAAACCAAGGACCGTAATTGTCGGCGGCGGCGTCATCGCCAACCGAGAACTAAGACAACAATTGACAAGAATGATTACCCGAAATTTCCCAACTGTCTCCTTGGTAATCCCCGAGTTAGGTTACACTACCGACAACGCCACCATGATTGCTGCCGCCGGTTACTTGCAAAGTTTGAGCAAGAAAAAACTGAAGGTGGCGCCAAAGCTCCGCGCTCAAGGCCAAATGCCTTTGAAGTAAAAGGTTTTTTTGTTATTATACTATTGATGAACTCCAAATTTACCAAACCCTACAACCCGACCGAAAACGAATCGGTGATTTATGAATTATGGGAACAAAGCGGCTACTTCAATCCCGATAATTTACCAAATGTGACCGAGGGCCCATTCACGATTATTATGCCGCCGCCAAACGCCAACGGCCAAATTCACGCCGGTCACGCGTTGTTTGTCACGTTGGAAGACATAATGATTCGCTACAAACGAATGAGGGGCTTTAAAACACTCTGGCTGCCCGGAACTGACCATGCCGGATTTGAAACACAAGTCGTCTATGAGAAAAAGTTGGAAAAAGAAGGCCGTTCTCGTTTCAATCTTAGCCGTGAAGAACTTTATGCCGAAATTATGGACTTTGTTCAAGCCAACAAAAAAGCGACCGAGAATGGCATGCGCCAGCTAGGCGCCTCCTGTGATTGGTCTCGTGAAAAATTCACTCTTGACCCTGACATCATTCAAACAGTCTATGCTACTTTTAAACAGATGTCTGACGACGGTTTGGTTTATCGCGGGGAGAGAATAACCAACTGGTGTACCAAACATCAAACTTCCCTCTCTGACCTAGAAACCTTGAGCGAAACTAGGAAAGATAAACTTTATTATATGCAATACGGACCACTAGTCGTCGCGACGGTTCGACCGGAAACAATGTTTGGAGATGTCGCGGTGGCGGTCAATCCGGACGATGAACGCTATCGCCAATACATCGGCCAAGACATCTTAGCTCAAACACCAATTGGCGAACTAAAATTAAAAGTTATCGCTGACGAAGCGGTGGAAAAAGATTTTGGCACCGGCGCGTTGAAAATTACCCCCGCCCACGATGCCAATGACTTTGAAATTGGTCTGCGTCATAATTTACCATCCGTTGAAGTAATAGACCGTTACGGCAAGCTAAATGAAAAAGCCGGCAAATATGCCGGCCTTAAAATAGAAGCGGCGCGCGAAGCAGTGGTTAGAGACTTGACTGAGCTAGGGCTCCTCTTAAAAACCGAGGATTACGAACATGATGTCTCAGTTTGCTATAAATGCGGACGTGTAATAGAACCGCGAATTATTCCGCAATGGTTTGTCAAGATGAAAAATTTAGCCGAACAGGCGGTAAAAGCGGTAAAGAATAAAAAAATCCAAATTATTCCCAATCACCAAGAAAAAGTTTTCTGTCATTGGCTTGACAATATTCGCGACTGGAACATTTCGCGGCAAATCGCCTGGGGGATTCCCATTCCTGCCAAATTATGTGAAAAATGCGACTACGCCGTGGTAGATATTGAAAACCAAAAAACCGATTGCCCAAAATGCGGAGGTCGACTAATCAAAGACCCGGACACTTTTGACACTTGGTTTTCCTCCGGACAATGGCCCTATGCCACTCTCGGCTACCCAACTGGCGAAGACTACCGGAATTTTTATCCGACCGATGTGATGGAAACAGCTGGCGATATTCTTTTTTTCTGGGTTGCTCGCATGGTAATGTTTGGGCTTTATCGGACCGGCCAAGTTCCTTTCCAAACTGTTTATTTACATGGCTTAGTCCGCGACGCCAAAAATCAAAAAATGTCCAAGAGCAAAGGCAACGTGATTGACCCGGCTGTCATTGCCAGAAAATACGGCACTGACGCCCTCAGAATGGCCTTAGTGACGGGAAACGCCGCTGGAACCGACATGGCCCTGTCTGAAGACAGAATCAAAGGTTATAAACACTTTGCCAACAAAATCTGGAATATTACCCGCTTCATTCTGGAAAATTCCCAGGGCCAAAACTCGCCGGTCGACCTGGTACCAGCTGACGAGAAGTTGTTGGCCGAATTCCGCGCGCTGACCGCTGATATTACCACCGATATGGAAAACTTTCGTTTTCATCTCGCCAGCGAAAAAATCTACCAATACACCTGGCACACTTTGGCCGACGTCATTTTGGAAGAAAGTAAACCGCTAATTTTCGGCAATAATGAGTCGAACCGTCTTTCCCGCCTCTTGACTCTAAATATCATTTTGCTGGATTTGCTAAAGCTCTTGCACCCCTTTATGCCGTTCTTGACCGAAACCATCTGGCAAAGCCTCCCTCAAACCAAAGAAAAAATGCTTCTGACCGCCCGCTGGCCGGAATAATTTTAAAATCACCAGTTATCATCTGTCAATTTAAATTAATTGACAAGTGACAACAAACAAAAACCAATGAGCTTCACCGATTACATAAAAATTTTTATGAAAGCGCTTGACGGTTGGGGTGGCCATTCCATTTTATTTGCCGTTCTCTTTGGTTTGGCGCCAACAATTTTTTGGCTCTGGTTTTGGCTTCAAGAAGACGAGGACAAGCCGGAACCGGCCCGGATGATTCTGAAAACTTTTGTGGTTGGTGGCTTTTCTGTTGTTATTGCTTTTTGCCTAGAACGACTGGTTGCTTTCAATCCCGACATAGCGGGGAACTTTCAATCTTCTCTTTCCGTGGCCGGAATCAAGGCTGCTCTGATTACTCTTTGGCCAATTCTGGCTTGGGCTTTTATTGAGGAGGTGGTCAAATATGCCGCCGCTTACATCGCTGCTTTTCGCAAACAACACTTTGATGAACCGGTTGACGCCATGGTTTATATGATAACGGCCGCCCTTGGTTTCGCCGCCGTAGAAAATTTTTTGTTTTTGTTTTCTACCGCCTTAAGCAGTGGGGCCAACAGCAGTTCCTTTGTCTTCACCGGCAACCTGCGTTTCTTGGGAGCAACCCTTCTCCATGTCGTTACCTCAGCCACGCTCGGCGCTTTCATCGGCTTTTCATTTTATAAGAACTCAAATATAAAAAAAGGGTCTCTCGGTTTGGGGTTAGTGGCCGCCACTGTCTTGCATACTCTCTTCAACTTTTTTATAATTATAGATGAGGGGAAAAATATTTTTGGGGTTTTGGTTTTTCTTTGGATAATTACCACCGTTATTATTTTTGTTTTTGAAGTAGTTAAAAAAGTTGGCGCTAAAAGCTTGCCATCAAACTTATAAATAATCACTAACCTAATCTATGTTTAAAGAAAAAAGATCTTTTTTTGAAAGAATTACCGGCAGTATTTCGGTCAATGACGAAGAGGATGTCGTGACAGTCCCCGAAATAAAAGACGATGGCAACTTTGCGGTCAGCGCCAAAACCAACGACTGGCCGGAAGAAGAACCGGAAGGTGAGCTGTCGGTTGATGTTTATCAAACCGACAGTGAAATAATTCTTCAATCAATGATTGCTGGCGTCAAACCGGAGAACCTGACCATTTCCATTACGCGCGAAATGATTACTCTCCAGGGCAAAAGAGAAAGACCCTCAGATGCCGCCAATGATGACTACTTCTTGCGCGAACTTTATTGGGGTTCCTTTTCGCGCAAAGTTTTATTGCCAGCCGAAGTGGAGCCGACCGAATGTGAAGCTTTTGAGAAAAATGGCCTCTTAACTATCCGTATGCCCAAAATAGACAAGGAAAAGACCCAAAAGATTAAAGTGCGGTCGTTGTAGGAACTAGCTTTCAGACGTCAGATATAAGTTTTCAGCAACTAAAAACCAAGTCCCCTTTTTGCGCCGAAGTCTAATTTCACGCAAAAAGGGGATTTTCTCTCCTTCCAAAACCGACGCTTGACCAACTCCCCGACTTCACCCATTCGGTGAGCTTAAGCTTAATCGGCGTAGACCGGCGTCCAGCCTCTATCTTTGTGTGCTCGGGGCCGGGCTTGAACCGGCGACCTATCGCTCTTCAGGCGAGCGCTCTACCAACTGAGCTACCCGAGCATGTTTTATTTAAGAATAGAGTATTTTGGCCAAAAAATCAACTTAACTTTTATAGCGGAAAACCGCCATTTCTTATGTTCACGGTACTAAAACTTTCAACCAAACTGTTGTAGTTTAACCACAATCTTTCCCAAAAAGGCTGGAGATAGTAAAACGCGCCAACAGCTGACAAAACAATCACCATCCACTTCAAAGCGGCAAAAATTTGCACATTTTTCTGGTAACGCAATAACTTGTCTAGGGCTCGTCTATTGGCCTCACCAAGCTCCACGCTTTTTTTAATAAGTTCTCTTGTCTCATCATCCATATGACAATTATACAATAATAAACGAGAAATGATAAGTTATTTTTTATCATTTTTGCCATCGCCTCCTCGTAAATATTTCTTTCCTTTTAATCTTTCCGGCAAATATTCCTGCTCCTCTTGATAACCAAAATTAGGACTGTATTTATAACCCCGACCATAACCCAAGTCTTTCATCAACTTGGTTGGCGCGTTACGAAGATGAAACGGCACTGGTTCGTTAACCATCTCGCGCGCGTCGCGCTGAACCTCACCGTAAGCTTCATAAAGCTCATTGCTTTTTTTACACTTAGCCAAATAAACCACCACTTGCGCCAACACCACCTCGCATTCCGGCATCCCGATATAATGACAAGCTTGGTAACCAGCCACCGCTTGAGTCAAAGCCTGGGAGTTGGCAAGACCAACATCTTCGCTCGCAAATCGAATCAAGCGACGAGCGACATAGAGCGGATCTTCGCCCCCCTCCAACATTCGCCCCAGCCAGTACAGAGCCGCGTCGGCATCGCTGCCACGCATTGATTTGTGCAAAGCCGAAATAATATTGTAATGCTCCTCGCCTCCTTTGTCATACATCAGATAAGACTTTTGCAGTGATTCTTTAATTAAATCTTTTTCAATCACAATTTCACCCTTTTTGTTTTTGGCCCCTGTTTTCGCCGCCAGTTCCAAAGCATTTAAGGCATTGCGCGCGTCACCATTGGCGACGGTTGCCAAAAAATCCAAAGCTTCGTCCGAAATTTTAACCGTCAAAGCGCCCAAACCTTTCTTTTTGTCCGTCAGCGCCCTTTGTAAAATCAGCTTAATCGCCTCTTCGTCTAATTGTTTCAAGACAAAAACCCGACAACGCGATAAAAGCGCCGAATTGACTTCAAAACTCGGATTTTCGGTCGTAGCGCCAATCAAGGTCACTGTGCCATCCTCCACGTGTGGTAACAACGCGTCCTGTTGGGATTTGCTCCAACGGTGTATCTCATCAATAAATAAAATGGTTCGTTTGCCCTCTTTCAAGCGCGCGGCCGCCTCTTTAATAACTGCCCGCAACTCGGCCACCCCAGAAGTAACCGCTGAAAAAGCGACGAAACCTGCGCCGGACATTCTGGCAATAATTTTAGCCAGCGTCGTTTTGCCTGAACCGGGCGGCCCCCAAAAAATTAAAGAAGGGGTTTCATCTTGCTCTATCAGTTTACGCAAAAGCTTGCCTTCGCCCACAATATCCGCTTGACCGACAAAATCCGCTAAATTTTCCGGCCTCAGGCGATCGGCCAAAGGGGCCATTTTGTCATCTTTATCTTTGCTATTTTTGCTTTTGTCTATTCCTATCATAAGTTAAGCTTAAAACAATTTTATGAAATAGGGGGTGTGCCTCCAGCAGGAATCGAACCTACATCTAGGGCTTAGGAGTCCCTTGTTCTATCCATTGAACTATGAAGGCAAACTAAAAGGGGATTTGGTCCCCTTTTAGTTTGCCACAAATCCCAACAAATTTAAACCTAGAGACCAAGCAACTTGGACAATTCTTGTTCGTCAAAACCAACCATAATCTTGTCCTCCACGACAATTACCGGGACCCCCATTTGGCCGCTTTTCTCTATCATTTCCTGTCTCTTTTCAACGTTAGCCAAAACATCATACTCCTCAAAAGACACCCCTTTTTCGGTCAAAAAATCTTTGGCCAAGTGACAGAAATGGCAAGTGGGAGAAGTGTAGACCGCGACTTTCTTATTCATAATTTAAAACAAATAAAAATTAGCTGATAAGAGCTTATTTTTTAATTATAACATACTCTGTAAGAATTTCCTAATATCGTCTTCATTACGCGCTTTCACTCGTTTGCGCGCCCGGCATTTTTGACATTCATGGACAATAACATATTGGCCCTTTTCCAATTCTAACCCAGTCGGCTCCATCAAACCCAAACAATCGTTGGCGCGATCACCCGGGTAATTGTCCACGTGCCTGGACCAAAGACACTTAGGGCAATGATTGGTGAAGCCGTCACCTGGCACAAAAAAACCGCAGTGAGCGCAGCTAAAGTCTTCAATTGTACGCTGAAATTTGGAAGACATGGGTCAATTAAAAATATAAAAATTAAAATAGAAAACCAAATGACTTGTGCGAGCACCCACGCCAATGTTGTCGTTGTTAGTAAACCAGTCCGGAATACCATGTGCGGGCACCCACACCTATTTTCTCGTGACGAAAGCAAATTATTTTATAATGAGGTAACTTATATTTTATAAAACTTTCTAAATTTACAGGCGGTACCGTCCGTCAGATAACAAGTCTGACTGGTTATCTGACAACGAGAAAATAGGTGTGGGTGCGGGTAGGGAGAATCGAACTCCCGTCTTAGCCTTGGGAAGGCCACATTCTGCCACTAAACCATACCCGCAATATAAAAATTTTAGTTTAAAATTTAAAAGCCAAAAGTTAAATAAAGATCCAGTAAACTACACTTTGCGTTCCTGCGTTAGTCTGCGTAAACCTGTATTCTTCAGAATAAACGCCACCACGGTTTCTTTTCTGTCGTTGTCGCTGTCGTGGTCGCTTCTTCCTCCACTAAACTTATCACTTTTTCACCCTCTTTGACAACCGAAAAGTTAGCCCTGATTTCTTCCTCTATCCCGCGCGGCGTTTCCAGCGCCTTAATCTTGGTCTGTAAATCAGCCTCGCGCGCCTTGAGGGCGGCCAATTGCTCCTCGGCCATTTTAAGATTATCACGGCTTAAAGCGTCTCGTTGGTACATTTTCCAAGCGGCCCGGACAAAAATCAACAACACCAAGACTGCCAAAATCGCCATCGGCAGGCCAATTAAGTATCGCCTCTTCTTTTTTTTGCCTTGAATTGCCGCCATTTTTGGATTATAATGTAACTAATAACTTAAATTATATTATGTTTTTAGGAAACAAACAAAAGAAAGTTGTTAGAGTCGCGGCCGCGGTAATCGGAATCCTGACTATTGTCAGTATGGTTGCTCTATACTCCCTGTCTTATTTCTTCTAGATTCTCTCAGATCCTATTTCTACGTTTACGACTTCATCATCTTCAAAAACACTTCGTGCGGGACATCCACCTTGCCGATTTTTTGCATTTTCTTTTTGCCTTTCTTCTGTTTCTCTAACAGCTTCATTTTACGCGTAATATCCCCGCCATAAAGATAGCCCGTGACGTCTTTTCGCAAGGCCGAGATGCTACGAGCCGCGATAATTCGCCCCATTCCCTCTACTTGAATTTTTATCACAATCAACTGTTTGGGCAAAAGCTCTTTCAGCTTGTCCGCCAAGTCTTCCGCTTCTCGTTCAGCCCGGCGGCGAGACACAATCCGTGAAAAAGCTGGCATCACTTCGCCGTTTAGCAACACGTCTAACCGAACCACATCCGATTCACGCATCTCGCCAATTTCATAAGACAAAGAAGCAAAACCGGAAGTGACACTTTTAAGTTCATCAAAAAAGTTACGCATCAATTCCCG
>JAKJEI010000008.1:17815-29253 GCA_022705505.1 Patescibacteria group bacterium
GTAGGCATCGTCGTAATCAAAGTTAAGCCGAATTCACGTCGCAGACGCTCCGTGATTATTTCCAAGTGCAACATCCCTAAGAAGCCAGCGCGGAAACCACGGCCAAGCGAGCCAGAGTACTCTTCCTCAAAGGAAAGGGCCGCATCCTGCAAATTTAAGCGTTCTAGGGCCTGTTTGAGCAAGCCAAAGTCATCCTGACTCTCCGGATAAATAGAGGCCCAAACCACTGGATGCGGCAACATATAGCCGGCAAAGGCCGGTAAAGGCTTACCAGCTTTAACCACCGTCTCACCCACTTTGGCCTGGCCGCGTTCTTTGATGCCGGTTACAATATAACCGATTTCACCGGCCGACAGACTGTTTTGAGCAATTTTAGCAGGCGCGAAAACCCCCACTTCTTGAGCTGTAAATTTTTCTGCCGCCACCGAAAAAACGAGCTGGTCGCCTTTTTTTATTTCACCGTCAAAAACGCGAACATAAACAATAATCCCCCGATGCTTGGAATATTCAAAGTCAAAAACCAATGAACGCGAACCCTGTTCAAGAGAATAGGTTGATTGCGGCGGCGGCACAACTTCTATAATTTTAGCCAACAATTCAGCCGCGCCGGCCCCGGTCTTGCCGGAAACCGCCAAAATCTCTTCCGGCCGACAACCAAGAAGTTTGACTACCTCCTCTTTTGTTTCTTCCACTCTGGCCACCGGCAAATCTATTTTGTTGATAACCGGAATTATTACTCGCCCCAGCTCTTGAGCCATCGCCAGGACAGTAAAAGTTTGCGCTTGGACCCCTTGGGTCGCGTCTACCAGTAAAATTACCCCGTCCACCGCTTTCAGGGCCCGCGAAACTTCATAAGAAAAATCAATATGTCCCGGCGTATCAATTAGGTTCAATTCATAATTTTCGCCCTGGTAATCATACTTCATTCGAAC
Organism: Patescibacteria group bacterium; assembly: GCA_022705505.1. GTDB lineage: Bacteria > Patescibacteriota > Minisyncoccia > Phycocordibacterales > XYD1-FULL-46-19 > JAKJEI01. The sequence goes on from JAKJEI010000008.1 coordinate 18,748, forward strand.
TGGTTGCATTTTGATGGTAATCCCTCGCTCACGCTCCAGCTCCATCGTATCCAAAACTTGCTCTTTCATCTGACGTTTGGGAATCGCGCCAGTCACTTCCAAAAGCCGATCAGACAAGGTGGACTTGCCGTGGTCAATATGGGCTATTATAGAAAAATTTCTAATGTGTTTTAAATCCATTTTAGTACAGACATCCTATCGTAAAACAGATATTTATTCAAAATTTTGCTCACGCAACCAAACGACAACGGCCAGACAATGTTCACTCTTTTTTCTTCCGGCCCAGTTGTCTTTTCTGTTAAAAACAATCTCCATGTTTCTCTTATAACTCTTCCGGTTCTGGTCTGACAACATCAACCTTCCAAAACTTGTGCCGCAAGGAAACCATCAAATGTTTTAGCTCTTGGCTACGCAAAAACCAAAGCGCGACAAACATCGCCACGATACCACCCAGACCGGCCAAAAACCCCTGCGCAAAAACTCCCACAAAGGTGTTGAGGTCAAAAAAGCGAACCAACCAATTTAAAAGTTGATAGGACACCGCGCCGCCCAACAAAGAAGCCAACAAAGCCCTAATAAAAGTGTCCGCCAGAGGCCTAAGTTCAAAATTAAAATCCTTCTTAAACATCCACAACATCAAGACAACGTTTACGATGGAACCAAGCGAAAAAGCCAGCGGTAACATTAAAATAATGCTGCCCTCCAGATTTTCCACGCGCAATAATTTTTCCACAACATAACGCAAAAAATCCACTCGCGAGTAAAGATAAACCAAACCGAAAGCCGAGACAATCGCCAGAAGAGAAGAGAGAACATTAATAAACAACGGCTTCTTGGTCAAACCGCCGGCATAATAAGCGCGCACAAACAAATGAACCAAGCCCTGAGTCACGACTGAAATGGAAAAAAGCGCAAGACAAGCGGCCGTCAAACGAGTCGCGGTCCAGCCGAACTCCCCGCTCCCTAAAATAACCCTCACAATTTGCGCCCGCAAAACAATAAACAAGGCGGTCGCCGGCAAGGACCAAAAAATAATGTGCTGACTAGCCTCTCTGATTTTACCCAAAAATTCTTTCATTTGTTTTTTGTAAAACAAATTAGACAGAGTCGGGAAGGCCGCCACCGAGTAGCTGACTCCAAAGATAACCGAAGGGACCGACTGTAAATTAAAAGACAGGTTAAAAATTGAAATCGCGCCCTGCCCCAAAACGGAGGCCAAAGCAACAACAAAAAACAACGCGATTTGATTAATAGAAAGAGTGATCGTGCGAGGCAAAGAAATCAAAACCACTTTTTTAATATCTTCAAAGTTTTGCTTTATGGCCGTTAGGGACAAACGTGGCCAGAATTCAAACTCTATGATTGATGGAACTTGGAGCAAAAAGTGGAATGACGAACCCAAGATGACCCCCCAAACAATCCCCGACAAACCCAGGCGAGGCAAAAAGAACACAATCCCAACGATTATCCCCAAATTGTAAAAAACCGGACAGAGTGAATACAATAAAAACTTTTTATAAGCTTGAGTGATACTGCCGTAAAGGTTGGACAGACCAAGCAAAATTGGCGATAAAAGCAAAATTCTGGATAACAAAATCATTTCCTGCCTGGCTTCTTGGTCAAACCCCGGCGCCAGCCATTCAGCTAGGAAAGGCATCAACAAAAAAACAAGACTTGAGATAATTGCCATCACAATCAAAAAAGAACTGAAGATGCCAGCCATGAAATTTCTGGCTTCCGCAATCCGACCTTCGCTGATTTTTTGGCTGAGCAGGGGAATCAAAACTGTTACTGAAACAAAAGAAGCGATAGTGGCAAAAATCAAATCAGGAATCCTAAACGAGCTATAGTAAATATCCAACGCGGTTCCGGCCCCCAAACTACCGGCCAACAACCGGTCCCGAATCAAACCCAAAAATTGAGAGGTGAGAGCAAAAAGACCCAGTAAAATTGCCGCCTCATGTAAGCCGGCAACTTCTCGCCTAAATAACTTTATAACCTTGTTGACCATTTTATTCTCCTAGTGATGGCTCGCCTTTTAATCTTTGGATTACTTGCTTTACTTCATCGCTGTCAGGATTGGTTTTTTGGATATCAACAAATTCCTTGAGGGCCTCCGACCTTTGCCCTAAAGCTTCATAGCTCAAAGCGCGAAAGTATTTGGCATTGGCAAAGTCTGGTTCCAACGCCACCGCTTGAGAAAAAGCCCTGATTGCCCCGGCGTAATCAAGTTGTATAAATTTTAAATAACCAAGTTGAAAATAGAAAGTTTGGTCTGCCGCTTGCGGATAGGCGACCGCGAAATCTTCCAGCTTCTTTAAGCCACTGACTGAATCGCCGGAGTCCAAGTCCAGCTGGGTCTCTAGTAACACCGCCGGATAATAATCGGGCTTTAAGGCTTTGGCTTGGTTGAGATAGTCTTTGGCTTTTTGAGAATCGCCTTTTTGAATTTCCAACCGCGCTAAATTATCGACTAAAATTGAAGGATTAGTTGGGCTTAATTTTTGGGCCTGGAGATAAGAATCGAGCGCCTTTTGATATGAACCTTCCACTCCTAAAGATACCGCCAACTGATAAACGTTTCCTTGAGCAAGCCAGTTTAAATAATTTTTTTTGTCTATCTCAAGCGCTTTTTGCGTATTGGCAACCGCCGAATTAAACAAAGTCTCAAATTGTTTTTGTTTCTGTTCCATCCCCAGGTCGTTTTGCGTGAGGGTATTGCTTATCTTGGCTAAGTCAATCTCCGAAGCTTTGCGATAATATAAATCTTGAGCGCTTAATTTGATGGCTCTTCCAACCAAGTCTTGAGCGCGATCTAAATTTTTATTGTAAATCAATTCAACCTGTCCTTTCTGATAAAAATACAAAGACACATATTTCTGAACAAGGTAAAAACCGCTCCCCGATAAGCCTATGACCAACACCAAAATCAACAAAACTGCCCCCAAATTAAGTTTAGAGTCGCGATTGAGCCAAATCTCCAAGCTCGGAATTATTTTATTTTCGGTCAACTGAGAGATAAACAAACCGGTCACAAAGAAAGTCAGTGCCAACAAAAAACTGTCAGGAACATAAATTACCGAAAAAACCCAAAGATAAATTGAGCCAGCCAAGGCAACCAGTGACAAAGGTTTTTCCTTGATGTCTCGCCTAGCGACAAGCCTGAACCCATACCACAACAAGCTAAGCAGGAAAGCCGCCCAACCAGCCAACATTAACAACCCTCCCGTGATGGCAAAGGTTGGCAAATAACCCGCGCCAAAATTAAAGCTAATATTCCAATATGGAGTTTGATTGACGCTGGCCGGCTTGTCCTTTATCCATTGGCTCGCGAATCGGTTAGGTCCGACGCCGAGAAGGGGTTTTTCAGCTAAAGACGCTTTGGCAATCTGGTAGGTGCTAAACCAAGACGGTTTTACGTCAAAAATTGCTACTCCTGAAATTTTGGTCCTTTCGCTCGCCCATAATTGACCCAGCCCCTCAACTGAACCCAGAGTCAAGAAAAAAATCGAAACCATAACAACCAAAAAAGAAAAACCGGCTAAAGTCTTTGATTGAAGCGAGCCCTTTTTAACGAGAAAAACTTTATAAAAGAAAAGCCCTAAGGAAAAAACCAGGAGCGCAGCCCAAACCGGAAGATAATTGACAAAAACCAAGGCCACCAAAGAAACCACCAAGCAGCTAGCCGCAAGCCTGCTTGACAATGACTTCCCCTCGGAACGAAATTCCAAGAAAAACAAGCTTGAGATAACCACAAAGCCGTAATAGACCCCAAAATCATACCACTTCCCAACTAAGCTAGAAATTGAACCGTTTGAAAAGAAAGAGAAAAACGAACGCGAAAACGCGAAAAAATCAAGTTTAAAAACAAGAACGACGATTGCCTGCAAAACAAAAAGGACCAAGGCCGAGATAAACAAAACCGAATAAATGCTTAAAAATCGACGCTTGGACTGAAAAAGACTGGCTGCTAAAAAAAGAATAGTTAATAAAATGAATAGCGTAAAAAACGTGTCTTGTTCAAACCCAAAACCAACAATTGACCGCCAAAAATTGCCTGAAAAAACAGCCGATAAGAAACTTAGAGTTAGGACCCCGCCAAGAGTTAATAGGATACAGTTTTTAGGTAAAATAATTTTATTTTCTTGAAGTTGCGAGATTAACCAAAAAACCAGGGCGACCAAGGCAGCCACCGCCAAAAGAAGCTTTTTCCCAACCTCAAAAGAAGCCCCCCAAACTGAAAAATTGAACCAGGGCAAAGCAAAAAGACAAAGAGCAACAATGACTAACGACATTTTAGCGAAAGGCCAAGGGCTTATTTTTTCCATTTCCATAATTCTTGTTAAACGGCTATTGTTTTTTATTAAAACAATTTGTGATATATTTTAAGTATATATTATTTTGCGTTTTTTGCCTATGGAAAAAGGTCTCGTTACAATCAAATCAGCCGCGGAAATTCTTGGAGTCTCTGTTGAAACTCTGCGTAATTGGGACCGGCGCGGCGTTCTGAAAGCCAAACGCAGTCCGCAAAATGGTTATCGCTTGTATAATATTTCCGAATTACAAAAAATGCTCAAGCAAAAACAAATCAAAGAACCGCGCGTCAAACGCGCCAAATTGGCTGATTAATTCCACTTGCAAAAACTACCTTTTTGTTATATAATAAAAGAACTGCTATTAGGCAATCACCCCCACACCCAGAATAGCATCGTTTGTTATGCCCCGATAATAGTTCTGTGGTTGTTGACATAAAACATGCTTGATGAAGTTTTAAAAGTGGTTCTGGAACAAACAGGCATAATGCTATTCTGGGTGTGGGGGAGGAAAGTCCGAACACAGAGCCGCTACGCGCGGCAAGGGTAGCGGGTAACACCCGTCTAAAGTAATAGAGGTCTCCGACTTCTATTGCCTAAGAGGTGCGAACAGAGACGCTCAAGCCGAAAGGCAAGAGCATCCCGTCATTGGCGGGATGAGTTCCCCTAGCAATAAGGGAGATGAAACGGCTAAATCCTTACCTCTGTGCAAGGCCGTGAGTGGTAGAGGTTGGAGGTTAGAGATTGGAAGTTAAGAAGAATCAAGTTCTCCAAATAAGTTCTTTTTTCCTTTTCCATTCCAATTTCCAACTTCCAACTTCTACTACTAGTGCCGCTTGATTCGCGCCGTAAGGCGCAGAACAGATAAATGATTGCCCAAGTGATAGAGGTTGAGGGTTAGAGGTTAGAAGTTAGAAAAAACTAAATTCACCAAACAAGAGTCCTTTCTTCTCTAATCTAACTTCCAATTCCTAACTCTCAACTTCTATTACCGGACAGAATTCGGCTTATAGATAGCAGACATCATAAAACCCGCCCCAAAGGCGGGTTTTATGATGTCTGCTTTTTTCTTGTTTTGTTTTTCTCTTGCCGGAAACCGGCATCTAATTTCGCGACCTTCTGTTCTATTTCTTTTCCTCCTTCGTATCCACCGTTGACAATCCGCCGGCTAACGGGTCAATTTCGCAAGTGCCGCCGGCACAAGCTAACTCTTTGGAACCGGTTGTGACATCATCATATTCATAAAGCACAATTTTAGAAAAGTCTATTTCCGGAAAATCCTTGGCCATCATTTCGTAGCGTTCCTTAGTAATTTCTTCATAAGGCGCTAATTTGTAGACATAATCATTGCGTGGCAAGAAAGATAGCCCGCCGACCAAATCCCAGTTTTCGTAAAGCCAGTTGCCAACTCTTAACCATTCATCTTCTCCGACCGACACAGTCACCGACGGGTTATGTTCAGTGTAATTTTCCTTTAACATTTTCCAATATTCCAATTGGTCCATAGCCGTAATGTCTTTTTTGACCACCGCCCCCTCCGGCGCCTTAACTGGGAACTCCAAGACGTAGGTATTCGCGTTGGCATCGGTTTGGCCAACTTCCGGGTGGTAAGGCACCCCCATATCTTTGAGCATCAGGAAGATAGGGTTATGACGTTCAATCCTAACTCTCCGGATATAGTATTTGGCATGACGCGGATGGCAACCCGACGAGGAATCAAAAAGTTGAGAACCATTGCCGGACGGCTTAACACAGGTAACTGCCGTAGACTGAGCAATACCAAAACGTTTAGCATACTTTTTATTTGTCTCTACAGCCACTTTTTGCAACTTTTTCATCGCTTCCGGATTACGCAAGGCCGGGCAGTCCCACTGGCCAGTAATGGAAACGCCTAGCAATCGCTCCTCTTCGCAGTTTTTGCGCCATTCCGGAGACAAATAGCCAAACTTGGTCAGAGTTGACTGGTAGGTGCCAAGGATAGTGGCCACTCGCACTTTGTCAGCCAAATCCGCCAAAGTATCTTCGCGACGAGCTACGACTTCAGACAGGTTGCAAAACTGCTTGGATTTCAAAACAATTTCGCCACAGGGATTAAGACCGGAATATTGCGCGTCTTTTTTAAAAATCGGCCAACGACGCGCTGGCAGTTGTTTTTCCAGGCTTCCTCGGTTAAAAGTCCCTCGTTCCCCCGACTGGGCCTTAATCAAGTTAAGCCATTCATCCAAAAATTCTGCGATCGTTGGTTTTTCGTTGTAAACAACAGAATTGTTGGCCATCATTCGTTCCGGATGGCTAATATAAAATTGACCATTTTTGGCTTCTTTCATTTCTTGGTCATCCAAGTCTGAAAGAGAAATCAAGGCGCTCCGCCTAACGCCCCCCATCACCACCACCTCGCCGGTCTTACAAATAATATCGTGGACATCCAAGGTGGTCAGACGCCGACCCTGACGAGTCAACATTTTTGCCCGCGAAAAATCAATCAGGTTGCGCAAAGGCTCCGGGCCGGAAGCGCGACCGCCCATCGTCTTTAAGCGCGCGCCCTGTGGCCTAATCTCTGAATAGTCAAAAGCAATATCCTTGCCGGCGGCCCAAGTCCGCAAACCAAGAACAAAAGCGTCAGCCCACCCTTCTTTGCTGTCCTTGATAACATGGGTCTTGAGTTTCTCTCCCGTCTGACGCTGGATAATCGGTAATTGTTCAACATTCTGATGTTCCACCGAATAACCACAGCCGGTGCCGCACATCAAGACATACATAATCTCGCCAAAATCTCGCCAGTCAGTCGGCGCAATATAAGAACAATTATAAGCGCAGACATGCGTAGCAGCCGCCGCCTTGCCCGCCGCCCACAAAAGACGCATGGAGCCCATCGCCCTCATAGACAACATATTGTGGCGAATTTCGTCATATTCTTTTTTGGTCAACTTGCCACCCAAGTTGTCGCGCATAAAATTCACATAACGGTCCACAGTTTCCATCCAAGTTTCTCGTCGGCCCTTTTCAGGAATCCAACGCGAATAAGTGGTGTAATAAACGAATTCGGACAATTGGTTCCGAAAATATTTTTTGCTCTCGGTAACCAAATTTTTGACCTCTCGCGGCACTTCGCCTTTTTGTTTGCGAATTTCCGCTCTTTTTTCACGATACAAAATATAAGCCTTTGCCGTTGAGGAATACTTCTGCAAAATCAACTCTTTTTCCACCAAGTCCTGGATTTCTTCCACTGTCGGCAGGTAATCTTTCCCTTGTTCTTTTTTGGTGTTAGAAATCAATGTTGTGACCGCCGCCGCCACCTTGGTGGCCTCTTTTTCGCCCCCTTCCGCGACCGCTTTCATGGCCTTCAAAACCGCGTTGGTTATTTTGCTTTCGTCAAACGGGACAACCGTGCCGTCACGCTTCTTAACTTCCGTTACTTTGCTGACTTTCGTCCCAATCTTCTTACTCGTTTTTTGAGCGGTTTTGATATTTTTTGCCATATTTTTAATAAAAATTGCTAAAAAATTGATAATTTGACTAAGTTTTGCTAAAAACTACTCCTATTTTAATCCAAAACTTGTCCGAGCTAAACCCTAACAAACTGTTGATAAGTTAAAAAATTAAATTTTTTTCAGTCAAAAAAAGAACCACAAAACAAAAGCGAGGACTGGCTAGCATTTTCCGAATTTTCGTCCTCACCCCTGTCACCGTCACCTATTATGTTCTAATTTGCCTCAAGACTTTCCGCAACGCCGGAATCCCCTGTTCCAACAGTTTCAATTTCCTCTTCTTCTCTAACCTCGGCGATAACAGCAGCCTCGTTTACTTCTGGCACAATGTCAGAGCTAGTGGTGGCAGTCATTGGGTCTGAGGATTCAACCGTCACCATTTCTGTTGCCTCGGTAGAGGTGGACATGAGCGTGCCGTTGTTCATTTCCAAAGGAATAGCGGTTGGCAAAGTGGTAGTTGCCGCCGCCGTTGTCTCACCCAAAATCTGGTCACAATTGCCTTTTTCTGTAACCTCTTCGCCGTCCCTCAAGAAGATACAATATTCTTCGCCCGTGCCCTTGTCCTTTATCATGATACCTCGCTTAATATCCATCCCTCCCTTAAACTCCACCCTCTGTTCAAAGGAAACGCTGGCTAAGAAATTAACATTATTCACAAAGAGCGCGCCACCTTCAAAGGTTGTCTCCCCTTTAAATTTGGCCAGATTGTTGATTTGAACATTGTGGACTAGAACATAGGCCAAACCGTCAATGTTTGTATAGGTTGGGATGTTTACTTTCTGCAAAGTAGTTAACTGTTCTTTAGACTGTAAACTTAACTCCTGAATCGCCTTGATAATCACCGGGGTTAGTTTGTCATAATTGATACCCCAGAGACTGCTGTTTTCGTCTTCGGCCGGGTTGACAGCTTCCGGAATGACACCATAAACCTCTTGCGCGATAAGACCGATGGTTTGTTCACTTGCTTCTTCTAGGATAAGGCGGCCATTTTCAAAACGAGAAGAGTGTTGTTCAAAAGATTTTGGTTCCAGCTGAAGCAGTTCGGCCAAACCGTATTGGAGAGGTTGTTGGTTAAGTTTGATTCTGGTGTCTGAATAGGTGTCCCAGGTGTAGGCGCGACCATAACCGGTATTAACGTTGTTGGGCAAAGTTAGGCCATACTTAGTATTGGCGTCAGGGGTGGTCAAGATGCCAACCCGACCATCTTTGTCTATGGTCATTGCGAGGGCTGGGTTATCGGTGCTAGTGGCTTGCGTAAAGAAACGGAACTGACTGCCGCCGGAGGAAGCTGTGGAGTGACGAAGAGCGACAAAGTCCACGATTCCCAGGTTTGAGTTACTGGTATCAATGTAGGCGTTAATGCCTAGACCTTCACTGGTCGCGCCATTGGTATAAGAAACAGTGCCGGCGTTATCATAAGGAGCAAGATTTAACTTGGCCGCGATTGAAGTGGTGCCCAAGCCAAAGCGACCATCAGAAGAAACCGTCAAAAAGTCAGTGGTGGAATCACTCAAACGAAAGTCCCCGGCGGAGTCAATGAAGAGGGAGCGAGTTAAATAATCTTCGCCAACAATATCGCAAGTATAAATGTTGGAATTAAAAGCGACCGCTGCCAATTTAGTACCATCAGCAGAAAAGGCCAGTCCTTTCCACCAAAATGAACCAATTGAACTTTGTTCGGTCCAAGTCTTGCCACTGTCTCTAGAAATAAAGATGGCATAGGTACGGGGAAGAGACTCAACCAAAGCCGCCACCGCCAATTTTGTGCCATCCGCCGACGAAACAACATCTATCCCACCCAAAGACCCCTCCTGTTCCGTCCAAGTCACGCCACTATCAGCCGAGGTGAAGATGTATCCACCAGAAGCTAAGGCAACCAATTTGGTACCGTCTGCCGACGAAGCTACTGCCTGCCAACCTAGCGTAGAAGTCGGGGTTCGGTCGGTCCAAGACGCGCCGCCGTCAGTCGAGACGCCAAGGTGGCTATCATCAGACCCAGCCACCAATTTTGTGCCGTCATCCGATGAAGCAACCGCGGTCCACTCATAAGAACCAGCGGAAGTTCGTTCAGTCCAGTTCGCGCCGCCGTTGGTAGAAGTGTAGATATAACCATCAATATAGTCGTCTTCGTCTTCATAAACAACCGCCACCAATTTTGTGCCGTCCGCCGACGAAGCGATGTCGCGCCAATCGCGCACGCCAGCGCCTGTCCGCGCTGTCCAATTTACACCGCCGTCGGTAGAAGTATAAATATAATTATCATCAAGAGCCGCCAGCTTTAGGCCGTCGGCGGAAGAAACAATTTTCCGCCAACCACGTTTTGAAAGACCGGTCTGTTCCGTCCAAGTTTCCCCCCCGTTAGCTGAAGTATAAACATAGCCATTATAAACTACGGCCGCCAGTTTTTCTCCATCGGCTGATGACGCAATATCAAACCAACCCAAAGCTCCGGACTCGGTCTGTTCCGTCCAGCGGTAACCGTCAATTTTTGTTGACTGCAAACTAATACCCCCACTACTGGCATTAGCTGATTGCGCCACCGTCAACCGGCTAGCTAAACTGGTTGTTCCAATCGCCACATTATTTAAATAGTAAATGTTGTCGCCACTAGCCGTCCAAACATCGCTGGAATTAAAATCAAAATTCCCTGATAACAACTCAATTCCCCCAGCAAAGGTGGAGGTTGCTGTCGTCGTGGCGGTAAA
>JAKJEI010000009.1 GCA_022705505.1 Patescibacteria group bacterium
CCTTCTTGAAAGATAACCGAGGAGTAAAAGATTAAAAAAAGACCTAAACCTAAAATGATAAAAGAAACGATGAATAGAGCTTTTTTATTTTTTGATTGATGTTCAAAAATCATCCGGATTTTTTTTCTTCTGACCTCTGATTATGGCAAAGATAATGGCGATAATTAGAATGAGGCCAATCCCTTGCAAGCCGGGGCTGTCGTCATATCCGCCGAAAACAATGAAAAACCCGCCCAACAGTATGGCTAGAATTTTCGGGGTCCAGGATAAAAGTTTATTTTTCATATTAGAGAGACTTATTTGCTTATATTGTATCTCAAAGATTGGTTTTATTGAAGGGCTAATGGTTGGAACAAAACAAAAGCAGTCACCAAAAAGTTGTTGCCTTTGTTAAACTATTTATCGGCCAACTGCCAGCCGGCAGAAACAAACTGACGGCCAAAAACTTTTTATCGTTCTGGTTTCCAATCATTAATAACAATCGTTTTGCCCTTGGCCGTCACGACCAGCTTTTGCTTTTCGCGAATTTTTAACTTAGTCACAATTTCAGCGGGGATAACGACCGCGATACTTCTTTTGCCCACCCTTGTCGCTTTGCGAATGTATTTTTCCATATTTTTTTGTTACGTAGCATGTTACGTAACATGCTACGTAACAGCCGATTAGGTTAATAATAAAATTATACCACAAAACATGGCAAAGGGAGGGGGCGGTCCTCCCGGGCATTTTTGTAAGATAAAGATATTTTTTGCTATAATGTCTTTATCATGCTTAAAAAAACTTTTGTTATCAGAAAATACAAGTTGGGGGACAAAAAAAACTTAATCAAAGTCTTTAACGAAGTTTTCATTGAAAATATCGGCTCCCTTCATCCAATTATGGATAAACAAACTTGGGATTGGAAGTTTGCCAATTCCCCATTTGGCTTTGAAACACTAGTGGCCATAAACGATAAGAAAGAAATTATCGGCCAACTGGCAATGCAAAAAAATCGTTTTAAGTATAGAAACCGTTATTCTAACTTCTATTCAATCGTTGATTTGTGCTTAAAAAAAGAGTATCGCAATCACAACTTTGTTCAGCGTTGTTATGAGCGATTTTTGAGCAAGATGAATAATGTGATTATTGGTTTCCCTTCCGCGGTCTGGGCTCACTCTTACCCAACCATAGACCCCAAAATAAAAGTTTATCACGTGCCGATATTTGGCAAAAAATTTGACAAAAAATCACAAAAACAATATCAGGACATTTCTGGGGAGATTTCCGTAGAACGTATCAGGCGAATCAGCCAAGCAAAAAATGACCTTGATAAACTGTGGCAAAAAAAGAAAGCGGAAATAACAATTGGTTGCGTTAGAAACGCCCGATATCTAAACTGGCGTTTTCTAAAAAACCCCGCCCCCCTCAATTTATACCTAATCAAACAAGGCAATAACCCGATCGGCTATTTTGTGCTTGAACCCAAAAAAACAATCACCCTGGTAAAGGATATCCTCATTTTAAACGACCAGCTTAAAGAAGGGTTGGAAGCTTTAACAAAAGTAAACAAGGGTTTGTCAAAATCAGAAATTCGCATAATGACGACCGACCCCGCTCTCCAAAAAGGGTTGCTCAAAGAGGGCTATACGGAGTATGACAGAGAAAAAATAAACCAAAATGGCTACTTTGTCAGCCATAATCCGGAAAAAACCGAACTCAACGAATATTATTTGACCTGGGCCGACAGCGACTGGGATTTATATCACTAGCGCTTTTTAAAAGCTCTTGTTGTGTCGGCACTTCGTGCCGACCCCATTTCGGCTTCAAAATGCGATTTCGATTTCTGGCGGGACACTCGGGTTAAGTGCTAATAAGGTTAGACCACATAAGGGTATTCTAGCATGTTTGGGCTAGGTAAAACTAGGCATGTGGGACGGAGCTAAATTTACACAAATTACACATTTTTAAGCCAATTGGCCTCTTTAAATTACACACATTACTCTTCGTCATCGTCTTCATCCCGCATGATGCTCGTATCGACTTTTGACATATCTGCCCATTTTACCCATGGCTCGCTCTTCCTTTTGGGCGGGACATGAACTCTCTTGATGGGCATATATTCCGGGCTTCGTCGGCTCAAAAAATATCTAATTGCTTTCCCTTTTCCTTTCAAGATGTGTAGGGTACCCCTTTCTTAAGACACTCTCTGCATAAGTTCCATTGTATCTCTTTTTTGGGCGGCAGCAAATTTAGCTGGCGCCATTTTGAAGGCCGAATGGATTCTTGTATGGTTGTAATCCCAGACTAAGCGGTAAATTTCATACACCAATTCCCCGAGTGTCTCAAACCGATTCGGGTCACCCAGATCGACCTTGAACTGCGAATAGAAAGATTCTTGGTAGCCATTCTCCCACGGTGAGCCCGGCCGAGAGCGAGAAATGAGAATACCGACGCTGGCCAGTAAAGTGGTGAAATCTTTAGCCTCGTACTCCGTTCCATTGTCAGAATGGAAAATCAGTGGACGAGGTGAATGTAGCAAAGCTGACAGCAAAGCGTTGATAACCAACTGGCTACTGTGGTTAGTTAAGACGGCATAGCCCACAATTTTGCGGGTAAACAAATCCATCACGGTGGCTAAATAGACAAATTTGCCTTGGAATGGGATGTAGGTAAAGTCGGCCGCCGAGATATGATGTTCGTAACTCGGACAATTGGTCAGCAACAGGTTGGGATAGATACAGCCACTCGGCTTGTTGATTTTAAAGGGTTTCTTGCCTCGACGACGATATGGCTGGAGACCATAGAGCTTCATCACTCGCAAGACGGCTTTCTTGTTTCGCTTCAGTTCAATGGCTAACCGTTTGTGACCATAGCTCGGATGAAGGTGCAGCGCTTCTTCAATCTGACATTTCAAAGACCAATCTTTCTCCGGTTGTTTAGGGTGGTAGTAGAGAGTGGAACGAGAGAGACCGACTGGTAGAGACAGTCGACTTTTAGGCAACGATGGTTCAGTCAGAATCATCGTTTTTTTTGGATATTAGAGAGCTTGATGGTTAGTTCGCCAACTAAAGCTAGCAGAGCTTGGTTTTCTTTCTTGAGCTTGGTGACTTCCAGCCAGGTGGGTTGGCCTTTGGCCTGCCGACCTAACCAAGAATAGATGGTACGCTCACTGAGGCCATGTTCTTGGGCGGCTAACCCGACAGAAATACCCTCATTTTTGATGCGGTTAATTACTTGAGCCTTTACCTCCGGCGCAATACGATATGTTTTAGTCATATACCTGATTTTACAAAATTAAGTGAATAATTTCATGCAATCAGTGTCTTAAATTTGGGGTACCGGCCACAAAATATCTAAATTTTCAGCGTATGAAATGCGCTGAACTGACGCATCTCGTGTTTCATTATCCTTCATGAGCCCAACCAGAAGTTCGTTTCTTTTTACCACATTTTCAAAATCTTTTTCAAGATTTATCAATATTCCATTCATTTCTTTTAATTCTGCATCCATCCACATCGCCCGATTATGCAGATAATAACTATGAACCCGAAAATTGAGTAGGTCACGGTCAATGTATGCCCCGCCAAAAACAGGACAATTTACTGTGTGCAAAGAAAATTCTTTAGGGTTAGTTGTAGCTCGAACATCATTAGCTAATTTTCTAAGTTGTCCAACAAAGAATTTCAGTTTCTCGCGTATGAAAAAAACATCATTTAAGGCTCGGGCTGAGTTGATTTCTATGCGACGCATTGCTTCAGCCCTATCTTTTGACTTATCGATCCATGATTTTATCAGTGCCCCTATGGCAGTAAGGATAATCGCCAAAAAAGGACCCAACGCTGAGCCAATAAGAGTTTGCCACTCTCTCAAAAAACTTATCCAGTTATCCATCATTAAAAGTATGCCATCTTCAGTAAAAACAGCAATCATCAAAAATTAGGGCAGTCGGGTCATACCGATACTTAGTTGTCAAGGCGGGGAACAAGCGATTCGAACTAAGTGGGTCGCCCATCTGTCATAGGTAATTAGGTCATACCGATACTTAGTTGTCAATGCGGAGAGGGAGGGATTCGAACCCTCGAGGGGCGTTAACCCCTACCTCGTTAGCAGTGAGGCGCTTTCGGCCACTCAGCCACCTCTCCGTATTCTTGTTGTGTCTTATTTAATTGTCGCTGGCAGCCACATTAAAGCACAATTTGAAGCTTTGTTCAAACAACTTTTGCCCTCGCTTTTTGCTATAATTATCTCATGACCAGCGACACGCCCCTCAAGGATATCTCTCGTCTCAACCCAATTCAACAAAAAGCTCTGGAGCGGTTGGGGCTAAAAACAGCGCGCGATCTTCTCTACCACTTTCCCAGTCGTTATGAAGTGCCAGGACAGCGCAAACAAATTTCAGAACTAGCGGCCGGCGATGACGCGGTAATTTTTGGCAAAATCCTCTCCGCCAAAACCAGCAAAGCGTGGCGTAAAAAAATTCCGCTGGGCGAAGCGGTAATTGAAGATGAAACCGGCAAAATCAAAGCCATCTGGTTCCATCAACCCTACCTCGCCAAAAAAGTGGCCGTAGGACAATTTGCTGAATTTCGCGGCAAGGTAGCAGCGCGAAAAAAGACGGGAACCGGGGCGGTCGCCACGACCGCCCCGGAGCTCTATCTCACCAACCCGGAAGTCCGTGATGGCCTCGCTTGGCAAGCCGGCAAAGAATCGCTTTTTTATAACAACGACAACAACCAAAACCTGGAAGAATTTTTGGTTCCTGTCTATCCGGAAACCCGCGGTCTATCTTCCGGCTGGTTTTATTACCAACAAAAAAAATTACTTGCCGGTGGAGCCCTCAACGATTTGGTTGACTCCCTGCCAACTGAATTATTAAAAAAATTTAACCTGCCCTCGCTCAAAACCGCGCTGGTGTGGATTCACCACCCCAAAAAACTAACCGACGCCGAAGCGGCGCGCAAACGGTTCGCTTTTGAAGAAGTCTTTTTTATTCAACTGGCACGCTTGCGTGACAAAAAAATCTACCAGAGCAATCCTTCTTTTAGTCTAAGGACCAGCAAAACGGAAATCAGCAAATTTTTGAAAAACTTTCCTTTCAAACCAACGACGGCCCAAACCAAAGCGATTGAACAAATCTTGGCCGACTTTGCTGCTGACAAGCCAATGGTCCGTCTTTTGGAAGGAGATGTCGGTTCAGGCAAAACCTTGGTTGCCGCCGCCGCTACTTTTGCGATTGTTAATGCCGGCTATGAAGTCTCTTACATGGCACCAACCGAAATTCTAGCGCGCCAACATTTTGAATCATTCTGCCAATACTTTGCCCACTTGAATGTCCAAGTGGGCCTTTTGACCGGCAAAGAATGTCGCAAGTTTCCCTCCAAAATCAACCCAACCGAAAGCACTCACATTTCCCGAACCCAACTGCTCAAATGGGTTGCCAATGGTGAAATTCCCATTCTGGTTGGCACCCATGCCTTGATCCAAAAAAATGTTAAGTTCAAAGAATTAGCCCTGGTTATCATCGACGAACAACATAGATTTGGTGTATTGCAGAGAGCCAAACTTGCCAGAAAAAATCTAGAAAACGGTTCGTTGCCTCATCTCTTAACCATGACAGCGACGCCTATCCCCAGAACCCTCGCCCTCACTGTTTATGGCGACCTTGATTTGACTTTGCTTGATGAGTTGCCCGCTGGACGCAAGCCAATTGTCACCAAAATAATTCCTCCCAACAAAAGAGAGGCCGCCTATGAACATGTGCGCGAAGAACTGGCGGCCGGTCGACAAGCTTATGTTATTTGCCCACGTATTGACGAGCCAGACCCCGAAAAAGAATTGGCGATCCAAGCCAAATCGGCACGGGCCGAAGCCAAACGACTGCAAGAAAAAAACTTTCCTGAGTTTGAGGTGGGCCTGATGCACGGCAAATTAAAACCAAAAGACAAAGAAGAAACGATGCAAGAATTTGCCAATGGCGAAATTGATATCTTGGTTTCCACTTCGGTGGTGGAGGTTGGTGTTAACGTCCCCAATGCAACGATTATTATGATTGAAGGAGCTGAACGTTTTGGTCTGGCCCAACTCCACCAGCTCCGAGGTCGCGTCTTGCGTTCTAGCCACCAAGCCTACTGTTACATCTTTAGCGATACGACAAACGCCAAATCAATGGAACGCCTAAAAGCGCTCGTTGAAACTAAAAGCGGTTTTGACCTGGCTGAAAAAGATTTGGCTTTGCGTGGAGCCGGCACAATGAGCGGCGAAAAACAATGGGGTATTTCTGATCTGGGGATGGAAGCTTTGCGAAACTTAAAAATGGTCGCGGCGGCACGTATTGAAGCCGAAAAAATAATTGAAGATGACCCGGATTTAAGTCTCCATCCCGACTTTGCTGAAAAATTGAAGGCAAGAAAACAGGAATTACACTTTGAATAAAACTTATTTGAAGTCCTAAAACCTAAATTTTACCCAGAGGAACTGGGAATTGTTTTATTGACTGTTGAACTATTAAATATCTGGTAAATAGCGCACGATAAGCAATAGTGGTAAATAATAAAAATAACCACCATGACGACGAAACTTGCGTCAAATCCAATCAAACCAATTAAATCAGACCCGCCAAAAGGGGAGATATTAGGGATACTCAAAATTTTTAATATACCCAAGACTGCAAAAAGAGAAAGGACCGGTAAGTATAATAAAAAACCAACAAACAACACCAGAAGTAGGGCTGGCGGAAAAATTAAAGAAATCAAAGGGAGAATCGGCAGAATTAAAAATATTGCTATAATTTTTATATTTGGGAGCAAAAATTTTACTACTTTTCCCATATTATTTAATCAGGTTAAAGCTTTTTTATTTTAATAAACTACTGATTTAATTATAATTTAAATATATACTTAAATCCATCTTATCCTTGTAAATAACTTTTAACTTGCTTCTTGTGCACGCGCCTGGATCCCTCACTCTTTGGAAACCCACGGTTTTCCAACACTCGCAGACTCGCTCCTTCCTTCACGGGAAAACAAGTGTTTTCCCGACCCCTTTCCTGTTCGAGCTCAACTGTGGTTTTTCTATGTTTTAGTTTTGCGCTTTGAGTTTTAAATTTTGCGCTATCTTTGTGCACGCGCCTGGACTCGAACCAGGGACCGCGGAGGTATAAGCTCCGTGCTCTAACCAACTGAGCTACGCGTGCGACCTTTACACTTTAAAACAAAAACCGGCCTTTTTCAACAGGCCGGTTTTTTCGCTCAGTTACTTAAATTAGCTACTCGCCACCAATCGCCGATGAGACATCGGTCGGACCGCCATATTCGCGATCCGGCAAGTCTTCCAAAGTATCAATCACGTCTTGCGGCGCGTTTTGACTTTTGGCATGATTAACCAAATCTTCTTTTTTGGCCGGATAATTTATCCCGCTTAAATATTGTTGCGCGACGACCGAACCAATATCGTCGTTACTTTCTTCATCCATAAAAATTTAATTACAAATTTTGTAATTTCGACTTTTAGACTTTTGAAAACCGTCATAACTATAGACCGGCTTAATGACAATAGACTGAAGCAAACGCTTCGATTATCAGCCGCCAAGGCCGCAAAAGTGACAGCCAAAACAAAACTTGTTACCAAAGAAACACAGTTAGTGAAAAATAATTTAAAATTAATGCCGCATTCATCTCGACTTTTTAGACTGATCAAACTCAAAGGTCGACCCATTAATCGTTAATTAGTCGTTAACCTAACACCATAAATTTGTATGACAAAAAATAGAAACGAAGACAAAGAAAAAGACAGAATGGACGTTGAAGAAGCCGACCGCCAAGGCGATGAAAAAATGTCTGAAACTCACGACTTTGACTTCTATTCGGAAATCGGTCGCAAGAGCGAACATCGCTCCGATAGTTCTGAGGACGAAGACGAGGACGAAGAAACAAAGGTGTAAGTTGAGACTTTACAATTAACAAAACAAAAACCAAGCCACGGCTTGGTTTTTGTTTTGTTAATTGTAACTTTTATATCCTCATTACAGTTATTCTCCCCTGACCGAATCAGGCGCAAAGACTTCCACTTCTTTTTCCGGCTCCGACTTGGGCTTGATGCCATTAACAATCAATAATTTTTCAAAATCCTCTCGTTCCAAAGTTTCCATTTTCATCAGTTCATCAGCCAAGTTATCCAACGCGGTTTTATGTTTGACAATGACATCTTCCGCTCTTTTTTTCGCTTCATTCATTATTTTTGATACTTCCTTGTCAATCTCTGAAAAGGTTTTTTCGGAAATTGACCGTTCATTAATCAGACCGGCATTCAAGTTGGTATGTGAGAAAGAATCGAGCGCTACTGGCCCCAACTCGTCACTCATGCCATATTTGGTCACCATATCCCGCGCCAAAGCTGTTGCCACTTGGATATCATTAGAGGCGCCGGTCGTCACATCGTTAAAAATTAATTTTTCGGTGACATAACCGCCAAGCGACACGGCAATATCGTCCAGAAATTCATTGCGCGACTTGAGCCGACGGTCTTCAAACGGTAATTTCAAAGTATAACCGGCCGCCTGGCCACGAGCAATAATAGAAACCTTATGCACCGGATCAGAATACTCCAACAAAGATGAGACGAGTGCATGACCAACCTCATGATAAGCGGTAATCTTTTTTTCACGCATTGATAAAATATGACTCTTTCTTTCCGGACCAAGCATTACCTTTTCCACTGAACGCAATAAATCATACTGGGTGATGGATCGCCTGTTTTCACGTGCCGCCAAAATCGCCGCTTCATTCATTAGATTAGAAAGATCAGCACCAGAAAAACCTGGGGTTCTTTCAGCTACCACTTTTAGATCAACGTCTTCGCCCAATGGTTTTTTGTCAGCGTGAATGGATAGGATTTCCTCGCGATCGCGCTTGTCTGGTTGATCCAAAATTATCCGCCGATCAAAACGTCCCGGACGAAGCAGGGCCGGATCCAAGACATCGGGCCGATTAGTCGCCGCCATGATTATCACCTTTTCTGATGGTTCAAATCCGTCCATTTCCACCAAAATCTGGTTTAGAGTTTGTTCTCGCTCGTCATTTCCACCACCCAAGCCCGATCCACGATGACGACCGATAGCATCAATCTCGTCTATAAAAATAATAGATGGAGCAACTTTTTTGGCCATCTTAAACAAATCTCGCACACGTGAAGCGCCAACACCGACAAACATTTCTACAAATTCCGAGCCTGACAAATACATAAATGGGACCTTGGCCTCACCGGCCACCGCGCGAGCCAAAAGGGTCTTGCCGGTGCCTGGCGCGCCAACCAAAATAACGCCTTTGGGAATACGCGCGCCAATATCCAAAAACTTTTTAGGCGAACGCAAAAAATCCACAATCTCCAAAAGTTCTTCTTTGGCCTCGCGCACACCGGCCACATTCTTGAAAGTCACCCGTTGGCTAGTATCGTTGGGGTCAATCAAGCGCGCCCGCGACTGGCCAAATGAAAAGGCTTGCATACTGGCGCCCTTCATTTGGCGAGAAATCAACCAAAACAAAAAAATAACAAACAAAATCGGCAAGACAATTGGAAAGATCGTCAAGAACCAGAAACTCCAGCCATAGGAACTTGTTACCTCAATTGGCACTGTTTGCAGCTTTTCCGGCGAAACACCGTAATTTACCAAGCTTTCAGACAGAGAAGCTTCCGGTTCTTTTTTTGATTTCTCTTCTTCGCCGGTTTTTAGCGTAATTAACAATTCCTCGCCTTGTAAAGCAATTTTTTCCACCTCGTCATTGCTTATTTTTTGGGCTACCTCGGAAATTGGAATGAGAGACAATTCTTCTCGTTCTGAAACCAATGACGCAAAAATCACGGACACCAAAACCAAGACTAAAATAACCGTCACCAGCTGCCCTCCAAGCTGAGTTAGAAGCGATAGCCCCCCTTTGTCTCTTTTTTTAGCCATTTATTTATTTTTTATGCTAATTATTCTTAAGATTAATGAAATTTTCGGCAATTTAAAAATTTAAAGCCAAAAAACGCGGTTAATTTCACTTTGGCTCCTCAGTTTGTTATTTTAGCAAAAATATGCAAATATTGGAACCATCACTAGTTTTGACAATTGTTATGTTTAAAAAAGATAACTTACATCGTTTAATCTTTATCCTTTCTTTCCCCTATTGGTATTATAAAGAATTTCTCAAAGAACCGGAGAAAAAATAAAGAGAGGGCGCAAAAAAGATAGGCCCGATAAATATTGGATTGGTTCATAAGCCAAGAAGTTTTAAACCACGGAAAAACGCCCCCCCAACGCAGAAGGTTTTCATTATTTGCCGTGTCTTATCTTTCGTAGGCTCCAATATCATAGCCGGCCCCTTGCGGACGTTTGGTGCCAAACAAATCATAATACAAACCAGCGCCCAGATTGGCTCCCGTGTCCACGGCCGGACTGTCAGCAGCTGTTTTCGCCATGTTTTTGTAATTGTTTGCTTCCGTAATACCCGCGGATAAACTTGAGGGTTCTCCAGGACTATGGGTTGTTTGGCTTACGCCATTTAAAAATTTTGGGTTCGTTGCTTGGCTATTGGCGTCTTGTCCGGACTGAGTTCTCCATTGTCCAAGCGTGTAACCAGCATCGCCGACAAAAATCAATTTATCTTGAACCGCGTTAACCAAATAATAAATATTGTTATTGATAGTAAATTCCGCCAAATCACTAAAATCAAGCTTATCAAACCAAATAGCTCTCCCCGAACCATTAGAATAAATAATATTATTCATTATCTTCACATCCTGATGGCGATCGCCATAAACAGAGGTTTTGTCAAAATCATTTATTTGTAAAATGCCATTCAAGGCATAGGTCGGCACATTCCCACTTAAAACAAAGGTGTTGCCAACAAAGTCAACATTTTTTAAGGGCCTGGTTTCCCAGCCAACACTTGAGGAAAAAGCGAATTTACGAGCAGTAGAGACATCGGGGGTCGCAAAAATGTTGTTTCTTATCTTAATATTTTCTCCATTGGTAATATCCATTAAGCTTTCGCTATTGGTGACAACATTATTTTCAAAAATAATATCAGTCAACATCTTTTCTGAGGTATTATTAGGGCCAAAATTAACCAAATTGTAATTATACCTGGTGCCGCCGCCATTGTGAGCGCCACTGTCGGCAACCGGGTCAATCCAACCAAGAAAATAATTGTCAGCAACATAAATATTGTTGGCCGGAAATTGAAAACTATCACCGCTGATCCGCAAAGCCGCCCGACCAAAAGCAGGGCGAGAAAAAACACTGTTTGTAATAACCGCCTTATCAATATACCCAAAATAAGCAATGTGGTTGCCGGCCTGGTCAAAGGTGCTGTTAAGAATTGCCAACGAATTAAGACCAAAAGCGGCTATTTGAGTCATTGAAGTATCGTGAGTTTCATTATTGTGAACGGTGCTATTAACCATGAAAAGACCGGACACCGGTCGAGTCTCCTCCACCCCGCTAACATTCCAAACACCATTATCAGGATTATAAAAATCATCGCGTAAAAATAAAACATTCTTTAAATATTCATTGACCCAAATCAAGCCAATCCCCTTGACACCAGTGGTTTCATTATAAAATTGAAATTGCAAATCAACAAAACCGATATACCCGCTGCCGAAATCAAAGTCAAGCATAAAGTCACTACTGGCGCCTTTCCATTGGATTAAAGGTTTGGCGCCTGAGCCGTAAGCGCCAAAATAATAGCCGCCGGTGCCATAACCATTGCCAATCGTCGTTTTGCTGGTCACTTCAAAGGTCTGGCCGCGCTTGAACAAAATCCGGTCCCCGGGCTGATAAATCCAAGTGGAAAGATTGGCATTCCATTGACTCGGCCGAGGCATTGAAGCAAAAGCCTTCTGAGCGGTTTTCCATGGTCCGCAACCCTTGCCGTCGGGAGTCTCGCATAAACCGCTATTACTATCGTCGCCTAATTGTGAATCAACATAATAAGTTCGCTTGCCAGCGCGAGACATTATTTCTACATTAATCGAATCATAACCGCTCCACACGCCAGCGCTATTTAACACTCTTAAGCTGACAGTGTAATTGCCAGGTGTTTCATAAACATGGGCGGCATTAAAACCGTAAAATTTGGCGCTGCCATCGCCAAAGTCCCATTCGTATTTAACAATATCCTCCCGCGGCGTGGATTGCCAACCCTGAAAGAAAATCGGGTACGGGGCATAGCCCTTGGTTAAATGCATCCCCCAATCCGGAGCATAACCACTTGAACCGGGGGTATAGATACTTGGCTCATCCACCACTATCACTGCGACTGGCGGAGCCGCTTCGGTTTTAGTGTAAGTTTCGGTGTAAACAGCTGACTCTTGATTATTAAGCCACGCAAAAAATTTGAGGATAACCGAATTAGTTATCGCTATCGGATTGGAGTAAAGATTGGAATTATTTGATGGCAAAGAATTGTCAATCGTGTAAAAAATACTGGCGTCTGGATGGTTAGCGACCAAAGAAACAGTTAAGCTGTCATTAAAATTTTGAGAGCTCGGGTTGGCGGCCACGGTAAGAGTGGAGTCTTCAAGATCCCCTCCTGGGTCCGTAGGGTCTGTGGGGTTTTCGATAGGGCCAGAAGGGTCTGTGGGGACTGAAGGATTTGACGTTTGAGAAGAATCCTTTCTTTGATAACTAAACTTATAGTTTTGCCCGCTAGAATCAAGACTATAGGTATAAACAAACTCATCTTGTGGACCCCCGGGCAATTCAGAGATATATTTGGGGGTCAAGGCCTGAACAAAAGACAAGCTCCAGCCAATGTCGCTTGATTCTGTCCCCCCTTGGGCACTCGGGTAAGAACCATGGTCAAGATAGTAGGCATCTAAGGATTTTTCCATTTCGTTAACGTTGGACTTAGCAACAGTTTCTTTGGCAGCATCTTTCGCTTTATTTAAATTAACCACCAAAGTTCCCAACAACAAAGAAATGATTGAGACAACCACCAAAACTTCAACTAGGGTAAAACCTTGTTTGGCTAATTTAAACATGCCTTTTATTATATATTAAACTTAACTACTTAACTACTTATTAGCAATAGTCATTCTTCATTTTTCCCTTTTTCGCTTTAAAACTAAGCCTGATTTAAAAACTCTAACCACTTCCAGCCCCAAATTGATTAATTTTACCGAGAGCCGCCTTGGCGCTGTGAGAAATTAAAATTTGGTCAAAAAAATCGGATGCCAACAGAAAAACTGTGGCACCCGAGAAGAACAAACATCGCTTCCAGTGAGAGTCAGGGAAAAGAAGCCTGCGTTTCCGCCTCATATTCTGATTCCACCCTCTCATCAACTTGACCACAACGCCAGCAGGTCCTCGTGACCTGAACAAGACCGCCGCCTCGCATGACCGGCAGAGACCAATCATGACCAGACCTAAGACATAACGAGGTGGTGGTCTGGAACAAGGGCTTGGCTGAGATCAAAAGTTGTATCGACATAGCGCTCGTCTCCTTTAGCAGTTAAGCCAAACCAAGACCTGGTCTTAGGCAAAGCTTTGACCCAAAGAAAACCCAAAGAAACATTACTTTTTTCTTTTTATTTTTTAACTTAGCAACATGAAAAAACCAAGAACAAAGAAAAAAATTTTGGCCCGAGCCCCACGCGAGCAAAACAGTTTGCTCGCCCCACTTAAAACACCCGCTCTCGCAGGCCGTTTTTTGTGATCGTAAATGACAAAAGGGAATCTCCCGCGACTAGATCAGATGTTTGTTGGCAAAAGCGAAACCAGAACCAGATTTTATATAAATCTCAAATTCTAAAGCCTGTTTCTTTGTTGGAAAAGCACAATACCAAATAAGTCTAAAAGGTTTTTTTGAAGATGAATATTTTGAATTACCCAAATTATGTTCAGCCAATCTTTTTTTAATATCAGACGTTGAACCTTTGTATAAACTGCCATCTTTTTCGCTTTTTAAAATATAGACGTAATACATGGTTAAATTATATCGCCCAAATTTAAACAAAGCTATGACTTACTTCGCTCTCCGCTATCGCTATGAGCTTCGAAGGGCCACTGCTTCTATTCAAACCAAATAACCTCCTTACTCCGTAGGAGGATTATTTTGTTGCTTCTTGCACAAGCAAGAGGCATGCTTGCGCTGCGAAGCTTTAGCGTAGCAGTGGAAGTGGGGGGAATCGAACCCCCGTGCAAATAGTTTTCTTTGGTCAATCTATATGTTTAGAACATTTATTCGTTTTAAACCAAAATGCTCTTAAATGAACAAAAAACATTTTGGTCGATTTCCTGTTTCTCGCCAGTCGGACGGAACAAACCGACTAAGCCAGTCTGAAAGCTATTCTGCCCTCAAAAACCTATCAGACGGTTGGTCTAAGAGGACACCGGCAATTACGCTAAAGCGAAGGCCGGAACAAAGTATGGCGAAGCCACACCTTGCGTGTCAGATGCTTTGGCATTTGACTGTTTTTGGACAGTTTTAGGAGTTATCCAAAACTCCACATACAAACCAAGGAGAGGCTACTCGTCTAAGCCAAACACTCCCGTATAATAAAATATATTTTGTATATAGTACATTGTAGATACTATATATTATTTCAATGTGCCCTTGATGTCTCTTGCGATGTCACGCTTGGCTTCTTTTTTCTTGAGCGATTCACGTTTATCAAACTTTTTTTTACCTCGGACAACCGCAATTTTAACCTTTAACCACCTCTTTTTATTATACACCGAAATAGGGACAATTGTCAACCCCTTTTGTTCGGCTCGGCCTGTCAGTTCTTTCAATTCTTTCCGAGTCAATAAAAGCCGCCTAGTCCGCTCCGGTTCATAAGCGCCAGTGGCGTTGTTCGGTTGGTAAGGCGGGATATGAAAACCCAACAAAAAAGCTTCCCCAGCGCGAATTATGACCCGCGCGCCGTCCAACGAACCTTGTCCGCCCTTGAGCGCCTTGACCTCGCCCCCCAAAAGCTCCATCCCCGCTTCATATTCTTCCAAAATTTCATAATTCAAGCGGACTTTTTTGTTTTCCACCAAATTAGCCATGGTTTAATAATAACATAAAGAAAATGGAAAACGGAAAGTTTAAAAATTAGAATTTTAGGACTATTTTGCAATTTAAGTTTTTAATTTTACTTTTTCGTGTTTTTTGCTATAATTTAACCAATAATCATAAATAAACTTGAAGAATTTCACCCGTATCAACAACCAAATAAGAGCCGCTGAATTGCGTGTCGTTGACGAAGAAGGAAACAATTTGGGTGTTTTGCCTTTTTCTAAGGCGATAGAGATTGCCCATGAACGCGAATTAGACTTAATAGAAGTTTCCCCGAACGCCCAGCCGCCCGTCGCTCGAATTATGTCTTACGGCAAATACCAGTATCTGGAACAAAAAAAACAAAAACAAGCTAAGGGCCACACTACGGAAACCAAATCCCTTCAAATCAAAATCGGGACCGGCGAACATGATTTGGCCCTAAAAGCCAAAAAGGTCTCTGCTTTTCTCAAAGAAGGCCATCGCGTCAAAATTGACCTCTTTTTGCCCGGTCGGACCAAATATTTTGATTTTAATTTTCTAAAAGAAAGACTCCAACGAATTCTCAACCTAATTACCGAAGAATATAAACTGGCCAACCCGCCCCAAAAAAGCCCCAAAGGTTTGACCGTAATCGTGGAAAGAACAAAAAGCAAAAAGCAAGACCCAACCGAGGGAACCGACCGAGCTGCCTAAAAAATTGGACAAAAAAAGCTTTTTAAGCTATAGTTGACTGGTTAGCCAGATTGCCAAATGGTTAGATTTTAGACGGCCTTTGGGGGCCGATTTCTAAACAACCCAAAGGCAGGCCAACTTAGTATAAAAATATGAGCATCAAAACCAACAAATCTTTAACTAAAAGGATGAAGATTACCAAGAATGGTAAATTACTTGTCCGCAAGCCCGGCCAGGACCATTTCAACGCCAAAGAAGGTGGCCAAAAGCAACTTGCCAACAAACGCAAGGCCAGACTTAACCTCAAGAACAAAGAGATCGGCAAGTATTTGCCAAACTTAGTCAAATAATTTAAAAACTTTTAAACAGCACGAACTATGGTTAGAGTTAAAAGAGGAATAATTTCAAAAAAGCGACGCCGCAATGTCCTAAAAAAGGCCAAGGGCTATCGTTTTGGCCGCAGCACCAAAGAACGTGAGGCCAAAGTGGCGATCACCAAGGCCGGTGTTTATTCTTTCACCCATCGTCGCGACAAGAAAAACGACTTCCGCCGTTTGTGGAATATCAAGATTGGCGCCGCTCTCGGTGAATATGATTTGTCTTACAGCCAATTTATTGGCCTACTCAAGAAAAAAGATATCGCTTTAAATCGCAAGATGTTGGCCGACCTGGCCGAAAATGAGCCAACCGTTTTCGCGGAAATCGTCTCTAGTGTTAAATAGCCAAAATAAAAAACGCCCCTAGGGGCGTTTTTTGGTTACTTTGGCAAAATTTTGCCCAAGTGAGTTTGCAGACAAAACTTTATAGTCAAATTACCCTCTTTTCGCTCCATCCTGGCTTTGCATCCCCTTCATTAATCCCTCTTTGTTCAATCTTTCTTTGTCCGCCTCCACCATTTCAATAATCTTGGCAACCAACCTTTTGGGGTCGCTATCAAAAACAATTTTATCGTTTGGCCGATGGCCCCGTTCCAAGATTGTCTTTAAGGTTTCGTCGGTGTCCCAACATCCTTCCAAAATACCAACTGGCTTACCATCTTCAAACGCGACCGTAAACTCATGGATTGTCCCAATTCGACCGCAACCCAAAATAACGGCATCCGTTGTTCTGGTCAACAAAATATCTCGTCCCGAAAAACCTTGGCCAGTATAAATAATTACGTCCAAATAATCTATCGGCAAACCCCACTCCTCCACATGTTCCTTTTCGGTAGAGGCCGGCGAAACACCAATAGACGTTCCTCCTTCTTCCTTAGCGCCAATTGTGGACCATAACGGCCAACCGGTTGTCGCGCCGGTCACAATTACCGCTCCCTGACGAACAATCTCTCGCCCCAATTCTTTGGCAATATCCAAAGCGCCGTCACCACAGTGAGTTGTGTCAGCCGCTCCCGAGACGCAAATTTTTATACGGCGGTGCGCGTTGCGCGAATCATTGTAATCTATTTTCCCCATTTTTTATACTATATTTTAACATCTATCTTTATAAAAACTAAACGTCAATTTCCACCTTTTCCCCGGCCTTTGGTACCCGCGCGTCAATTCCCAAATAATCACGAATCCGCTGGGCCAAAAAAAGCGCGGACTTGGGTTCGCCCATTGCCAGATAAACCTTTTCCAAAGTATCGGCCGATTCATCCACAAAGTGAAGCAAGTGATCGGAATCCTTGTGAGAGGAGTAGCCGTGAATCACCGCAATTCGGGCATTGACGGGGATTTCTTCACCCATAATCTTTATTGTTTTTGCGCCATCCTGGATCAAGCGTCCCAGAGTGCCAACTTGCTGATATCCAATCAAAAGAAGCGTGCTCTTAGGATCTGATAAATAGCGTTTTTCATGGTGCAAAATTCGACCGCCAGTAGACATACCGGAGCCGGCGATGATAATTTTACGCGGGTTAGCGTTGAAAATCGCTTTTGATTGTTCTGTGCTAAGAGTCATCTGTAATTGCGGGAAACGAAAAATTTCATTGCCGCTTTCTATTGAATCACGCACGTCGTCGTTGAGATATTTGGCGTATTTTTTATAAATCCTAGTTACCTCAATACCGAAAGGAGAGTCTAGAAAAACTGGCACCAACGGAATCCGCGAATTCTCCATCATCCCCTCTATCTCATACAAAATCTGTTGCGTCCGTTCAATGGAAAAAGCCGGAATCATTAAGGTGCCGCCCTTTTTCATTGTTTCTTCTATTACGTCTTCTAACAAGCTCCTGCGCGCCTTCTTGCCTTCGTGGTTGCGGTCGCCGTAAACACTCTCCATCACCACATAATTGACCGGGCCAAGAGGTTCGGTATCTTTGAGAAGATTAGATGGAGAATTGCCCAGGTCGCCGGTAAAAATCAAAGAACGTCCGTTGCGTGAAATCCCCCACATTGTTGAACCGAGGATATGGCCGGCATCTTTCGCCACAATTTGATACTCTCCCAAATTGAAAGATTGATCATATTCAACCGTTTCCCACAACGCCAAAGCTTTTTTTATGTCTTGTTCATTAAACAAGATTTTATCTTTGTCACCACCACCACTTTTGTTTTGGACATTCAAACTGTCAAAAAAACTATATTCCGAAATTTCCTTGGTCGGCGGCGTGGAATAAATTTTGCCAGAAAAACCGTCGCGAACCAATTTGGGAATTCGGCCAATGTGGTCTAGGTGCGCGTGAGTTACTAAAAGAAAGTCAATTTGCGCCGGTTCAAATGGAAAAGATTCATAATTCAAGTCTTCCAAAGCAGACGGGCCTTGGAATAAACCACAATCAATTAAAATTTTTAAATCGGTTTTGTTGTCAGTAACCAAAAAGTTTGAGCCGGTTACGCTTTCGGCGCCGCCGAAAAAATCTATACGGGTTTTCTTTTTATCCATATTAAATTAGTGATAAATAAACTGGCCGCCGACAACGAACCAAGCAAGTCAAAAAACAAATCGCGCAAAGCATCCCGCCAACCACCATAAAGCATACCGAACGTCTTTAAGGTTATAGCTGAAAAATAAAACCTTTCGGCGGTAAATTCAAAAAGTTCCCATAAACAGCCGACCAGGAGGGCCGGAAAGACGCTTAGGGCCACAAGCCGCCAACCAGTCAGAGGCCTAGTTGATAGAACAAAATAAAGTTGCAGCGCCACTAAAGCCACCAAGAAACCGCCTAAAAAATGCATCGGTTTATCAAACCAGCGAAAATGCCAATACAAAAAATATTTAAAAGCAAAAAAATCCAATAAGGCAATGGTGGCAAACAATATTAGGCTCAAAATAAAAAAACCTTTGAATTTCACCCCCTAATTTTAACAAATTCATGGCCCAGCGACAAATTTTAATTTAAGCTCTATTTTCTTAATTTCAACAGTATTTTGCCTCCAATATTACGATATTACGACAAAATCTTAAAAATAGATGCTTTTCCTCTGGTTCTTCGCCAACAAATTTTAATAAAAAGTAAAACAACCCCGAAGGGTTGTTTTACGAGGTTATTCGGAGGTTATATTCCCTAGAAAAAATCTAGGTGGGTGTCCGCAACAACTGACCACGGCCCGTTGGAATATGAGACTCCCTAAATATAAGTTTTAAGCTAGAAAATATTCTCCAAACAACCTGACCTCATTATATGTCTATTCACCAAAGGCTTCAAGCGGGACCGAAGAATTGGAATATAAGATTTTAATCAAAAATTTATCCACGATTTAACAAAGTCGCAAAAAGAGAAGTCAGGAGCTAAAATAGCCCCTTATATCCCTGCCTATTCATCGACCCCAAACCGTTTGTAATCATAGATCGGCGAATCGCCAAACCAATGCTTTATTTCGTGTTCCGCTTCCTCGGCCGTTTCTGAAGCGTGAACTAAATTCATAACCGCTCTCTTCTCGCGGTTAGCTAAAGCCGGTGAATCGGCCGAAAAATCGCCTCTAATCGTGCCCATTTCCGCGGTGGAGGGAATAGTCGGACCAACAATCTTTCGCACCATGCTGACCGCGTGGACGCCTTGGACAACCATCCGCACCAAAGGGGCCGAGGTCATATAATCAATAAGCCAGTCGCGCACTTTATTCCCGATGACCAGGTCATCGTTTGTGCCCAGCTCTTCAATCGGGTCATAGCCATATTTTTCATAAGTAGCCAAAGTTTTTTGGCCCAAACGCCGCCGCCAATTTTCATCCTTGGGATAATGGTTATCAATTTTTTCAACTGTCGGTTGAAACATTTCAAGCGCCATGATTTTTAAATCGCGCTGTTCTAAACGCTTGATAATCTCACCAACCAAACCTTTCCGAACTCCATCCGGTTTAATCATCAAAAAAGTTTTTTCTTCTTTTGGGTTTTGCATGATACAATTTCTAAAATACTTATAATCTTTATAATTATTTGGTTAAAACCAAGGCTCCTTTTCCTGTAACAACCACAGTTTTTTCAAAATGGGCGCTTTTTTCGCCTCCCTTGGTGCTAAAAGTAAAATCATCAGCTTCCAAAACAATTTTGCCCGAACCGGCCGTAACCATCGGCTCAATCGCCAAAACCATACCCGGCTTCAGTTTTTCGCCGGTGCCCGGTCGTCCGTAGTTGGGAATAAATGGATCTTCATGCGCCGCATACCCTACCCCATGACCGGCCAGTTCGCGCACTACGTTTAAGCCTTCGTTCTCTACATATCGCTGAATGGTTACGCTAATATCGCCGACCCGTCCGCCCGGTTTAACGGCCCCAATCCCAATCTCTAGCGCCTTAGCCGCAACCCTGATTAATTTTTGATCTTCACGTCCAACTTTGCCTACTGGCACCGTTACTGCCATATCAGTAAAGAGGCCTTTGTGCTTTAGCCCCAAATCAAGCCCGACAATGTCACCTGCTTGCAAAACTCTTTTTCCTGGCAACCCATGAACTATTTCTTCGTTCACCGATACACAAAGAGACGCCGGATAGGCCAAGCGTGAACCGGATGGCCGATAATTAAGAAAGGCCGGGTCGTCGCCACCCTGACGAATCAACCCCAGCGCCAAGTCATCAAGAATAACAGTCTCTGTCCCCGGTTTAACTAACTCGGCCACTTGACGTAAAATAACCGCCAACCGCCGCCCGCCCTCTTTTAAGATTTCTATCTCTTCTTTGGTTTTTAAAGTAATCATCACGCCTTTGGTGCCTCGGCCAGCCGCGCTTTAATATCTTCGTGAATCTTTTCTCGGCTTTGCTCGCCATTTATTTTCAAAAACAAATGAGCAGATTCTTTTTCATAGTATTCAAGCGCCGGGCGCACATCTTTTTCAAACCAATCCAAGCGTCGTTTGATTTCCTCCAAATCATCGTCAGCCCGACCCTGCTCAGTAGCACGCTTCAAAAGACGCTTAATTGATTCTTCGGCCGAAACATCAAGGAAAATAACTACCGCCCGTTCACGTTTTAGAAATGAGAGTATCGTATCTAACGCTTTGGCCTCTAGCAAAGAACGTGGGGAGCCGTCAAAAATCAAGTGTTCTCGGCCAGTGTAATGTTCTATTAAATAACCCGTCCAATTCCAGACCGCCAAAGCGTCCGGCAAACGTTCGCCCCGCTCCATCGCTAATTTGGTTTTGCCGGCCATAAAATCGTCCTGCTTAACAAAATCGCGGAAACGTTTCCCCGATTCAGAGTGAAGCACCGGCCGTTCCGTTGAAATATCGCCAGTTTGCGTCAAATGTTTGATTAAAAGTTCAACCTGAGTGCCCTTGCCACAACCGGAAGGACCTATGAAAATAAAAGTTTTTAAGGTGTTCATAATTCAAATTTTCGCATATTTTAAGAGGAAAAGCAAAAAACTCCCGGAGCCAAATTAACAAAGAGCGGTATCAGGGATTATTATATTGCAACCTCTAAAATCTAGCCTCGACAATCCATCATGTCGGCGTTTTATCAGCAGCAATCTGCGTTTAATCCGCCTTAGACTAGTATTCTCGCATTGAAACTTGAGCATCAACTTGTTTAACAAACTCAAGCGCCACCGAAACAACAATCAAAAGACTGGTACCGCCAATCGACAAAGAAGCAATCCCGGTCAAACTGCGCAACAAGATTGGCAACACCGCGACAAAACCCAAGAAAATCGCCCCAATTAAAGTCAATCTAGTTAAAATCTTAGATAAATATTCGGCCGTGGAACGCCCTGGGCGAACACCAGGAATGAAGGCGCCATTTTTTTGTAAATTGGTAGAAATCGCTTCTGGGTCAAAAGTTACTGCCGAGTAAAAATAAGTGAAGGCAAACACCAACAAGAAGTAAAGGCCGGCGTAAAGCCAGTTGTTATTTAAAAGCGAGTTGATGAAAGAAGCCACGTTGCTGATAAATTCATTATCATAACCAGCTAAAAAACCGAAAATCATCTGGGGAAAAAGCAAAATAGACAAGGCAAAGATTATTGGCATCACGCCGGCGTTATTAACCCGAATCGGCAAATAAGTAGACATCCCGCCATACATCTTCATCCCCCGCACTCGCTTGGCATAAGTTACCGGAATGGGCCTTTCCGCTTCCGTCACAAAAACCACGGCCGCAACAATGATAAGGGCAATCAAGGCAAACACCAAATACATCGGTGCTTGCGCAATATCAAAAGTCAACCATAGTTGCATTAACGTCGGCAGAAAACGCGACACGATACCGGCAAAAATCAACAACGAAACACCGTTGCCAATCCCAAATTCGGTGATCAATTCACCAATCCAAGTAACCAAGAGGGAACCGGCGACCACCACAAAAATATTTGTCACTCGGTCAAACATTGTCAAATTCATCAAAACACCTTGCCTTTCCAACAAAACAAGCAGAGACAAACCTTGAATCACCGCTAAGGGGACGGTTAGCAGGCGTGAGTATTGAGCCACCTTGCGGCGTCCAGCTTCACCTTCTTCGTGAAACAACTGCTTGAGAGACGGGAAGACGAAGGTCAGAAGTTGCATAATAATTGAAGCGGTAATGTATGGCCCAACGCCTAACATAAAAATGGAGAGGGTAGACAAGCCACCGCCGGAAAAAACGTTCAACAAACCGAGGAATTGGTTTTCCGCCAAAAATCTTTCCAATTGAAAAACTTCAACGCCCGGTATTGGGATTGACGCCCCCAAACGAAACACGGCCAAGGCGGTCACCACAAACAAAATCCGATTGCGTAAGTTGCGTTCCGACAGAATAAGATTGAATTTGTTTAAAAAAGTCGCAAACATGGATTATTAAATGAAACAAACGTCAGCCTCTCCTTTTCCCATTAATTAATCTTGCCGCCCGCTTTCTCTATTTTCTCACGCGCCGCCGCGGAAACCAAGCAACCAGAAACGGAAACCTTCTTGGCAATAGTGCCGCCACCCAAAACTTTGACCTGCGGGAAACGACCGCCCTTTCGACTGATAATTTTTTTCTCAGCCAAAGACGCTGGATTAACACTGGCGCCGTCGACAAACAATTTTTCAATTGTTTCCAAATTGACCGGAGTCGGCTTTTCGTTCTTAGACTGAAATTTGTAACCCCGCAACTTAGGAATCTTCTTTATTTGGTCGCGAAGGTTGGGGCGAATTTTGCTGCCCGCGCGCGCTTTTTGACCCTTGGTGCCACGACCTGCGGTCGTGCCACGTTTGCCACCTCGACCAATCTGGCGAGATTTTTTTTGGGGCGTACTTCGTTTTACATCTTGAATCTGCATGTTGTTTTTTATTTTTTGCCCTTGCTCACTTCTTGCAAAGCCTTAATTGTCGCTTGGGCAATATTTAACTTATCCTTGCTGCGAGAAACAATTTTGGCATTCACGTCTTTGACACCGCCCAAACCAAGCACAATTCTGACAGAACTGCCGGCCACCAAACCACGGCCTGGGGCTGGGCGAAGACTGATTCGCGCCGATTTGAACTTGGCCTCCACTTCATGCGGAATGGATTTGTTGCTGGTCAAAGCCACTTTAATCATTTGCTTTTTGGCCTTGTTGTAAGCTTTTTCTATCGCTTGTGAGGTGTCGCCGGCCTTGCCAATCCCAACTCCAACGCGGCCATTACGGTCACCGGCAACAACCACGACTGAAAAACTGAAACGGCGACCTCCAGCCATGACCCGCGCCACGCGGCGAACGTTGATGACTTTTTGGTCAAACTCCGGCTTTTCCCTCTCGCCAAAACGGCGTCCCGGGCGACGGCCGCGAGGAGCAAAGACTTTCTTATTTCCAGTTGTCGTTTTAGTCGTTTCCATAAAATTATTTAAATCTAGAATTTAAGACCACCTTCACGAGCGCCGTCGGCAATGGCCTTAATTCGACCCATAAATCGGTTACCACCGCGGTCAAATTTCACTTCTTTAATTTTTTGGGCCAAGGCTTTTTCCGCAATTAACCGACCAATCGCCTTGCTTGTTTCCACTTTGGCAAAATCAACTTTTTTGCCTTTTTCAGTTTTTATCTCTTGGTCGCTCGCGGAGACCAAGGTCTTGCCGGCAACATCATCAATCAATTGAACAAACATGTGTTTATTAGACTTAAAAACCGCCAGCCGCGGGCAAACAGCCGAACCTGAAATTTTCGTTCTAATTCGCGCTTGACGGCGCTTTCGTTTCTCTTCTTTAGTTTTTATTCTGATTGTTCTCATACTTTTATCAAAAACTAAGCTGTCGCCTTCTTGCCTTGTTTGCGTTGTGGAACTTCGTCAATATATTTAATGCCTTTACCCTTATAAGGTTCGGTCTTTTTGAGAGCACGGATTTTAGCGGCAAATTCACCAACCAATTCTTTATCAATCCCCGAAATCGTCATCAGGTTTTTTTCCACGACCACTTTTAGACCTTCCGGGATGGACAACATCACCGGGTGAGAAAAGCCCAAATCCAACTTAACATTGTTGCCATTCACCGCAAAACGGAAACCAACTCCTTCAATTAACAATTTCTTCTCATAACCTTTGGTCACGCCCTCAATCATATTTTTGACATGAGAAGCAAAAGTGCCGGAAAGAGCATCTGCCGAAATGGAACGGTGAGCCGGCTCCACCTTAACTTTGTTGTCCGCCAACAGCGAAATACTAACGTCAGAATGCACACGTCGCGAAAGCGAGCCGAGCGGACCGGTTACCAAAACCGCGCCTTTCTCCAGTTTGGCGTTGGTGCCTTGCGGCAAGTCTATCGGTTGTTTGGCTATTCGCGACATAATAATAATTTAAAATACAAAGATTAAAATTTAAAAACAAAAAACTACCAAATATTAAACAGATGTTCTCCGCCAACCTTTTGTTGTTTAGCTTCTTTTTCGGTCATCACACCCCGGGGCGTAGAAACTACCGCCAAACCATAACCTTGACGAACTGGCTTGAGTTCCGCTGTCTTAACATAAATTCGTCGTGACGGTTTTGAAACGCGCGACACGTCTTTTAGCTTGGCCTCTTTGCCATTGTAAACAATTTCGCAGTATAAATATTTTTTAACCTTTTTGCCTTTTTGCGCCACGTTCTTCAGGTAACCCTCGCGTTCAAGCAAGTTGGCGATTTCTAGCTTTAATTTGGAACTGGGCACCACCACCGATTCTTTGCCAACACGGCTGGCGTTTTTTAGCTGAATTAAAAAATCTGAAATTGGATCAGTTATCATAGCTTTGATTTACCAAGATGACTTACGAACACCGGGAATTTTCCCGTCGTTAGCCAATTCACGGAAGCAAATACGACAGAGACCAAAGTCCCGCATATATGCCTTTTTTCGACCGCACCGAAAACAGCGCCTAACCACACGGGAGGCAAATTTCGGTTCTCTCTTTGATCTGGCAATTACTGATTTTTTGGCCATAGCAAACTAATAAGGCTCTACGAGCCACTCTTTATACTAACAAGAAGAGTCACCCCTGTCAATTAAAGCCGGGGCGGCAAGCGCTCTCAAACGCTTAGACAAACAGCTTTTTTAGTTCTAATTTACCCGTAGTTGAATCCAAGAGAGCATAGGTCGGTTCAGAAAAGACCCCACCAATGGTGCCAGGGTTAGCGAGAATAACGCCCTCCTCCGTCGTTGATAACCAGGGTTTGTGCGTATGCCCATAAAAAACATAGCTGTAACGCCCAGTTTCTGCCAGTCGTTCAGCCTTTTCTGGTTTATGGCTAAAGGCTATTTTGAGTTTGCCAATTTTGCTCTTCGTTTCCCAAAGACCAATTTCATCAAAAATTTCCAAGCGGTGATGTTTTCCCTCAATATTTTTAAACTCTTCCGGCCTAATTTCCATATTCCCCCAAACCACTTTTATCACACCATTAAAATTTTCAACCAACCACTCCAAACATTCCGGGGTAGTTACATCACCACAGTGAACAATAGTGCCAACTTTATATTTCTTCGCTTGTTTTAGAAACTCCTCCAAATTAGCGAGATTGTCATGACTGTCTGAGATAATAGCTATCAT